>JBMYNT010000110.1:0-537 GCA_049598575.1 Candidatus Poseidoniaceae archaeon | reverse complement strand
ACGCTGAAGAACAGAGTCAAGGCACAAACATGAACAACGCCGACAGCGATGGTGACGGTCTACCAGATGGATGGGAGGTCAACAATGGTCTCTCACCAACCAATGGCGGAGACGCCAATGGTGATCCAGATGGTGATGGTCTGACCAACGCCCAAGAGTACGCTCAGGGTACAAACCCGAACAACGCCGACACAGACGGTGATGGTAAGAACGACAGTGTCGATCAATACCCAACCGACCCTAACGACGGTGAATACAGCGACTCAGATGGTGACGGTATCCCAGACGCATACGACCCTGACTTCCAGGAGTCCAATGCAGGATCTGGCGATGGTGGCACCGAGGGCGGTGGCGGCTCTGAAGACAATGGACAAGGCCAACCTGGCGAAGGCCAGGGTCAAGGTCAAGGACAAGGTCAAGGACAAGGTCAGGGACAAGGTCAAGGACAAGGTCAAGGACAGGGTCAGCAGCAAGGTCAACAAGGCCAGCAAGGTCAACAAGGCCAGCAAGGTCAACAGGGCCAGCAAGGTCAACAAG
>JBMYNT010000109.1:0-548 GCA_049598575.1 Candidatus Poseidoniaceae archaeon | reverse complement strand
CGCGCCGGTGATGTGCTGCAAGCGAAGCGTTGGCCTCAAATCTCGAGTTCGTCGAGGATGCCGTCGCCGTCGTCGTCAGCGTCGTCCATGTTGTCGGTGCCGTCGTTGTCGTGGTCGAATTGACCCGTCATCGGGTTGCCGTCGTTCTGCTCGAACCAGTCGGACAGGCCGTCGTTGTCGTCGTCGTCGTCCACACCGTCGTTCATGCCGTCGTTGTCGTGGTCACGGGACAGGTCTTCGCCAGTCTCCGAGAGGTCGTTGCGGTTGTCGATGCCGTCGTTGTCACGGTCCAGGTCAACGGCGTCGTTGATGCCGTCGTTGTCGTGGTCGTAAATGTCGGTGTTCGGGTCGCCGTCGTTCACTTCGGTCTCGTCGTCAATGCCGTCGCCGTCGTCGTCGTTGTCCTCAGAGTCGGGGACACCGTCGTTGTCGTGGTCCATCGGGTTGTCGTCCAAGTCGTCGACGATGCCGTCGTTGTCGTCATCGTTGTCGAGGTCGTTGGGGATCCCGTCGCCGTCGTTGTCGTTGCCGCTTTGGGTGTCGAGCTG
>JBMYNT010000108.1:0-577 GCA_049598575.1 Candidatus Poseidoniaceae archaeon | reverse complement strand
TCGCCGATGACGATTCGGTGCCCACCGAAAACAGCCTCAACGACTGGTACGCGAGCCTCGGCCTGCAGATCCCGCTGGGTGAACCGACCCCGGTGGACAGCGATGGCGACGGCATCAATGATCCGGCCGACAGCTGCCCCAACACCCCGGCGGGCCGCAGCGTGGACAACCGCGGCTGCGAGCTCGATAGCGATGGTGATGGCGTGCTCGACAGCGCCGACCAGTGCCCGGCCACCCCGGCCGGCGCCCCGGTCGATGCCAGCGGCTGCGAACCGGACAGCGATGGCGACGGCGTGCTGGACAGCAAAGATGCCTGCCCGAGTACCGCCAGCGGCATCCAGGTCGGCAGCGATGGCTGTGAGCTGGATCGCGATGGCGACGGCGTCATCGACAGCAGCGACGCCTGCCCGGGCACCCCAGCGGGTCGCCAGGTGGATGCACGCGGCTGCGAACGCGACAGCGATGGTGACGGCGTGGTCGACGGCAGCGATGCCTGCCCGAACAGCCTGTCCGGTGCCAAGGTCGACGCGCGCGGTTGTGCCACCGCCAACCAGTCGATCGTGCTCAAGGGCGTGAA
>JBMYNT010000107.1:0-586 GCA_049598575.1 Candidatus Poseidoniaceae archaeon | reverse complement strand
CAGCTAGAATCAGAAGACGAGGTGCGACTTGACTCATCGTCCTTGCAGATTCTGCTGCAAGACCAACACGCTCGACCATGATGCTTGTTGAAGCATTCACCTCATGAGTCTATTGGGTCTAATGCAACGATTGAATCGTTCTTTCCAACCAAAAGAATCCACCGAATCGCTCATGAGTCTCATCGATGTGGAAAGAACATGGACGAGAAGCAGATGTACATTGATGGCCAATGGTGCGCATCATCGGATAACAACACACACAATGTTCTGAACCCAGCAACGGGCGAAACGATTGCAACAACACCGAAAGCAACCATTGACGATGTCAACCGCTGTGTTGCTGCATCAAAAGCAGCCTTTGCTGACAAGAGTTGGAGTGCAATGGATCCAGCAGAACGCGGTCGAATGCTCAACCGTATGGCACAAGCAACCTATGCCAACGCAAAGGCGCTTGCAGCCATTGAAAGCAGCAACAACGGCAAGACCTTCCGAGAAGCCCTGTCTGAAATCCGATATGGAGCATGGACGTTCGAATACTTCGCAGGTTTGACCGACAAGATCGAAGGATCAACCATTCCAGTTCCTG
>JBMYNT010000106.1:0-627 GCA_049598575.1 Candidatus Poseidoniaceae archaeon | reverse complement strand
ATAGGCAGATTTTTCCGGCAAGCGTCGTTGAAGAAACATGGCCCGTAATGCACCTTGATGACCGGTTAACCCGCCCATGAATCCTGAACCAAATCCTCCCCAACGGTCTTCAGCCTCAGGGAGGCGATAGTTGATCCAACGCTCAGAAATCGAAAGGATTGGAAGAAGAATCAATGCAACACCAACAACGATGAGAAGTGGTTGCGGATTGATGCTCGTGCTAAGTGAAGCACCAATCAATGCACCAAGGACCATTGCCCAACCGTAGCGTTTCACCGCTGCAAAATCAACATCGGTTTTCAGAAGGAGAAGTTTCCATCCATTGTGGGCTGCATGAACCACTGCTACTGCTGCAATGGCAAGATGTGGTTCAAGCCACAGAAGCATAACTGGCGTTAGCATGGTCGCAAGACCAAATCCAGCAGGAACAGTGAGTGCTGCTGCAAGAAGTGTCGCTGCCATACAGAACACAATGAGCATCACATCCATGCTCGACAGAACACGCATCGTATCATCAATCTGTCTATATTGCCTCATTGAAACATGGGGTTATATCCTCAGTTCACGGCAATCGGCCATGGGCTGGGTAATGGTAGAATCTGGCGGAGGAGCATTTTCGTCCCAAAT
>JBMYNT010000105.1:0-654 GCA_049598575.1 Candidatus Poseidoniaceae archaeon | reverse complement strand
GTGGTCATGAAGAAGGGAAGCGCCGCAGAGACCTGTGTGAGCACCCTCGGTGGCTTGAGCGTCGGTCAACTTCGCTGGATGTTCTCTGCTGAGACCAGCGCCGAATTGACGGCTGCGGGCCTTGACATGTCTTCAATCACGCCCAACGGCGACGGCGACGACACGACCCACAAGTGGTCAGAACTTGACGCAGGTTGCGCAGATGCCGAGATTGTTCTTGCTTACCCTGATGCAGCTTCTGGTACCTACGAGTACTTCTTCGAAGAAGTCTTGGACGAAGCCGCTGCAGGATTCCGCACGGGCACACAGTCCTCTGACGACAACGTCCTGGTGAACACCATCACCGGCGACGAGGCCGCCATTGGCTACTTTGGCTTTGCCTACTACGCCGAGAACCAAGCCACGCTCAGTGCTGCACCGATTGTGGATAACATGACCCACGGCGTCGCAGACGCACCAGAAGAGGCCGTTGCACCCAACGCAAACACTGTTCGAGACGGATCGTATTCGCCGCTCTCTCGCCCACTGTTCATGAACGTGAACAACGACAAGTGGGAGGTTGTTTCCTCCTTCCTCCACTGGGCGTTCTCGGGCGACGGAACGGCTGTGATCTCTGAAGTTGGCTACGTCCCACTCGACGATGCCACCTGGCAA
>JBMYNT010000104.1:0-1041 GCA_049598575.1 Candidatus Poseidoniaceae archaeon | reverse complement strand
AAGAGCGTCTGGTTTGCAACCAGAAGGCCGGGGGTTCAAATCCCCCAGCGTCCACTTTGCCTTTTTTCGTTGAGAGACGTGGCCGCTTTGCCACGCCCTTCGCTCGCAAGGCTCACTGCAGAGCATTGGGCCCAGCGTCAACCAAGTGATTGGGTGCCGACTGTTCGTTCTCTCTCAACCGGCAAGAACATCCGCTCCAATGATCCATACGAGCAGCATGAGAATCATGCCCACGGCGAGGGCGTTGAACGCCAAGGATAACACGATGCGGACACCTCGCTCATCGGTTTTGTTGTAAGGATACAACTTGTTCACTTCATCCTTGCCACCTTTAATGCCGAACAGCGGACGGAAGAGTGACGCACGTCGGGCAATCTCAAAGCACACCATCACGCCCACGAAGACCACCATGGTGCCGATGACCATCGAGATGTAATATCCCATGCCGATGAGGGCAAAGAAGGCAATGGGAAGGAACGTCAAATGCATGTGAACGATGTAGGTGGGATAGACCGCCTCGTTGAGGTATGCGAGCCGTTTGCTCGGTTTGTTGAGGAGTTTGGACGCCCAACTGAACACCAGGAGGCACCAAAACCACGCATGGAAGGATTGGATAAGCGCAGCAATGATGGGCTCGAGTCCAAAGGCACTGTACCCTTTGTTCGCCCAACCACCTTCGTAAATCTGCGGTGTTGCGAACATCTCAGTACTCAAGAACCAAACGATGGCCAAGATGGGCGTGATGATGGTGACGGGGGTGCGAATTCGGTCAATGGCTGGAAAGTAGTCCTCCTTGGCTGCGATCATCAGGTAGCCAAAGAGGAAGTAGAGCATGTATCGTGGGAATTCCCACCACACTCCCACTTCACCAAATCCCCACGGTTTGAACAGCACGTTGCTCACGGCGAGGATGAGCGGCGGGAGCAGGAGAAGGCCGAGGTTGTGGCGAGCGTTGAGCAGGTGACGCGTCGCCTTGACCATCTTCCCTTCTGGATTCTTACGCACATGCGCGAAGAGTGGTGTCAACAGAATGGAGTAAAT
>JBMYNT010000103.1:0-1597 GCA_049598575.1 Candidatus Poseidoniaceae archaeon | reverse complement strand
TTTCATTTTCGAAAAAACAGGGAGTAGTCCAGCGATTAAGGCTACAATCAGGGTGAGTCCAGCGTACAGGATTGGTGCAGAAGACATGCATTCTCCTTAGTTAATACATATTTGAAAACTGTTATTAATTTTGGTTCAGTCGTAATGATATGAGTCGTGTCCTATCGTTCAGTACAGATGATGCATTTGCAGATCAATTATCGAGGTTGATTCAAGATTCGGGTTATTCAAATCGAAGTCTTTTCTTGAGGGATGCGAGTTTGCATTTTGCGGAAGCAAAGCAACGTGGGTCGATTGAAACCATGGACAACGAGATTGTTCTGGAAGGAACGATGATCATCTATTATCAGCATGGAATCGAAAGTAAACTGATGGAATTGCGTCATTCACACGAGCTTGAAGTGTTTTCATTTCATCACAATTGTCTGACAAAAAGTCACTCATGCGTTGACACATTACAGTTGAGTGGAACGGCGAAATCCTTGCGTAGTGCAATGGAGAAATTGAACGATATTCGGGATGTCGACAAGGTCGAATTCGTTTCAGCTCCACTTCGTGATCATGGTTGCTGCTGAAAGCAATCAATCTTCCAAGCCAGTTGGAACATCAACTGCAAAGCCTACGATGAGCGAGGCGAGGAGAACCCATCCGGTGAGCATGGACACACGGAAGAGCGTGGTTTGGAAGTCGGAAAAACTGTCCTTTTTCAGGACGACATAGATGTTTGCAACGGCCATCAAACCCGATGCTGTGAGGAAATAAATACTGTCAATCGGGTCGGAGAAAGCAAAACAAGCAAACCACAGGAGGGAGAGTTGTATTGTTGTTCGTGTTGTTGCTCGTTCGCCAAATTTCGATGGGAAGGAGTGGATGCCTTGCTCACGGTCGCTTTCGACATCCATTCGTGCATAGTTGATGTCGAAGGCTGCGATCCAGAGTGCTACACCGAGTGAAATGGGTAAGATGGTTGGTGCCCAGAGGAACTCAGTTTGCGTATCGAATAGACCTGTGATGGCTGCCCATCCATGCGTATCTGCAGCAATGGCTACCCATGCTCCCGCAGGAGCAAGTCCCAGACACAAACCGAGCCAGAAATGGCACAACCAGGTAAAGCGCTTCATGTATGGATAGATGACGAAAGCAAGCACAGGCAGCCAGGCCATCATCAAGGCAACTTCGTTGAGCAAGCCAGCACTGACGAGGAGCATCAACAAGAACACGGCTGAAAGTATCCAAGCCGTTTGCATGCTCATTGTGCCTGATGCGAGATGTCGCCCTTGTGTTCGAGGGTTTGCAGCGTCAATGTCTCGGTCGATGATCCGGTTCAAGGTCATCGCAAGTCCACGTGCGCCAACAGCAGCCAACAAAATCCACAGAATGTCAATGCCATAGCCATGATCAAATTGTTCAACAGCGATGATGTAACCGATGAGAACGAACGGTAGCGAAAACAGCGTATGTTCGATTTTGACGAACTCAGCGATTTGCTTGAGGTTCATGCCTTCACCTGAATTCAAGATGCGGTGGCCATTGGTATTTGTCAAGTTCGGGATGTTTGCGTACCGCTTCGAGCGTTTCATCAGAATGCATGGTCACA
>JBMYNT010000102.1:0-1935 GCA_049598575.1 Candidatus Poseidoniaceae archaeon | reverse complement strand
CTGCATTGCGAGATTCATCAATCGGTTTCCTCAACTTCAAGACAGCCATACACCCTGCGACCTGCGCGGTGATCTTGCCACCATGTCAATCGATCTGCAAGATGTCTTGGAATAAAGAAACCAACTTTTCGAGGAGTCAGTCCATGGTTTCGCATCGTTCGATCGTGGGATAAATTCGCAACAATCGATTGGGCTGAACACCCTGGATTTGCTGTCACAAACCGCATTATTTCTTGTTTCAGTCGTTCGAAGCGTGCCTTTTTCTGGGAGCCTTTGCCCAGTCTTCTTGGAGACATAAACGCAAATGTTTGCGTTTACGCTTATCAAACAAATGGGGGAATTCCCTATTCCATATTGACCGGTTGAACGGTCTTCCAATTGGCCGTCGCCAATTTCTTGGCTTTTCCATCAGCAATGATTGGAGCAATCTTGTTCAAACGACCATGCATCCCGTGAACTTGGAATTTGACACGAAGTTCAGCGGTAAGTGACGCTTCAAGGGCCTGCATTTGTTCATCATCCAGTTCCACACTTGCCAGTGCTTCTCCAGATGTGATTGAGGAGATGGTGAACATCTTATCTTTGCATGAAAGCGAAGGACGGAAGTCCATGTCATCTGGATGATTCATCCAAACTGAAAGGTCAAGAGAGAGGGTGTCTCGGATATTGACTCGACTGATTTCGACGGATTCAACCATGCCACTCAATCCTCCCAACCATCGGCCATTCAAACCCTTTTCGTTGAAATCTACTCAAATGCAATTTCTGTGATGACAGGTTCGTGAACGACAATACGCAACGTCAGTGTCCAATCGTTGCCAGGATCAGGGTCGGGCAGAATATCGATGGTCGAATCTGGATTCGTTTGCAAGGCTCGGACAAACAATGCCCATGGGCTTTGACCAAAGTTCTGTCCTGGCCGGTCAAGTAGCATTTGCATAACCATTTCTTCCGAGTCGGCTTCAAGAACCTCGTCAAGACCTCGAGAATTCAAATCGTTCGCTGTGATCGTTGCCTTGGCGTTTTCAGACTGAGTGATGTTACCGCCCTCGGTTTCAGCTTCTTCCTTGAATCCATCACCAGGAATGGAAATGATGAGTGAGAAGTTATCGTACGGTTGGATCACATCGTTTTCAAGCTCAAGAACGGCTTCAAACGAGAGGATACGGCCTTGTTGGCCTGGAAGGATTTCTTCCGTCCATTCCTCTCCTTCATCCAAGTAGTCGGACCAAGATTGCTGAATGACTTTTTCTTTCCACTCAATGTTGAATTGTCGCGCACTCACATTGACTTCGAAAACTTCTGTAACGACGCCTCCTTGGCCATCATCGATGGTTAAAGAGCCGACGTAAATGCCACTAGTGTTCGTTGGTAGGAGGGTTTGTGGCTCCGTAGAGTCAACATCATTTCGACCATCTCCGTCGCCGTCTGAATCAACACCCCAATCCAGGTCCCAACTGAAAGCAAGTTCAGCAGACTCTGGATCGGTTGACCCCGATGCATCGAGGAGAACAGCATCGCCGGCTCGTGGATTCTCGGGGAATGTCAAATCAATTGTCGGTACACCGTTGACGATGATGATGGTAATGGCTTCATCAATCCCTCCTTGGTCGTTTTCAACCTCAAGTGAGACCGTGTATGCTCCGAACACATCGTAGATGTGAGAGGTAAATCCAGTGACGGTTTCGGATTTTTCACCATCTCCGAAATCCCATCGGTAGGCCGTGATGATGCCTTCGATTGCATCGGAATCTCGAGCATCAAACGTGACCATTTCTCCTTCTTGAATTAAGAGAGGGTAAGCCTCGAGTGAGGCCCGAGGTTGTACGGTTGTATCGAGCGCCCCGAGGCAACCTGCGAAAGAAATTGATACCATCATCGCAATGAGAAACAAACCACGAAGTGGCGTGGATTTCCCTTGCATAGTTCTTCCTT
>JBMYNT010000101.1:0-1986 GCA_049598575.1 Candidatus Poseidoniaceae archaeon | reverse complement strand
ACACTTCACACATCGACGTGGTTTGCGCACTGTTCGTCGCTTCCATTCGAAGCCACAGTGGCCACATGTCCACGATTGAACTGTTTGATTTCCAAGCACTGCATCTCGCATTTTCTGAAGAAGTGGTGATTCTTTCAGTGATGGTGCGGGAGCAATTTGTGAAACCAACTTATCATGCTGTTTGGAATGAATGGTTAGTCCAGCTGCATGCAGTAGTTCGTGAACGAATGTATGCTTGTACAGTGCTTCATCCTGCAAAAGTGCAGGATGCAATCCAATCGTAATTGGTCCTGGATCGAGTCGAAGTTTTCTCCTTCGAACCAATTCATTGCTTCCTTCATCAAAGCGAGTCATCCCCAATCGGTCATCGGTGACTTCAAGCCATTCCAGTGTGAAACGATCGGCAACCCATGGTCGAAAGACTGCATCAAGAACACCTGAAAGAGTTTGAATGACCTCTTCAACAGAGCCTTCTGGGATGTATGGTTCCTGATCTGGTTCAGGTGTATCAGCGAGAAGGCCTGATGTCTTTCCCGGCATGGTCATGGCTCACGTATCCTCTTCATAGGTGTTGGTTTGGGAATGCTTATCATCGGTATCCCGGTGGCCAAGTTTGCGTAAGCACCCAAATGGGCGTGTAGATCAGTTGGAAGATCGCTACCTTGGCATGGTAGAGGCCCCGAGTTCAAATCTCGGCACGTCCACCACTCAGTCAACCGTTTAGAGGCCTAAATTGAACGATTTGCGAGCACCAAGCAATCAATAAGGAGCCACCAATGAAGATGTTGAATAACATTAACTCGGAAACAAACCATACACCAACGTATGATAGGGAGATTGCCAAAGCAAGCATTGTTATGAACAAAGGCGCTTTTTCCAATCGTGGATCGATGAACGAATAGCAATAGTAACCTCCACCAAATGCTGCGAATGGGAATGCAAAAAGAGCATACGCCAGGCCAATAAGGATTCCAAACAACATGTAGACAAACTCAAGTTGTGGAGACGTGAGCAAGATTTCGATGACGAGGAAAATTGTGCAGAAATTGTGCATCATTTGATTATGAAACCAGAACTGACGTTTGTGATGTTCTTCATCACTGTTATTCCCTGGCAAGATGACATACCGGACAACTGTTGAGGTCAGGAAAGACGCTCCCAAAGCAGTAACGAAAACACTGGCTAGAAGTTGAGCCAAGTTTGATGGAAGATTTGTAGCTGCAAGGAGAAAGAACGAACCGATTGTTGCAAAGAAGAAGTACATGACGTTCAAAATCAATGTCCAACTACTGAATGTGACGAATTTTTTGATGCCGAGTGGATGGATGAGAACGTCCTCTTTCTTCGCATGATCTCGTACAATCATGTGTCCACTCTTCATTAAGTACATGAAGGCGATAGCACGCAATCCCAACAATAAACAAGCGAGATGCCACATAGCCATGAGAACATCAGCAGGACCTTGGGCAAGTGAGTTTCCTGTCGTTTCAAGCAGTGAAGGCACATCCCACACAAACAACAACAGGAATGACGAAACGCCGATGATGGTAAGCGTGGCCATGCTCCAACGAACGGAGTCTGTATCTCCATAGTCGTTGAAATCCACCATACCACACCGAATTTGAAGGACTATAATTACATGAGTATTGGCCAAATGATGAGAGGGTGCACTTAATGTGGAGTCGTCGAATAGCCACAGACGATGGAAGACGATTTTCTTTCAAGACAAGATTCTGAAGAAAACAGTTTCTCTGCTCTAATGGGTACAGTTGACGAGATGATTGAGGATTTAGAAGAAGAGAGCAATCTTGTCATTCCAGAGGGCAAAGTTGGCGTGAAACGGCTGCTGCGAGCATTGGATGCTCTTCGTATGGATCTTCAGAACCACATGAACGGTTCGAAAGAAGTCAGAGAGATAAATGATTTAATTGATACACTTGATTTAAGTTCACTTAGCGAGCGATTACTCGAGGTTCGCATGAAGAT
>JBMYNT010000100.1:0-2346 GCA_049598575.1 Candidatus Poseidoniaceae archaeon | reverse complement strand
ATCTCCCACCTCGATAAGATGTGTATGATGCGATCCAATGTCCATCGGAGCTTGTACAATTGTTCCATGCACACGAAGGATGTCTGAGTAAGACTGATACTCTGTTGATAGGATTCGTAATTCAATCCACATTTTCTTTCGTTCAGCGGCTTTTGCTCGTGAACCAGATTCTGCTGTTGTTGTATCACGACGCTCTCCGAGCATCGCGAGATGACGCCCATTGCTTGCGAGTCGAGCAAGGACCCACAAGTCATCTTCAGATTCAATCCGAAGTTTCCAATGGTTCTCGCCCTGATTGAGAATATGCATCGATGTTCACCCGAAAACACCCTTGAGGTGTCCGTCCTCATCCATATCCATATCGTTGGCTGCAGGTCGTTTTGGAAGCCCTGGCATTGTCATCATTGAACCGAGGATGGCGACAACAAATCCTGCTCCTGCATTCAAACGGAATTCTCGAACAGGTAAGTCGAATCCACTCGGAGCTCCAAGCATTCCCGCATCGTGTGAAAACGAATACTGTGTCTTTGCCATGCACACTGGTAACGAACCATATCCCCAATCTTGTATTTTCTTCAATTGGCGCTTGGCTGCTGCTTCAATCTGAACACTGTTGGCTCCATACATGCGTGTTGCAATGGCGTTGACCTTGTCTTCAATAGCATCATTTGGAGCCACGAGTGGCAGGAACGGTCGTCCAGCAGCAACGTGATCGTGAATGGCCTCAACAACAGCATGAGCAAGGTCTGCTCCTCCTCCCCCACCTTTCGCGTGAACTTCCGTCCGACAAACACGAGCAGCACCGCTTGCACGTGCAGCTGTTTCAATCGCTTCCAGTTCTGCCTCTGTATCACTCATGAATTGGTTGATCGAAACAACGACAGGAACGCCGAATCTTGCCATATTCTTGATGTGACGATCGAGGTTCGATGTTGCTCCTGCAATAACGGCCTGGACATTTTCTGTCTCAAGTTCTTCTTTTGAAGGCCGATATCCTCCACGTTCTCCAAACGCTTTACCATGCAACTTCATTGAGCGAACTGTTACATTCATCACAACACAATCAGGGGCTTTCCCTGAGGTGTTGGCTTTGATATGCATGAATTTTTCAGCACCCATGTCACTGCCAAATCCTGCTTCTGTGACAACATAGTCGGCACATGACAATGCGATTCGGTCCGCTACAATGGATGAATTTCCGTGGGCGATGTTGGCAAAAGGACCTCCATGGATAAATGCTGGATTTCCTTCCAATGTCTGTACAAGATTTGGTAGGAATGCGTTTCGAAGAAGCAAAGCCATCGCTCCTGCTGCTTCGATTTGTTCTGCCTTGATGGGATGTCCTTCGATCGATTCAGCGATGACAATATCACCCAGCCGCTTACGTAAGTCAGCATAATCTCTCGCAAGGACGAGAATCGCCATGATTTCAGATGCTGCTGTGATGTCGAAGCGATCCTGTCGCACATGGCCGTTGGCGGGACCACCTAAACCGATGACAACCTCTCGCAACGAACGGTCGTTCAAATCTACCACTCTTGGCCAAAACACACGGTTTGTATCGATGTTGCATGCGTTTCCATGTTTGATGTGGTTGTCAATCAGGGACGAGAGGAGGTTGTGTGCAGATGTTACTGCATGAAGGTCTCCAGTGAAGTGGAGATTGATTTCTTCCATTGGAAGTACTTGTGATTGTCCTCCACCTGCTGCACCGCCTTTGATTCCAAACACAGGTCCCATCGATGGTTCACGGATGACACACGTCGCATTCTTGCCGATATGGCACAAGGCCTGCGTCAATCCGATGGTTGTGACCGTTTTGCCTTCACCAAAGGGTGTAGGATTGACCGAGGTGACGAGGATAAGATTCCCTTTGGCAGAATCAAAACGTTGTTTCATACCTTCCCAGCTTAGTTTTGCCATGTATTGTCCATGAGGAATCAGTTCGCCAGAAGGGATGCCTAATTTCCATGCAATGGTCTCAATGGGTTCAAGTTTCGCAGCACGAGCAATCTCCAAATCACTTGCCATGAACCTCTGCATATCCATTCGGCTATCAAATCAACCCCTGTATTCTGGGTCATCCTATCGTTTTGCGATAGGTTTCAATTTGACGGATTCATTCTTCCTTCATGGAACCGAGGTAGTCTGGTAGATCAACACCAGCCATCTTGGCTACATCATGGACAGGAGGTAGTGAGCGAATCAAGGAAGATACGAAGTTTGCAGTGCTTCCACCTTCGCCTCCGTTGCCTGAATCCCAAACGGTGATCTTGTCGATTTGGAGGTTGGAGATGGCTTCGGTTTGTCGAGCAACAATCTCTTCGATCTTCTCAACCATGAGGA
>JBMYNT010000099.1:0-2421 GCA_049598575.1 Candidatus Poseidoniaceae archaeon | reverse complement strand
TGGATGAAAGATAGACCAGAACTTCAGTGGTCATCGCATCGATGGAAACGCCCTCGAAGAACACAGTTTCGTTCCATGTGGCTTGACGAACTTCGACCGTAATGGATGCCGTTTGAGCACTGGCTCCAACGTTTTCCACGGGAATTTCGAGATGGAGACGATCACCCTGACGAACCGTTGTATTTGAGGTCAATACAGCGTTTTCATCGGCTCCAGAGTAGGTAAGTGAATTGACACCAACGAATTGAACATCGACAGGGCCGTTTGCTTGTGCAGATGGGATTGTCAGCATCCCACAGAGGAGCATGACAACCAGAACAGTGGCTTGTACACGACAACCACGCTGCTCCATATTCTTCCTCAAACAATGGAGGTTTTTGAGCATGGTGTTGAACAAAGACATGACGGGAGGTTTATTGGTGGTTGCAGGGTGGGGCGAATACATGACGCCTGAGGAGCTCTTGGCCATCACTCCAGAGTTTCTAGGCAAAGCCATCCTTCACCGCAGAGAACGGCTTGCTGCAGAGATACCGGATCAACTTGATGCTCGTAGCGATGAACTCACCGAAGCAGCGGCTATGGCCCGCTCTGCAAAGGCGAAGCGGGATGATGTCAACAAGAAGGTCGCTTCACTGAAAAAAGAGAGAAACGATGCGCAAGCAAAAGCAAAGAAACTCTTCATCGAAGCCAACGCCATCCGTGAATCGATTCCAAAGCAAAAGGGAGATACAGTCCCAGAACCTGAGTGGGCGAAGGATCGTTTGCAACAACGCCTAGATGCCTTGGACCTATCACTCCAAACCAACTGGGGTACACACGTCGATGAACGAACAACATTGAACGAGATGAAGAATCTCATTCGAGAGCACGAGGAGTGGGTCGATTCTCGCAAAGAGAAGTTTGCTGAAATCAACAAAATGAAAGAAGTGAGAGAAAAGGCCAAACAACTTCTCGAAACAGCGGACAAGGCACATCAGGCCATGGTTCAACTGCACGATGAGAATCAAATCTTCCACGACACCTACATCGAAAACGAACGGAAGAGAAAGCATGCCGATGCAAGGACGACTCGCCTCGCACAAGCACTCGATGAAAGCCAGCAAGGGATTGACTACTGGAGCAATTGCATTGAGCATGGATTCCATGAGCTCCTGTTGGACGCTCAACGCGTTCGCGAAGGTGGTAAATCAACACGTGCTCTTGCTCGAGAGCGTCGTGAACAGCAAGAACAAGGTGGTGAAGAAGAATGAGTGTTTGCACCACCACTGGACTTTCAAAAGAGCAACAAGAGCGTTGGTCACACCTGTACAGGCACCTCGTTGAGGACATCGAAATCCCCGATGTTTCATCGATCGATGAAGCCCAAATACAGGCTCTTGATGCAGAATTATCCAGTTTAATCAAGAAGATTGGCGATGCTAAAGCAAAGAGTAGAGAATCACTTACGAAGCATCTAAAGAGCCTCTTATTCCGCCGATTCGGAAAAAATGCTGTCGTCGAAGCGTTTGGCTCAAGTGTCACAAATCTCTCCATCGGAACAGGCGATCTTGACCTCTGTTTGTCGTTCAAAAACAAGCCTCCACAAAAAGTGTTGAGGAAGTTGTCAGGACTGTTCCACGAAGAGGGAATGGAGAACATCCAAGTGATTCCGAAAGCACGTATTCCAATCATCAAGTTCAAAGATCCTCGATCAGGTCTTGATGTTGACATTTCTCTTGACAACAGACTCGCCATTCACAATTCAATGATGCTGAAGGCCTACGCACAGGAGGAACGCCTGCAGCGACTGATTCAGATGGTCAAATACTGGGCAAGTCGCAGAGGCATCAACAATGCCTTTGAGGGAACGCTGTCGTCGTATGCCTGGACTTTACTCAGTATTCAACATGCACAACTGGTCCAACCACCACTTGCTCCAAACAGGCAAGAGGACGCAGAGTCGAATCCATTTGTATTCAAAGGAACGACCTACGATGTCGGCTACAACGATGAGCACTTTGCAACCGAAAACAATCAATCTCTCGCATCACTGTTGATTTCGTTCTTTGAGCGATTCGCAACACGCTGGGATTGGGAGAACATGGTTGTCTCCGTCCGAAGCGGTGAGCCTTTGTCAACCAAGGCAAAGAAATGGAAGCATACAGGCCCTCTTCCGCTCGAAGTTGTTACAGGGGCAGATGACGGATGGATGGACCATGTCATGCCGATTGAAGATCCGTTCAATCACGAGCACGACCTTTCCCGTGTCGTCCGTGCTGAAGGCGCTATGACGATTCAAAATGAATTCATGCGCATCATTGAATTGCTCTCCAAGGGATCCTCTTGGAAGGACATCTGTGAACCAGTCATGGAGATCGAAGAAGAACCCAGCGATCTCTTTCACGATTTGAGGAGCACTTCTCCCGACGAAGTAGCGACACG
>JBMYNT010000098.1:0-2629 GCA_049598575.1 Candidatus Poseidoniaceae archaeon | reverse complement strand
TGTTTGTGTTGGGGTAGGTGGTGTTGGTGTTGATGTCCTTCACCAACCAACCACTGTTGTTGGAGGTGTTGTAGGCCCAAAATTCTCCCGAGGCGTCAAAATAAATGACATCGCCAATGAGATAGGCCATGTGATATCCATGGTTGTAGAGGGCCACTCCCATGACCGAACCGTTTTCGAGGTACCATGTTGGATTCGGATACCACGCTGTTCCGTTAGAGGTGTTCAGTGCAGCTAAGCGAGCATTACCAAACCAGTTGTCTCCATTGAGGTACACGACATCACCAACGACCATGGCGAGGTTGGAGTTTGGAAGAGACACGGCCCACGTTGAGCCGTTACCGCTTGTTTGGTTGATGAACGACGGTCCGATGTTCACGTAGGAATTGTTGGTCCAGGTGTTGTTTTCCGGGATGTATTCGAACGGACCGGGTGCCTCGTCGTTGATGGTGATGTTGATGGTCGCCGACGTGGAACCGCCCGTGTTGTTCGCCCAAATCGTGTAGGATACGGCCGTCGTCTGCATGACCGTCGGAATGCCCCAAATCGTTCCGTTGCTCGTTCCGAACGACAAGCCATTCGGTAGTGCAGGTGAAATCGCCCACGAGGTGATCGTACCCGAACCGGTCAAGGTCGCATTGAGCGGCAAGTCGCTCGAAGAGGTGTTGATGGTCAGCACCAGCGTGCTCGGTGAATAGGAAAGGGTTGGGACTTCGTCAACCACGGTGATGTTGAGGTAGGCCACGCTTGAGCCACCGCTGTTGTTCGCCCAAACCATGTAGGACGTTTGCGTCCACAATTCGGTCGGCGTACCGTAGATCGTACCGTTGGATGTGCTGAAGGTCAAGCCCGTTGGCAAGTTCGTGTTGTTGATGGCCCAAGTGGTGACGTTACCACCCGTATTGGTTTGGTAGTTGATGGAGAGCAAGTTGTATCCTGCATTGCAACCTGGCGAATAGGAATTGCAATTGGAAAGGCTGGTGTACAAAGTGCCATTGACGAAGAAGTTCGTTCCAGATCCGGGGGAGCCCCATGAACCGTTTTCCACCATCCACGTGGACTGGTTCGAGGTGTCGTGGGCCCAGAATCCCTGATAGGGACTGTCGTCCGCTACGAAGTAGATGGTGTCACCAACGGCCATGACCAAACCGGTGACGCCATCGGTTCCTAATGGAGAGAAATCGTAAACTTTCCACGTGCTTCCATTCGACGTGTCGTGGGCGTAGAGTTTTCTTCCCGTTGATTGCCATCCGTTTTGACTGACCTGAACATATTCGTCCATTGCATCAAAATAGATGGTATCGCCCACAACCACGGCCATTTCTTGTCCTGGGTTGCCGCTGTTAAAAGAACAGGAAGGGCAGATGATCGGGATATCGACCGCAACCCACACCGAATGATTTGACGTATTGTAAGCGAAGATGTCATTGCCATCGTTGTTGGTACTTGCGGTCAAGTAAATCGTATCCCCGATGAGGAGGGCGATGTTACATCCTGGATTACCGTGTCTGAGTTGAGCGTGGTAGTTGCTGGTTTTGAAATCCTTGACCAGCCATGAGGTTTGATTCACGTGGTTGTGCGCCCACAGTTCCCTTCCAGTGTAGCCACCATCCGCATCGAAATAGAGGGTGTCGCCAACAACCAGCGCCATGCATTCTCCGGGACTACTCGATGTAACACCGCTGCTGATGTCGATTCTCCACATGGTTGTGTTTGAGAGATTGTAAGCCCACATTCCGTCACCGCCACTTCCCCAAGCTTGGAAGTAGATGGTATCATCGATGACACCCAAATCACGTCCATAAGAGGTGAGGTAGTTTGTACTCGGCAGTGTACCCGTCGTGTTCGTGTAGCCTACCCTCCATGTCGTTCCGTTGGAGGTGTCGTGAGCCCACAATTCAACGCCCAGGCTTGCATTGCCCGAATCGGCAGAGAAGTAAATGGTATCACCCATCAGGGTCGAAAAGAGCTCCCCTGGATTGCTGTTGTAGTTTTGGTTGGTGTTGACGGTGTTAATATCCTTGACCAACCAACCGCTATTGTTGGAGGTGTTGTAAGCCCACAAATCAACAGCGCCACCTGCCCAATTGGCGTCAAAATAAATGACATCGCCAATGAGATAGGACATATACCGGCCGTGATTGAAGGTAGCGTATACGGAAGTCGACCCATTTTCGAGGTACCAAGTTGGGTTCGGTTCCCAACCTGTTCCGTTGGAGGTGTTGAACGCGTAGAACTTATCCCCGCTGTAGATTTGGTATGCTCCGGTGAGGTACACAACATCTCCCACAACCACGGCGAACTCGGTGTTCGGAAGAGACACAGCCCACGTTGAGCCGTTTCCGCTCGTTTGGTTGATGAACGACGGTCCGATGTTCACGTAGGAATTGTTGGTCCACGTGTTGTTTTCCGGGATGTATTCGAACGGACCAGGCGCTTCATCGTTGATCGTAATCGTGATGGTGGCCGAGGACGAACCGCCCGAATTGTTGGCCCAAATCGTGTAGGTTGTCGCCGTTGTCTGGAGAACGGTCGGAATACCCCAAATCGTACCGTTGGACGTACCAAAGTTGAGGCCAGCTGGCAAGGTTGCATTGATTTCCCACGAGGTGATGGTACCCGAACCGGT
>JBMYNT010000097.1:0-2653 GCA_049598575.1 Candidatus Poseidoniaceae archaeon | reverse complement strand
GAGGGTCGTGGCGGAGAAGTCGTGGAGCGTACTCATGAGATTTTCCTGATCGAGTGTCGTCGTGTGGTGGAACGAAGGGCGGAGACGAGCGGACGGCCCGCGCGCCCCGTCGCCGAAGGCGTTCCGACCTCAGCGGGAGAGCGCGCGATTCACGATCTCGTACACGTCGAGGTTCTGAAACTCTACCCTGAGGCCATGTTACCGGACTTTGAGGCCCGTCTTTCTGAAGATGGAAACACGTTGTACTTCGAGTACCATTCACATCGACACTTCGCCGATCTCGCTCGAGGTTTGATGGATGGAACATTTGAGCATTGGAATGAAAACGTGTCCGTGGAGATTGAAGACAAATCAACTTCAGACAAGCAAATTGTTCTCTTCACCTGCACTCGACAGTGAATGCGGTGAAGCATCATGGACCTAAGCGAACTTGCCAAAAAAGCAGGACTTAACAGGACTGAGGACTCGCCAGAGAAAAAAATTGAACGCTTGAATCGAAAGGTCGCTCGGGAGCGAAAAGCCCGGGTTGAAGCGGAGAAGGTGATTGAAGAACAATCCCGGCGCCTGCACATTGTCAATGAAGAAATAACCAGAAGCAATGCAGATCTAGAATCGGCAAACGAAGAGCTCGCTCGTACAATGACCGAACTCACGAGTATTGAAGTTCGAAGGAAAGCCGCTCTCATCACATTGGTGGTTGCAGTCGTTTTGTTTTTGGCGTCTGAGTTCTACCTCGAACCAATCTTGGAGCGTCGAATAAGTGGGTACATGCTCATCGTTGCAAAACTGGGCGTGCTCGGCTTGCTCGTTCCAATTGAGATCATTGTCTCACGAATTTTGGAAAAGCAGGTCAACGAAATTGGCCATGTTCATGAAGACATGTACAAAGCGCTCTTGCAATCCGCTTACAACGATGGAATCATCACCGATATGGAACGGTCGCTGCTTAATTCAAGCAGAAAACAAATGGGTATCTCGAAACCACTGGCTCAACGCTTGGAGAACGAGGTGTTGGCTGAACGAGAACAACAAGAAGTGACAGCTTAGTTTCAGCCTTGACAAGGGCCTGAACAAATGCATGGTCTTGAGCAAGTTCTTTTGTAGTAAGCGCATGGTTTTAGAGTTATGAACAGCGGTGAATTGCATTCCAACAATGCAGGGTTTTTCCAATCACCAAAACTCATGAGTCTTGTTTTACTTTTTGTTTTCATTGTCGGTTTGAGTGCTGGAGCCGTGCTTTCTGGGAGCGATCTCATCTCAAATTCAGGTGACAGTGAATTCAGCATATCTGTCGATAACGAGATTGGTACAAACAAATTCATCCTCATCGAAGTCGATGAAGGCGATAACGACGAAGAAGTTGTCACCGAGCACATACTCCATGAATTTGCATTTGAAGCATCAAACCGAGGTGGTTTAATCACATGGGATTTCAACGATGGATTCACCGCTACCGGAAACGAAGCAACCCACAGCTTCGACAAACCTGGAGTTTATGTCATCGAGGCTACAGAATCTCTGGATGGAATAGTAAGCATAGCAACCATCACCGTCACCGTCCATCTCGACTCAGAAGCAGAAGTCGACAACATGGAATGCGTATGTGCTCCGACAGCCAAGGATACAATCATTCCACTTTCAGAACATGAAGGCATTTCAACCATTGAGGGATACGTCCAAGTTGAACACGATGGGAGCAGCGAATCATGCTCCTTACGCAATCCTTTGCAAGAATGCCACGTACGTGTCATCATGCAACGTTTGTCGAACGGTGAAGTCGTTGAACAGTCCGTCCTGTTTGATGACACCTTCAGAAGCAATGAACAGGTTGTTGATTTCCTCTTCGAAGATGTTGAACTCCAACAAGGTGAGCGCTTGCAATTACGACTTGAAACCGATCAAGTCCGAGATTGGCACAAACCGACTGCTGCATGGTTCACCAACGCTCCATCCATAGCATGAGTCGATATCGGCAACACAATTAATTGACCAGTCCAACAGCAATGCGCATGCACAAAGGTCGAATTCTTGCCTTGTTTCTCGTTGCAATATTGATGCCTCTCTCAGGCTGCATAAGCGATGGTGTTGACGGAGAACAAGGAGAGCAAGGCCCACAAGGACCTGCTGGAACAAACGGTACTGACGGAATCGATGGTAGCCATGGTGTTAATGGTACAGATGGTCAAAACGGAACCGATGGACAGGATGGAATCGACGGTAAGAATGCCATGATTTCGACGTTTGATGTATTGCCAGGTATCCATTGTGAAAATGGAGGTATCGGGCTTCTTGTCGGTATTGATGAAAATGGCAACGGAATGCTCACTTCCAACGAGGTTCAAGAAACGACATTTGTGTGCAACGGTGTCGATGGCTCTCACGATACAAATCCAGGGATTGCATCCTCAGGCCTGTTGAGCGCAGTTGCCACACTAGGGCATTCTGATGGTTGCCCTGCTGGTGGAAAAGTGATGATGTTTGGTATCGACAATGGAGATAATGGAGGTGCCGCAAGCAATGGTGTGCTTGAGTCTGGTGAAATCGACGAACAGACAACGTATTGCAGCACACAACGCATCTCAAGAGTCACAGACATTGCGCCTGGTGCCTTGTTTTCAAATCCAGGTGGGGACGGCATGCAGATTGTTGTCGG
>JBMYNT010000096.1:0-2761 GCA_049598575.1 Candidatus Poseidoniaceae archaeon | reverse complement strand
GTTGAAATGCTTCGTGAACACGGTGTTGTTGGAAAGTTCGTTGAATTCTTCGGTGAAGGAATGGCTGCTCTTTCTCTTGCAGATCGAGCCACTATCGCCAACATGGCGCCTGAATATGGCGCGACCTGTGGTTTCTTCCCAGTCGATGAGCGTACAATCGAATACCTTCGACTTACAGGCCGTGATGAAGATGCTCTTGCAGGGGTTGAAGCGTTCTCGAAGGCTCAAGGCCTTTGGTACAATGCAAGCGATGCCGAGAAATCCTACACAGACGTTCTTGAGTTGGACCTTGGAACGATTCTTCCTGCCCTAGCAGGACCAAAGCGCCCTCAAGACCGAGTTGATTTGAAGGACATGAAGTCCCACTTCGTCCACTCACTTACGAACGAACTTGGCTTTGAGGGACATGGTTTGGATGTATCCGAACTGAACAATGGAGCCATCGTTGAGCGTGATGGAGAAATCTACGATCTCAACCATGGTGATGTCGTCATCGCTGCGATTACATCGTGCACAAACACGTCGAATCCTGATGTCATGCTTGCTGCTGGACTCGTTGCTCGAAAGGCTCGTTCTTTTGGACTCAGTGTCAAGCCGTGGGTTCGTACTTCCCTCGCTCCAGGTAGCCGAGTCGTCACCGAGTACTACGAAGCAACCGGTCTTCAAGAGGATCTCAACGCACTCGGATTCAATGTCGTTGGATATGGATGCACAACCTGTATCGGAAACTCAGGACCTCTTCCCGAGGAAATCGATGCAGCCATTGATGAAGGCAACTTGATCGTCGGAAGCGTTCTCTCTGGAAACAGAAACTTCGAGGGACGTGTCCATGGTAAGGTCAAAGCCTCGTACCTCGCATCACCGCCGCTTGTTGTTGCCTACGCTTTGGCAGGAACGCTCGAGATTGATTTGACATCTGAACCCATCGGTACAGCCACCGATGGTTCGCCAGTCATGCTCTCCGATCTTTGGCCATCGACGGATGAAATCGTTGAAGCACGTTCAGCGATTACGCCAGAGATGTTCAAGCAACGCTACGCTGATGCCATGAACGAGCCACGATGGGATTCCATTCCATCGGAACCAAGTCCGTTGTACCCATGGGACGAAGCATCGACCTACATTCGATTGCCAACGTTCTTCCAGAACCTCTCTGCTGAGGCGGACCCGATCGAACCGATCAACGATGCAAAGGTGTTGTTGAAGCTTGGTGACTCCATCACAACAGACCACATTTCACCTGCTGGTTCGTTCCCAGCGGATGGGCCTGCCGGGACGTGGTTGGTCGAACGAGGTGTCGAAAAGGCCGACTTCAATTCGTTCGGTAGTCGACGTGGCAATCACGAGATCATGATGCGCGGAACCTTTGCCAACGTTCGAATTCGTAACCAACTCGCACCTGGAACGGAAGGTGGCTACGCTCTTGACCATACGACCGGGGAAGTATCCTCAGTGTTCGATGCTGCTATGAACAACGATGGACCGATGGTTGTCCTCGCTGGTTCTCAGTACGGAACGGGTTCATCCCGTGACTGGGCTGCAAAAGGCACCTATCTCCTTGGCGTCAAGGCGGTCATCGCTACGTCCTTTGAACGAATCCATCGTTCAAACTTGGTTGGAATGGGTGTCCTCCCGTTGACCTTCAAGGAAGGTGAATCCCATGAATCTCTTGGCCTCGATGGAACGGAGTCGTTCACCATCCCCGTTTCTGACGATGTCCAGCCATTGCAAGACCTTGTGGTAACAGCAACACATTCCGATGGAACAAGCAAGGAATTCACGGTTTCTGTCCGTCTCGATACGCCTGTCGAAGTCGAATATTACCGCAATGGTGGAATTCTCCACACGGTCCTTCGACAACTTGCTGCGACCTCAGAATCGACATCTTGAAATGGAAGCAAAAGGAGTTGCAACCATGGCATCGGGTGACGTTCGGTTTACGTTTCGCTCAGATGAAACCGATGTGAACGTCACCATCGAAGGTAAAAGGGCGTGGGTTGAAGGCATCGTTGAGGAACTTGGCCTTTCTGAGGTCGGGGTGATGCTGCCAATCGGCGTCCAGTCACCACTCCAAGATTCGCCATCACAAACGGATGATAATTCCGAGGATGATGATGCGCTTCTTCCACCGAGCGACATGGGGCCTGAACCAGATCCAAGTCGCATTCCCGTTGTACGTCGCCCGATTGGAGCGCTCAATGTCGATCTCGAAATTGAGAAGATTGGACTCGAACCTCCGAGTGCCAACGATGTGTTTGAACTCATGGATGCTTTTGCAGAAATTGACGAACCTCGTCCAATTCAAGGTGAGATGAGTATCGACCCTATGGCTGAAGCATGGTTGAAGGAATTGATGCGGCTCATCGTTCGAGAAGGTGGCCGAACCGCCTTAGCAACGGAAACAATCGAAGAAGTTGCAAGCGCAAAATTGGGTGGTCGAACGGGCGTCGAACTCAGTGTTTGGTTGGAATCTCTGTTTGCAGCCGGAAAACTTGTCAAAATTCACGGTGGCGATGCCACAGGTTGGGGCCCCTCGCCAAGATGGCTTGGCTGAGTTACAATCGGGACGCAAGAACGCACATTTGCTTTGCGTAGGGCGAAGCGTAGCATCAAAGGGGTTATAGTGGAAGTATGGTTGGCTAAGTTGAGTGATATTGATGCAAACAGAGACAAACAAAATCGGGGCAAAACTTCGAAGCGTATTTCTTGTACTCATAATGGTTCTATCGACAACGGCTGCCTTCGCAACAAACGCAAGCGC
>JBMYNT010000095.1:0-2863 GCA_049598575.1 Candidatus Poseidoniaceae archaeon | reverse complement strand
TGTTCAGTTCTTCACAATCGTTCTGACCGCAAGCAGTTGCTGCTTCGTTATCGTTGGTCCAATCACCTTGAACGTTGATGTTGAACGAACCTCTGAACAGACCATCAGTATCCATGAGCAATCTCTTGTCCAAGATGGGGTCCATTCTGAACTGCAAATCAATTTTAATTTCCCCATTTTCCTTTTCTTCAAAATATTCCTCGAGGCTGGATGTATCGTTGTCTGCAAAATGCGTCCATGCTTTTGTGTTCGAGTCGTTCCAGTACATGTAAATCTTTTTTGATTCTTTACTAGGTTGACGAGGATCTTCCTCTTCTGTTTCGGTTTGTTGCATCGAAACATCGCCACCAGCTTGAACTGGAACCAACATCATCAACGCCATGAAAACAGCCAAACATGCTACTTTGCGCATGAATATCCGTACACGTACAGAGATATGAGGTTATTGAGCAGGTGCGTAATTTACACCGATTAGTCAAATCGATGGATGTCGACACTGCCTGTGTTGTTTGTGCCGCCACCAAGTTGAGTCTGTCGAGTAAGCTTCAGTGCGTCTCCGAGCTTGTTTGGCTCCATACGTGGTGTACGCATATCAGCTCCGCCAACACCAGTAATGATGGCCATGACCTTGATGGTATCACCAAAGGTTGGATCTTGACGAGCGCCCCAGATAACGTTCGCATCATCGCTGACTCTTGCAGTCATCAAATCAACGACTTGGGATGCGGATTCAAGCGTCATGTATTGGCCACCAGTGACGTGAATGAGAACGCCTGTCGCTCCCGTAATGTCAACATCGAGGAGTGGGTGATTGAGGGCTTCATGGACGACTTCTTCTGGTCCGCGATCGGATTCGCCATAGAGCATCATCGTGACACCACCGTTGGACATGATGGCACGAATGTCTGCGAAATCAAGATTGATGAGCGATGGGAGTGTAATGGTCTCAACAATTCCCTTGACAATCTCTGCAACCAACTGGTCCATGATGGAGAAGGCTTCCTCGAGAGGGAGATTAGGAACATAATGCAACAAACGGTTGTTGTCGAGAACAAGGACTGCATCCGCAACACGACGGAGCGATTCCAATCCCTCAAGGGCCTTTTTCATGCGAAGTCGACGCTCAACGTGGAACGGTGTTGTGACAATACCAACAACAAGAGCACCTGCGGATTTTGCTTCTTCAGCAACGATCGGACAGATACCAGTACCTGAACCGCCACCAAGTCCACTGGCAATGAAGACAAGATCAGCACCATTGACGATGCGTCGTATCATCTCGCGACCGGCCTCAGCACATCGGCGCCCCATGGATGGATCTCCACCTGCCCCGAGTCCGCGTGTAATGTGGCGTCCAACGAGGAGCTTCTGGAGGGAGCGAGTGTTGTCGAGGTGTTGTTTGTCGGTGTTGATTGCAACAGTCACAGCCCCTTCGACACCGAGATGCGTGATTCGATTGAGCGTGTTGTTTCCTGAACCACCACAGCCAACAATCAAGATTCGAGGGTTTGGGACACCAAGGGTGGAAACGTCCTCATCCATGAGCGCTGTAGCACCGCGGTTGATGGCTTCATCACGAAGCCCAGCAACCATATCTGCGAGTGCTTTGTCATGCATATTTCTCTCCGCCCTTGCGTTACCTGAGTTGGAAGAACTACTGGGTCCCATCCCTACACTTCCTGATTTGCCAAGCCTTCTCTTCTGACTATTAACATCCGCGCTTGAAGCGGGGGTAAAATGGTCGATTTTTGAGGTCGCATTCACAAGCCACATGAACCTCTACCTTTGTCAAACTGTGGTTGAATTCATACATGAATTAAAAGGACATTAGTTCAAGGAAAAGGCGTGACTGTCTCCTTGGTTTGGCTGAGAAGGGATCTGCGTCTTGCAGACAATCCTGCACTTGCGCAAGCAAAGGCAGATGGTCGACCAATCCTCTTCCTTTTCCACCTTGATTCAGAGCGTTTGGAACGGCACGATGTTGACGGCATTCACGTTCAATGGGAACTGGATTGTTTGGACAATCTTCGGGAAGGGATTAAACGAAAAGGTGGTGTTGTTCTGTTCCGATTTGGCCAGATTCTTGACTCGCTGAGTGAACTCCACAATCGTTACAAGATTCACACCATTTACGGAAACGAAGAATCAGGCCTCCAGTGGTCATGGAATCGTGACAAATCAGTAGCAAATTGGTGCAATGAAAACGGCGTACTGTTTGAGGAGTTTCCCTCAAACGGTGTCATTCGTCGATTACGCTCAAGGGATGATTGGAAGGCTTTGCGAGATCGACGTATCGATTCATCACTCGTTGAAGCACCTCAACGAATTCGAGCACCTGACAATGTTCAATCCGATGTAATCCCTCATGCATCCGAACTCGGATTTGAGGTTCGAGAATTGCAACAACGTCCTGTGCCAGGCGAAGCTGCAGCCATGGATACCCTGTTCTCATTCCTCGACGAACGAGGGCGTGGATACCGAAAAGGGATGTCAAGCCCAATCTCTGGAGAGGTCATGTGCTCACGACTGTCCCCGTATTTGAGTACAGGATGCATCAGCATCCGACAGATTTTCTATCATACGAAACGCAAACAGCGTCGCATCAAAACGAACCCTCGAAGTGCTAAAAACAGAGGTTGGAGCGGTAGTCTCTCCTCCTTCCAAAGCCGGCTCGCATGGCATTGTCATTTCATGCAACGCCTCGAAGCTGAAGCCACACTCGATGAACAATCGATGAATCCAGAATTGGATGCTCTGCTCGAACGACCATTCGATGAGGAGAAGTTTCGTGCTTGGTCAGAGGGTACAACAGGCTGGCCATTCTTCGATGCATGCATGCGCTACCTTAGGGCTACTGGCTGGA
>JBMYNT010000094.1:0-2994 GCA_049598575.1 Candidatus Poseidoniaceae archaeon | reverse complement strand
TGCGGACCAACTGCAAACACGGACCACATCCTAGTGATCTCTGTTGTTGGCGGAGGAACCACATATGAAGAACTCCAATACGGTAGCGCTCCTGCAGTAGGAGACGTAGTAGTCTGAGGTGATTAAAATGAAGAACACACAAGAAAAGAACATAAAAAACGATAACTTGGCTGCAATTGGTATCGGTGCTATGATTGTCTTCATCGCATTGATTCTTGTTGCTGCGGTAGCTGCTGCTGTAATCATTCAGACTGCAGAGAAGCTCCAACAGAACGCACAATCCACTGGTGACGACACCACTGACGAAATGTCAGGTAAGGTCCAAGTCCTCAACGTCTTCGTTGCGGATGATTCCAGCTATGAGGTCTACTTCCGTTTGGCCGCTGGTTCGGATGACACCGATCCTGAAGACATCCTCTTCCAGATTTTCTGTGACGATGGTGCCACAGGAATGGACCGCATTGCAGGTGATTTCGATGACTCTGCAATTGACGGCTTGGATGGCACTGTTCTAGCTGCCGCTGACAGTATCGCAGCAGGTGTAGGATACCGCACAACCGTCTCTGCTGATGACGGAACTGGTGACTGTGGTCCGAACGCATTGTTCCAGAACAACGTCAAGGCAACGCTCTACCTCCACGTCGTTGGCGGTGGAACAACCTACGACGTTCTCAAGGTCAACGACGATTCTGCTGGAGCAGTGGTGGTCTGAGTCTGCCTGTGCAATGACTTGCTTCAAGCAGGTCGAGCACAGGAGGTTATTCCATGGCATGGCCATTTGGCAGTGCAGGGAACGACCGGGACGCAGACGCTGAACTTGCAGAAGAGCGCTTGAAAATCATGGCCAATGTGGCCATTGAACAAGTGCCACTCCCCGAACAGGGAGAGTTGAGTGAAGAGGATGCATGGACCATATCCCCCGGTCCGACTCGAGCACGATTGAACAGCATTGGATCTGTACCAACTGTCGCAGCGACGCTTGCCCCTCAACCGGCGGCACCCGTCAACGCACAGGTGGACACGTCTGGTCTTGAGCGTATGATCAGCAGCCGTCTCGACATGGTCGAAGACGTGCTTGGACTGATTTCACACAAGATGGAACAAGCGAATGTCGCACCCGCTTCAGAGGATGGAGAATCTTTGGAAGCGAGTGAAGAAGGCGAAGTAGTTTCAGTGGATGGAGCAGAAGGCGATACCATCGTCACCGCTGATGGAGAAGTTCTCCCAGTGGGTGGCGGTGTCGACCGATTGCGACAATCCGACGAAGCACGGCTTGTTGAGTTGTACGAAGCACAAGCGCTTGCAGCAAATCCTTTCCTTGCGAAGGGATCCTATGAACAGGCCGCAAACGATGGAGTTGGAGCAGCAATGGTTGCAGCTCTTCTCCTTGACAATCTCTCTGGAATGGCTGCCGTAAGTTTCGCACAGAAGGCAGTTCAAAGCGGAATGTTGACCGAAGACGAGGGCCGCGCGGTCCTTGCCATCGTCCAACTCGCTGCTCCTGGAGAAGCGGAAGCTGCACTCAACGATCACCTGTCACACCGAAAGCTGTTGACATTCTCTGCGATTGTTGAATCCTGGCGTTCACAAACTGCGAAGTCGGAGGAATGATGCATGGGCGCTTCAGTGGGAGTTGGTGCTCTCGTGGTTGGTACGTCGTTGTTGTTGGTGTTTGCACTTGCTGTGCAAACGCTCGACAACCGATTGGACACCAGTCTCGAGATCATTGATGACGCTGGAGACCCTTTGCCATCCTTTCAAATCGATGATGCAACGTTGTGGGAAGGTGCTGTCTTGAGCATATCTGTGAACAGTAATGGTAGCGGATATGTGAATGGAACATTGATTGCAACAGGGACTGGAAGTGGATTTTCTGGAACATTTACTGTTGATGCTGCAGGAGGAATAGATACCGTGACAATCACCAATCGCGGTAATTACTCGTCCCCTCCTGCCATCACCATTGATGCTTCTGGACAATCCCCTACCAGTACGGCAACATTGAGTTCCACAACCGGCAATCACATCTATGCAAACCTGACGAATACAGGCACTGTAACGCTTCCACATCGGGAAGTGTGGCTCTTCCTCGATGGAGGGACATCACAAACACCGACAAATTTGGGTAGCGCATACACGCCATCGATCAACAGTACAAATTGGTATCCTGGAGAAACAATTTCGCTTGATTGGTCGGAGAACGGACCCTCGTCCTACACACGAATTTCGATGACAGCAGGTGGGCTGACAGCAGCTCACGCACTCGCATGAGGTGATTCAATGGCAGACGGCGGAGCATCATCGTTCATCTTCCTGACAACGGCATTGCTTGTGTCTGGATTGGTAAGTGTCGTATTGATCAATCAATGGGGCGATATGGCTCAAATCACTGCACAGGAAACCGCTGCACTTGAGGTTCAAGAAGCCACAAGTGTTGATTTCGCAGGTGACCCAATGATGGTCGCCTTGGATACTAGCGCTACACCAACTGAAATCACCTTCTTCCTCCAGAATACTGGGACGACGTTGTTGGATTCATCCACGCTCGTGGTTCTTGTCGATGGTCAAACCGTGACCTCGTCGATCACGTCTGCGCTCGTTCCAGCGAGCGGGGATTGGGATGAGGACCATCTTCTCGAGGTGACAGTAAGCAGCAACTCTTGGTCGTATCAGTCAGGCGACGATGTCTCGATAACAGCCGTCGTATCCTCTGAAGTAACCAACGGTTACCGAGGTTCGGATTCAATGTCAGTGGAGGTGCGTTTGCATGGTTGAACGACTTGATGAAATGCCAAAACCCATCGAAGATGGATTCCCATACGATGTTGAAACGGACAGTCTTGCCGATTCGCTTGGGCTACGACTGCCCAATCGAAGTTTAATCATGCTTCAGGGCGAAGTTGGTTCAGGAAAATCTCTGGTTAGCCAGCGATTCGTTCATGGCCTCCTCCACAACGATGTCAAGGTTCTCGTCATTACAACAGAGTTGACAAC
>JBMYNT010000093.1:0-3015 GCA_049598575.1 Candidatus Poseidoniaceae archaeon | reverse complement strand
AATCCACTCAATGCACAAGTCCAGCGAACCCCCTTACACCCGGAGATGACTTCACAACGCTCGTGATGACGGTTAGTATTTCTGGAAATCAAGTCTATGAATCGGTCGTCACTCATACCCTCGATGCCATTGCATCAAACAACCCTCAGAACTTTTCTGGCGAGATCACGATGATGGATATCGACCTGTCTGCAGGCGATACGTTCTCCATTTCCCTTAGTGCTGAGCACCTCTGCGAAGGTACGCTGGCTCGCATTCAGTGGGGCGGCTTTGAAACCAATGCAGGTGGCATCATCATGATAGGGAAGGTGTACGAGCCTAGTGCAAGCATTCGAGTCGACTCTTCTCGCAGAGCCCACATCGAATTCCTCCCAATCCTTCCATGGGGCACTGATGACGTTCTCGTTGATGGAAATGGCGACCCTGCTGTATCTTGGGTACTACGGGGCCCAATGGATGACGACGTGAAAACCAACCGTGACCGCGATATGGTCATGGAGAGTTCCATCGGAAGAATTCGCATGGAGCGAAGCCTTGGAAACAATGAGACTGCATGGATTTGGACCGGCAAAGAAGTGCTTCAGAAGGGAACTTCAAATCTCGAGGTTTGTGTCAAGACTTCAAGTGGGAACCCAAATGAGGATTGTCATGCATTCGGAATCATTCGTTTCAAGGTAGAGGGAGAATCTGATGGCTTTGCAAGCGCAGATTTGTGGCTGAGTTTAACAACAATTGCTTGCTTCCTCGGTTTTGCATTCAAAGGATTCAATGCAGACCCGCCAATACCGCTTCCAATTCTCATCGCCTTGTTGATTATGGCACTCCTGATGTTACCAGTTGGCTTCTCAGTCTCCAACCTGAATACGGAGGCGCAGCTCAACGATAATGCACGCCTTATCGATGCTGAATTGAAATCATCTGGTGCTGAATTCACAACATTGTCGGAACTCATGGGCGATGCCAATGTTCTCGCCATTGGAGCCATTGCTCCGGGTTCGGAATCGGCTCAAGATCAAGCAAATGAACTCGAATTGTTGCTTGGGCAACGCGATGATGTCGCCGTTGTGCAAATCGTGATTGGAGATGATTCGATGATGAGCGATGTCGATGCTTATCGCTCTACCATCAACAGCAGTTGGCCCATTGTTCTCGATTACAATCGAGAATTTGTTTCAACCACCCCCACCGGGAATGCGGATTCATTGATTCTTGTTGATAGCAGCATGCATGTCACATGGAGCCAGTCACCTACAGGTGGTGCGAAGGCGATGAATGATGCCATCGAGGGAATTAAGGGAGGCGGTCCAACGAGCCTGATGACCTACTTCTCGGTCTTGTTCCCTACTGGTTTGTTCCTCATCTTCCTTGCTCTCCCACGGCAGGGTTGGACAAAACCAGAGGAACCATTGCCCCCGGGGGCACTTTGGGCAAGCATTGTCCTCGCTGGTGGAATCGGTGCTGTCATGATTCACCTGCCTCCACTGCTCGTTAGCCTGCTCCCGATAAGCGCCTCAATCTCCTACATCGTTTCCGTCATCATGTTTGTCTGGTTTGCCTTCATGTGTGCCATGACACTACGTCGTGGTTCTCCGTTCGAAGCCGACGTGCTGGGTTCCTTCATCCACAAGATGACACCTACCTCGTTCCAAGAGTGGCGTCCAAAGGAAGACATGCAACGCGACGTGTTCCTTGGGATCTTTATCGGATGGTTGTCCTGGTTGGCAGAACCAAGTCTGGTTGCACAAGGCGTCGGAGCCGCAGCATTGAATGGAGGAATGGGAATCCTCTTTGCGGTTCTACTGCTCCTCGGCAACGTATTCATCGCTGGAATCACCATCCTTGTTCTTCGTTTCATTGCATCATGGGGAGGTCCATTTTCCAACATCTTCGGCCGTATCGGGGCAGATACCTTCGCTCGCTTCATGGGACTTGTCTTACTACCGATTAGTTTCTGGGCAACCACCAACGGTGTTCTAGCCCTCTTCTCGATCGGTGTGTTCTAAAGAAGCCTTCATGAGGGTTGAGGCGATTTCGTCGGGATATGTTTCCGCAACAGCCCACATGGTCCAATTCACGAATCAATTTGCTGCAACGTTGCCCAAGGGCATTCGTATTGCGATACGGTCTGGCTCAAGTTTCGAGACATCATGAACGCGGAGAGATTCTTTCCATCGCTTTTCAAATCCAATCGCCATGGATACTTTTGCATCAAACAGTTCGTGAAGTGGTTCTTGACTATATTGAAGATTACGTCAATGGAACCGTGTGGTCGAATGGCCTCATACGTTCGCGATTCAAAATGGATTTTGAGAAGGCAATGCACATGAGGAATCGGCTCATCGAGCGAATTCAAGCTCACAACCACCATACATCCTTTCAAGAAAAACGACCAGAGCAGCATTTGATCCATATGGGAATAGAGACATGCATCTCCTTCATTCAGCATCCCGAACTCATGAATTTACTTGCTGAAGGATCCATCAAACGGATTGAATTAACGACACCAACACAGTACGGGAAATGGAAACTCTACTCCGCTCCTGATTTCGTACATCATGGGCCAAAAGGCAACTCGTTGATCAAACTCAATCTGTACGGCCTTCCTTCCAGAAACAATCGAGAACGACAAGCAGCATTGACTCGATTGTATGGAAATCAAGATTCAACCGTTGTATTGTTTTCGTTGAAGGAGAGAAAGTGGATTGTCAACAGGATAACACCCATGAGCAATCAAGTCCAAGAATCCCTCAATCTTGTTGCAAACGATGTTGAGAAAATGGAGTCGATTCTCTCACAAGTTGGAAGAAACAACGACTTGAGCTTGATTCCTTTAGCAGATTCATACCGCTCCTGCATGCATTGCAACGTTCGATTTCTATGCCCATCACAACACGGCCTGGAGAAAGCCAAAGCTGAACAAAGAACGCTCATGTGTCAGTAACGGGACTTCCTCCGCTGCATTTATGTACTCTCGATGAAAGATGTATATGTTACCTGTGGGAATTTCTATGCTCT
>JBMYNT010000092.1:0-3079 GCA_049598575.1 Candidatus Poseidoniaceae archaeon | reverse complement strand
TCTTTCCATAACGGATGCTCGAGGAGATCGTTGTAACAGTCAAGCACTGTACGGCCATCGAGAAGGTCAGCTTTTGACCAAAGACCGATTCGATGTGTGCCATTTCCTGATGGAATCACCCACGCAAAGAATCCAGGAGCTATACTCGAGCCACTGTACATTTCGAGCCAACCATCTTGGCCTTCATAACCAATAACTTCGGTTTGAAATCCAATCATCATTTCTTTTGGATGGCCCATCTTAAATCGACGACGTACCCATGAATGCGCTCCGTCACAACCGATGAGCAACTTCGCTCTCAACGTCATTGTTTCCTGAGTTCGTTGGTTGACTAGATCGATGACTACACCGTCTTCGACAACGTCTGCAGATGTTGGTTGCGTCTCAAGAATGAGGTCTGCACCTGCCTCAAGGCCTTGGTGGACGACGGTCTGATCGAATCGCTTCCTGCAGACAACATACGTTCTCAACTCACCTTCACGACCGACAGGAACGAGTGTGCCGGATGGTCCGTGAATGAGCGCTCCATCGACGTCTTCTACAACCGTATCGTATGCCTCGACAGCATCCATTGCACTTGGTGTTACAAGTCCTGCACATTGAAATGGTCTTCCAACTTCATTGTGCTCTTCAACCATCAAAACAGAAAGTCCACGTTCACACAAAAGACGTGCAGTATAACCGCCAACTGGACCAGCACCGATAATGACAACGTCGTAGTCGTAGTCCATGTACTGAACACGATGGACCGAACTTCAAGAAGTTTCTTCTGCGACTAACGTTTTGCGAAACGATATCCAACACGTTCGTTCTTTTTGAGCCAAAGAATTGCTGTGTAAGGATTTCCTGATTTCTTTGCAATCAAATCATCAAAGGGACCAATTTCTCCCTTCTCAATCAGTTGTTTGGCTTCTTCTCGCGTGATTTCACGCTTAGAAATTTCACGGGCTATGTCGATTTTGCATCCGCTAGCACTTGTTTTTGGTCGGAAGTGCGTCTCAGTTTCGTAGATTTCTGCACCATGCTTCGTACAAATCGCTACAACGCCGGGCGTGACCTCAAATCGACGGGCATCAGCAGCGGCTTCACGAGGAGGGAATTCGAACCCTACTTTGTTGCCTTCAAGGACAAGATAAGCAGGGAACGGTCGACCGCGGCGTGAAATAAAATCTTCAATGAGAGGGGATTTACCATCGACCAAAATTGATTTTGCCTCGTCTCTGTTGATTTCTCGCTTACAAATGACCTTTCCAACACCTGAGAATTTGCACGTTTCTTGATCGCAAGCATAGTGTGTATCGGTTTCACGAATTGTACCATCGCATTTCGGACATGGACAAATCGCCTCATCGGAAGAATTTGCCCGATTACCGGTCGATTTTGAGGACGTTACTTTCCCTTCATTCGAAATAACAACGGAAGTCTCGTAAGCTTCCCCATTTCGGTTAAAGAATCCATGCAAGTCGGTCAATTCCTTTTGTTCTAGCAGACGTTTGGCCGTAGAGCGATCAAACCAACGTCCGCTGGTATCCTTCCAAAACACAAACGAACACCCCTTTTCCTTCCCTTCATTCTTTTCGCAGGTGTATGATAGCGCTGTTTCAACAATCGCAGATGCACACTGAGGACAGCTGCCAATTGATTCATCTTGAACAAATAACTGGCTTCGGTCATGGTCTCTGACTCGAGTTACCAAATCTGTTGTTTGTTCGACAATGTTTTCCATGTATTTTGAAGCATCCAATTCCCCTCGCTGAACTGCTGTTAATGCAGATTCCATCTCTCCTGTAAGTTCGGCAGATGTGATCCATTCAACTGGAATTCGACGCAGAATTTCGATGATACGAATGCCGTGTGGTGTCGCATTGAGCGCTCCAGATTGCTGTCGGGAAATGTATCCTCGAGAAAGTAATTTCTCAATCGTATCTGCCCGAGTGGCTGGAGTTCCAAGGCCTTTACCAGCCATTGCTTCAGCAAGGTCCTCATCTTCGATATCTTTTCCAGCTTTTTCCATGAGTGATAGAAGTCGAGCTTCCTTGATGCGTGTGGGTGGTTTTGATTTTTCTTCATTCCATTCATGGGATGAAACAGAAGCAAGTGGACTCTCCGTGGTAATCGTGCCCCAACCTTCTGGATGACTGAGATTCTTTGTCACAACTTCTCTCCAGCCTAGTGTGGTGTACTGCTGAGCTTCCTTGTTGAAGATCTCTCCTCCCAAATTTGCAGTTCTTTTTTGCTTCTCGATGATCGATTCACCATACCAGGAGGCAATAAAGTTCCGAACAATCATGTTGTAGAGTCGCTGTTCGTCTTTGGAAAGAGCGGAAGTAGGCAATTTTCCGGTTGGGATGATGGCGAAGTGATCGCTGACTTTTGCATCATTGAAATTACGTGCAACATTTTGCATGCCATTTTTCGTTAACGTATCAATAAAGCCTGACATGTCATCCAATTGCCCAAGGTTGGCCAACGTCGTGTCAATGGTTTCTTTCATATCAGTTGGTAGGAAGCGAGAATCAGTACGAGGATAGGTCGTTAATTTATGGCGCTCGTACAACGCTTGAGCTACATTGAGGGTTCTCTTTGCCGGCCAAGAAAACATTGAGTTAGCCTGTCGTTGGAGCGTGGTCAAATCAAAGTTCAACGGTGGTCGCTCCTTGCTTGTTGTCACTTTTTGCGTAACAGTGGCTTGTTCACCTGAATCAATCAACGCCTGAATCCGTTCCTTGTCTTCGGGGGTTAGAATCCAATGCGGTTTGGTATCCTCAGTCGCTGCCCCTCCTTCCCAACGACCATTCCACGTACTATCGTTGCCTTCAAATTGAGCATTGAGGGTCCAAAACGGTGTAGCGATGTGTTTCAGAATCTCAATTTCGTGATCCACAAGAATTGCGAGTGTTGCTGTTTGTACTCGACCGAGGGAGATACGTTCGGTCCTTTTCTTTGGGAGAAAAACTTCAGCAATTCGTGAGCCGTTCATTCCAATCAGCCAGTCAGCATAACTGCGACTGTAGGCTGCGTCAGCGAGATTCTGATACTCAGACGCGGATTTACGCTCATCCCAAGCACGCTGAATGGC
>JBMYNT010000091.1:0-3082 GCA_049598575.1 Candidatus Poseidoniaceae archaeon | reverse complement strand
ATGGAATGGAATTGCACGCTGACCTTCCAACGGTCATCGAAGCTGGGAAAGAAGATGTGCGTGTTCTCGTTCTTCAAGGAAAACCAATCGATGAACCCGTCTCAAAACATGGACCGTTCGTCATGAACACTGTTGAAGAGATCTACCAAGCCTTTAGCGACTATCGACGAACAGAGTTTGGGGGATGGCCATGGGGTCCATCCGACATCGTCCATCCTCGAGAACAAGGTCGCTTCGCAAAGATGAGCGATGGACGAGAAATCGTTCCTCCGAATTGATTCCGGAGACCATGTCGTCTGGAATATATTTTCATTCAAATATAGCGTTCTGCTTATACACTAGTTGGATAAGCCAGATTCATGTCGATTATTACCGCATACAATGAAGCCTGGAAGAATGGAGACAAGGAAGCACTCGATGCGCTTGTTCACGAAGAGTTCGTGTTCAATCCGCACGTTGGTGGCCACACAATGGGTAAGTCCGACATCATGCAATTTGCAGGATCAGGGCACGTCACCTCTGAGAACGATCGAATCTTGTTCGAGAACGACGAAGTCGGTGTCGCTCACTCCATCGTCCACTTTGCCAACGATTCGGATTCGGAAGCTGTTCTTTCCTTCATGCGCTTCAAGGATGGACAAATCATCTCCATGGAGACGGGTGCAACACCTCTCTCGGACAACTACAAGCTTGTTGGACAAGATTGAGTTCAGTAGGTGTAGAAGCCTTCGCCGGTCTTTCGACCGAGTTTGCCTTCCTCAACCATTCGGATGAGAAGTGGTGCAGGTGCGTACTTCTCTTGCTTGAGTCCTTCATAGAGGACGTTCATGATGTGAAGGACAGTATCGAGTCCGATCAAATCCGAAAGTGCAAGTGGACCGATTGGATGGTTCATTCCCAACTTCATGATTCCATCAATGGCTTCAGGTTCTGCAACGCCTTCTTGCAGTGTGAGGATGGCTTCGTTGAGCATTGGACAGAGAATTCTGTTGGAGACGAATCCTGGAGAATCGTTGCACGAGAGGGCAATCTTACCCATCTTTTCGGATGCTTCGATGACAGCAGCGTTGGTTTCTGAACTGGTCTTGTTGCCGTTGATGACTTCAACCAATTTCATGATTGGTACTGGATTCATGAAGTGCATACCAATGACCTTGTCCGGACGGTTGGTTGCATCAGCAATGGTGCTGATGGAAATTGATGAGGTGTTGGAAGCGAGAATGGTTTCTGGCTTGCAGATTGAATCAAGTTCAGCAAAGATGGATGTCTTCAAGTCAACAATCTCTGGAACTGCTTCGACCACAAGATCACAATCAGCGCAGTCTGCTCGATTGGTTGAGAGTGAGATTCGTGCGAGTGTTGCATCTGCGTCATCTTGAGACATACGTTCTTTTGAGACCAACTTGCCAAGCGAGCGTTCAATGGTTGCGAGACCTTTGTCGACGTACTCCTGTTGAATATCGATCATGGTCACGTTGTAACCTGCTGCTGCTGCAACTTGTGTGATTCCATTCCCCATTTGTCCTGCGCCAAGAACGGCGATGTTCTGAATTGCCATGGTCTTGTCGAAACGCAAGCGATTGATGAAGTTGCGTATGTGGAAAGTAGCCCGACTCGGATTCGAACCGAGGTCGGCGGGACCAAAACCCACCATGATGGACCACTACACCATCGGGCTGTAGTCTGTGGGCAGATGTTCTTGTTTTTGTCCTTGTCGGCTTGAAGGCCTCATTCAAGCAACGATGCAAATTCAGTTTGGTCTGTTTTTGAGCGAGCACTGGTGATGAATTCGTTCAAATCGAGTCCTTGTTGTTGGTAATTCATGGCTTGCAATCCCATGTCCAGTTTGTCCATGGTCTTGACAAATCGTGCTTCTTCACTGGTGCCTTGTTCGTATTCGTCGAACAAGTCGAGCCATTGAGGTGCAATCTTGAGCATGCCTGCCCGTTCCAAGTCGTGTTTTTCTTGTCCTTGAATCGCATCATGGGGTGTGAGATCGCCGACAACAATCTCGGCAACATCGTGGACAAGGCACATGGACAGTACTTTGGAAAGGTTGAGATGTTCTGGACACAAACGCAGTGCAAGAACAGCCATGCCCCACGAGTGAGCAGCAACTGACTCAGGGTTTTCAACACCCGATCGAACCCAGCCTGTTCGAGGGATGTCTTTCAATTGTAGGAGTGTGAGAAGTTCATCTCGCATGCACATGGCAATGGACGAGGACTCAAAACCTCTGTGTTTGTGGGCAATTCATGGAGAAAGGTGAACCATCGTGGTGGAAGGATGCCATTGAGCATTTCCAAAACGATGACATCATGGCGGAGTGCATCAAAACATACGGAACGGATGGTCTCAAGGGAAGAGGCGATTTGTTCTACACAATCGTTCGTTCGATCATCGGTCAACAAATCAGTGTCATCGCAGCTGAAAGCATCTGGAACCGCTTTGAGACCATGGTTGGTCAAGTTACTCCTGGTCATGTGCGTCAATTCACGAAAGAAGAGATTGCATCGTGTGGAATCACTCGTCCAAAGAGTGGCTACATCCTTGGTTTGGCCAATGATTCAGAAGAACTACTCAACTTCCCATATGCAACATCAAGCGAACTTGCTGTCCGCAAACACCTGATTCGATTCAAGGGTGTAGGTCCTTGGACGGCGGAGATGGTGATGATCTTTGCATTGCTCTTGCCCGATGTCTACAGTCCGAAAGACATTGGATTGGTCAATGCCATCAAACGATTGTTCCCTGAAGTCGAAACCATGGATGAGGCTGAAGAAATTGCAAAGCGCTGGGCTCCGTATCGCACAATGGCATGTTGGTATCTTTGGAGAACGCTTGACCCGATTCCAGTTGAGTACTGATGGCGAATATCCTAAATCATAGCCAATGTTAGGTGAAACATGGTCGAAGGTTTGCCAACAGAAAGTCCAATTATGGAATTTCTTCAAAAAACCAAGACCCAAATTGCTGAATTGTCGAGGAGAGCAGCAAATGCGACAAAATCGGGAATTGAATCCACAACCGGTGCAATCCAAAGTAAAGTAGTCGAAACCAAAGAGCGTTCGAAGATGAAAAA
>JBMYNT010000090.1:0-3245 GCA_049598575.1 Candidatus Poseidoniaceae archaeon | reverse complement strand
TGGTACTTAATTGTGAACAACACGTACATGGCCACCGCGTTAGGACTATTTGCAAAATCAATCACTTGCAAGATATTTGATTGGTTAAGCAGCATTGCAATTCCTTCCCGTATTGACTCATGTGTACGTTCAATCACGACATACCCCCAACCTTCTTCCTCAGCAATTTTACATCTTGCTAATTGATCGTCCATACCTGTCTCCATATTCGGATAAAATAGAGCAGGCAATCCAAAAGCTCGTGTTTCATGGAATGAATTGTAACCTCCGGCTTGAACAACGGCATCAAATCCCTTGAAGTACTGAGAATTTGGATAGTCGCGAATGATGTGAACGTTTGGTAAATCAATTTCAATTCTTGATCCAATCATTGATTCTCCAAGGATGACGTGAAGATTTTCATGTTCTAGGAGGGCATCGACTGTCATTCGGATTTCACTCGATATATCGTTGATCTGTCCAGCGCCTAACTGGACATACACTGCGCGGCAATCAAGCGGGAGTCCTAGGCGATATCTTGCTTTTTCACGTGGAAGTAATTCATCCTCATCAAGAAGAATAATTGGTGAAGAGTGCAAAATTTCAAGCCCATGATCCAATTCCTCTTCCGAATAATCGATTGCATCACCTGGGCGAATAATGGTATCGAAATGTTGTATGCTGTCCACTGGAATTTTTGCACCTTTCTTGAACATCCCTCTCCGCATCCAGATTTTTTTGAGAGAACTTCTGTCTTGAATCGCTTTCAGCATTCCTCTGTAAGGAAACGCCCCATCGAAAATGAACATCGATGGTTTGTGAGTTTCAAAACATAAGGTGAGTTGTTCTTCAAGAAGAGCGTTCCAATCTCCTGACTCGAAGCCTTTGAAGTATTTCGGACCTGAAATGTGATGTGCTGGTATCCCATACGGTTTCAGCAGATGGAGTGTAGGCATCGTCGTGAAAAAAATGACTTCCAAGGAGGGATCTTGTTGTTTCATCCTTTTTGCAAGTGCAAGCATCCTCGTAAAATGTCCAAATCCGACCCCATTTGTTGGAAACATGACAATGCAATTTCCGTTACTCAACTCTCTACCTGTTTCACTGACCTGAAGTGCTCTCGGTTGTGCCTTCAAACCAATCAGTTCCAATCCGATTAGGAACATCATGAACGGTAGTGAAATGAGAAGGAATGGCGCCCTCCAGGGTTTCCGAATTGCAGTCGTAATGTGTGACCCCAATCTCAGGGAGGGAGATGTCCGAATGCGATGGAGTTGCCTTTCTAGGCGCATCACCTTCTTTTTATCGCTTATACAACCCTCTCCTGTTCATTTTTTGTCCATCAGTGTTATGTTATTGTCATGTTGGTGGAATAAACCTGTTTTATCCAATTCCATAGGTTATTCGTTGTACAAATTGAACGTCTCAAGGACATAAGGTTGCTCCATCTGTTCAAGATAGGTGAACAGTTTCTCATTCAACAGATCCCTCCATTCAATTGTATGCAATTTTTCGAAAGGAGGATAGACCTTTGTCCACCATGAAAAATCGTTTAACAGAAGATCGGAGAGATGAGGCGTTTCGGATTCCATTTTCATTTCCTTTATTGCCCACAAAGCATGTGTGGCTGTAGGAAGTGGTTTTCGATTTAAGAATGTTTGAATTTCACGCGCTTTGATATTGAATTCTCGACCTAATGGTCCATTTTTGTGGAAACATTTCCAACATTTCCCGCACCCATTTAGGCCATCTCCCCGTAGACATGAATTCATGTGCTCTGAGATTCCTGACTTCTGACAAATGAGCAAGCATCCTGCTTCTGAAATTCCAGCAATAGGCAGGAGCAATTCCAATCCTGCATCTTCAAACCGTTTTGACCAATATTGGAAGTAATCCGTTTGCTCAAAGTTTCTGAATTTTCTTCCTTTCATGAGGTACGTATTGTCCAGTGGCATTCCAAACCCTATCGCTCCGAATCCATAGAGATCGGCTAACAAAATCAAGTGTGTAGCACATGCGAAATCGGTTGAAAAGCCGATCTGTTTGTGGTGATACGTGCGAATCAATTCATGATTGGATGGGACGTCAACAATCGTCCTGTCCTTCGATTGCATATGCGCAAGCAATCGCTCAGCATTTCGATGATCGAGAATAGAATCAACCGTTCGTCGATGGTAACCAAGAACCGTATGTTCAGGCATGATCATTGCGGCAGCCGTCGAATCCGTACCTGCAGAGAATGCTAAAGCAGGGATTGTCCCTTTCTTTCTGGTTTTTTCGAGTTCTTGGCGAGCGTTACGGTGCCATGGGTAAAGAAGTATCTCGGCCGTTAGTCGGAGTAAATCAACGTGTGTTGCATCCAATTCAAACGCTTCTGGCATATCCCAGAATGTCCAGCCCATTGGATGCTTCATCCATAGTCGCTGACCCTCCTGAACGAAATTGTTCTCCATCACTTCTGAATCAAAATCCATGTCGGTCGATGGCTTTGGTTGAGATGTATGCCAGGATTGGACTCTTGATGAATAGGTTGGCTCTCCATCCGGGTTCTTAGGAACAGTCTTGGAGTTACGCTGGAGTAACTCATCAAATTCCTGATTCCATTCTTCATTGAGTTGAACAACTTTCCCATAGTCGCCCTCATTCCAGTAAGAACGAATAATCACACTTCTCGCAAGCGGTTGTTCTTTTGGATTGGAGATCAGTTGGTATGCGTAGTGTCGCGCACGTTCCCAACGTCCAGAGTTGTAAGCACGACGCATGAGTGTACGTCGTATCATGGAATTCCATCGTACGAAGGGCTATGAATTTGCCTCGATTTCAATCAAGAATGGTTGAGAACGCCGAAGCATATGTAATCCTCCGTCGGCCAATGAACACCAATGGAAACCATTCTTGTTACTGGCGGAGCAGGATTCATTGGCAGCACGTTTTCACGAATCGCGATTGAGAAAGGTCATTCAATACGAATTGTTGACAACTTATCGTCTGGAAGTCAAGAAGTCGCTGATGAACTTCAGAAACTTGGTGCGGAGATAATGATCGGTGATATACGAGACTCTGATGTGATGAATACTGCTTTGCAAGGAGTTGATTTTGTTGTTCATCTCGCAGCTCAGATTTCTGTTCCTTTATCGATGGAATATCCAGAAGAAACTGCTCAGCAGTTTATAGCATTTCGTAAGTCGGTTTCTAACAAAACACTCAAAAACGACGTCGAGAAACCAGGCGCGTTTTAGTGTGACCTTAAGGTGTCATATGAAAAG
>JBMYNT010000089.1:0-3505 GCA_049598575.1 Candidatus Poseidoniaceae archaeon | reverse complement strand
GACTCAAAACACCATTCCGACGAGGAATCGTCCTCTTCAGAAGAGCCATCGCATCCTGCACTTAGAGCGGTTTCAGGGGTAGTGACTCTTGTAGTATTTTCTTTGATCCTTTGGAATAGTCTTGGACATGCTTTTCTTCTAGAGTCAGAATCCCCAGATTATGCGAATGAGGCGATGTCCTGGCCAATCACCTCAGTACATATTGATTCAGAGATCGAAGTGTGGAGTGAAGAGGTGAGTTGCGGAGATGAATCCACCTGTTATGAGGATTTTTTTACGGCGAATCTCGTCCTAAACTGTGCCTTACTCGATGATGGAAACTACCTTTGTGGTCCTGAGGTTGAGAACGGAACACACATCCAAACATATCTTGCTTGTAAGCCAAATCACAGTATCTTCGCCATTGGTGGAAATCAATACAGCATCAATGGCCCTATGCCGAATCCCTGTTCTTCAGCATATGATCTATATGAGTACGAAGGCAACAATTTCCCTCGGCAATACTTCGATGAGCGATACGATAATCCTTGGGAAGTCTATGATACAGAATGTAGATGGCAAAGTGAACCAAACGATGAGCCATATTGGAATTGTTATTTCGATAACGGTGAATACGATACATGGTGGTACCATTGTGAATTTGCTGTTAATGCATCGCTCTGGTTTTGCATCGATGCGTTTGGCCCTGAGGCATCCTCTGAGGACAACCAGAATGCATCAGAGCGCCCCGAGAGTTCGGTACAAGATATTCTCACCGAACTGTCCGTTGACGTGCTCGAAGTTCGATACGATCCTGCTGACCCGACTCGAGTGTACATCGGTGAACCGGAGGCTGCGTCAAGCAACTCGATGTCATTTGTCATCGGTTTCATCATCGTAGGAGTCGCAGTTTTGATTGGCATTGTCCGTGTGGTCACAATGGCAGCCGATAAGTCAAAAGAGGCTGCGTAGTGTATGCGATTTGATTGAACGTGACGTTCGGTGTTCATTCACCATTCCCCAACGTGGATGTGGATGAGTTTTGTTGAGGAACATTAAATGAGCAAGTCCATGAGGTGTTGCATGTGGTATCTTCCTCAATCAAACTGATTCTCGCAATGAGTATCAGTGCTTTGTTCCTGATTGGAGCATCGCTACCAGGGATTCTCTCTTCGGGACCATTCTCTGAGGAGATAACGCCAGCACCTGAGGAACTCGAACAACTCACTGAGCATGTTCTCCTTATCGTAGTTGACGGAGTTCCTCGAACAGTCTTCGATGATCCTGATATGATGCCATTTGTCGCATCATTCGACAACTATGGAGTCAAAATCCCTGTCGTAACATCGGAATTGACGCTGACCGGTGCTTGTGTGAAGGAGATGGCAACAGGTCGTCATGCATCCCCGCTCGATGCGATTCGAAACTGGGATGTTACCAATGAGGTGAAGAACGATCCGTTCTATCATACAGCCAATCGTGGCGATTCTGTCGCCTTTTCCGGATTTTACGTTTGGAACAATCTCTACCCTGATGCCATGTTCACACATCGAACCTCTGCTGACTACGGATTTGAAGACATCCGGGAGGCTGACAATGAAGCCTTAGCTGTCGTTGACGAATGGCTTGCATCGAGTGAGCATCATTTGATGGTCACGCATCTTGGTGGTACGGATCATGCTGCCCATATCTATGGCCTTGATTCACCGATCTACAAGCTACGCATGCAAGAATTGGATGGGCAACTGGAATCTGTTTTCCGTAATGCTCCTGAGAACTGGACAGTCATTCTTACTGCCGATCATGGACTTACCAAATACGGTGGGCATGCACTCGGAACAGGTGCAGTTGCGGAAGAAGTGTATCTTTTCGCTCACGGTCAAGGGATTCGTACACCAACGACACTCAACGAGCCAATGGAACAGCGCGACATTTCCATGCTGTTGTCGGCACTGCTGAAGGTTGACTTGCCGGTGACCAGTGATGCAAGGATTCCAATCGATGCCTTGGATGTTGATGTCGAACAACAAGCACTTCTTGAAGAGTGGAATTGGAGAAACGCCCTCGCTCACAATGAACTGGTCGAGAGCGAATCTGGAACAGGCTTGGATGGACTTACCGATGATCCTGAGTGGGCACTGCTTGAGGAAGAGGTTGTCTCTGTACCATACCTACAGATTGCACTAACACTCGTTTTGTCGATGGTATTGTTCTACACAATGTATGACTCCTTGGCAAAAGGAAGCGTCACAATGACTTCGAGTCGTTTGCAGATTGTTTCTTTGTTGGCTTTTGTCATTGGTTTCTACATTCTTGTTTTCCACATGAGAGATACAAGTGAATTTGTTTCAGGTCGTTGGCTGAGAAAGATTCTCGGAGCGTTTACAGTTTTCTTTATCGCTCTCTACTTCATTGTCAACAAGAACTTCCGTCATCGAAACGAAGTTCCAATGTTGATCATTGCCGTATCAATGCTGACGTTCTTCTATCCAGAGTTGCGTTTTTCGATGGTTATCGCAGCAACTGCACCATTGCTCTTGTACCTCCTTCATCAGAGCAAGGAACACTTTGCACCATCGGAACGCTGGCTGCTCAATGTGTTCTTTTTCCTGTGTTTCTATCAATTGATTGATTACATTCCTCGTTTCTTTTCAGGGCTTTCTTTCCAAGCACTGGTCAACATCGATTTCCTCTACAAACCGATGCAACGCATTGTACTCTCGTCGATGCCATCTGCGCCAATCTCATCCTTCGTTCTCGTGACCATCTTTTCGCTATCTCTGTTTGTTGATCGTGAAGATGCTGGTTTCAAACTTGAGTGGAAAGGAATGGCTGCCGTATTCCTCATCTTCGCTCTCACCATCTTACAAACGACAGCAACAGATTGGGTGCTTATTGGTCTCATGCTGGTTTGTGCGGTGACATCGTTCATTCCAACAGCTCGTGCAACGTTCCACAGCCAACTCTCAATGCATCCATCAGAATTGATTCTCATCGTTTGGGTTGGAGCGACATGGGGTTACTTCCCAGCATTTACAGTTCTCATCTTCGCAAGAACACTCCCAAAGATGCTCAATATGATGTCCAATTCGGCGAATATCAAGCAGGGATCACTTCACCATCGCGTCTCAAATACGATGCTTGCAGTATCACTTCTGTACTGTATATGGCTTAACTTCTCGTTGCTTACACCACTTGGGCTTCTGGAATTCAATCCAAGCAAGGTCATTGTGACGGGTGGATTCTTCGGTGCACGTTCCAATCCTGCCATCGCATGGATGGGGATGATGATTCTCTTCCCTCCATTGTATGCACTCGGGTTCATGCTTTATCGAATCGGTTCAGAAATTGGCATGAGTGATACACTGCTGATGTTTTCGTTCTTCCTTCTCAGCCATGCTGCCTCATATTGGTCAGGTTTGTTTTACACGGAATATTTCGTCATGCTTACGACAGCATCGTTGTTTTACGCAGGTATACTGTTCATGGGAGGAATCTCCTCAATTCTTCTCCGCGTTCACCCATC
>JBMYNT010000088.1:0-3596 GCA_049598575.1 Candidatus Poseidoniaceae archaeon | reverse complement strand
CGGAGGTGCTTCAGGCATTGGAGGCATGGCTGGCATTTCAGGTGGCGCCGGAGGTGCTTCAGGCATTGGCGGCATTGGTGGCATTTCAGGAGGAGCAGGAGGCGCTTCTGGCATTGGAGGCATTGGTGGCATACCTGGAGGTGCCGGTGGTGCTTCAGGCATTGGAGGCATTGGCGGCATACCTGGAGGCGCCGGTGGTGCATCACCCATCGGTGGCATTGGTGGCATTGGTGGCATTGGTGGCATAGGTGGCATGCCTGGTGGTGCTTCAGGTTTGTTTGTATCTTCGTCCGTCATTTTCTCTCCTCCGTGTAGCAAAGTGCAACCTTGCCATTGTTGTCTAGCACATAACCGTTCTGTTGGTTAGTTTTGCCAGATTGCATCCTTTTGGCGCTGAGTTCATGTAGGTTGGGTTGGAGGATTATTCATGGTCGGACAAGATAGTGGTACGCCTCCAGTCCTGTTTGTTGTTGGAACTGCAGGTGCTGGAAAGTCGTCTCTGGTTACGTCTTTTCAACGATGGTCTCGCTTTTTGGAGACCGATGTTATCGCAGTGAATCTCGATCCAGGAGCAGAGCGTGTTCACTACGATGCAGAGTTTGATGTTCGAGATCTGATTTCGTTGACGGAAGTCATGACTGAATACGATCTTGGACCGAACGGTGCTCAGATTCTAGCGGCAGACCTTCTTGCTTCACAGGCAGGAGACGTCGCAGAACAACTCCATGCGCTTACAGGCGAGATGATGATTGTTGATACTCCAGGACAGGTCGAATTGTTTGCGTTCCGTGAGGCAAGCAACCATCTCATCGAAGTTCTTGGTCGTGATCAGTCAGCAATTATTTACTTGTTTGACCCAATGCTATCTCGATCACCATCTGGGTTCGTTTCACAGATGCTCCTTTCGTCAATCGTCGAGTTCCGATTGGGACTTCCAACCAAGAACTTCCTTTCCAAGAGTGATCTGCTTGACCCAGATGAATTGGAGAAGATCTTGGAGTGGTCGGAACGACTTGAAATTCTTGAGATGGCTCTCTACGATGAGGCAGGTGGCCAGCGTACAGAATTCGCAATCAACCAGCTACGTCTCATGCAACAATTCGCACAAAGTCCAGGACTCACTCCACTATCCAGCGAACTCGAGGAAGGTCTTGCAGACATTCTTACCTTCGCACAGGCCATGTTTGGCGGAATGAATGATGCTCGTGATGGCTTTGCAAGTGACATCGAGCATGAGAAAGACGTTGACGACTTTGTTTGAAAAACATTGTAATCTGTCTCGTTGACCGTAGCCCATGGTCAATCATCTCCTTGCCATCGACGACGTTAACGAAGACTTTGAACAAATTCTGAAGTGGGCAATCGAATTCAAACGCTTGTGGAAACAAGGTGATGAAGTTGCACTCAACTTCATGCCCTTGGATACGATGACAATTGGATCCATTTACGAAAAGCCATCCACACGTACACGTGTCTCCTTTGAAGTAGGTATCCACAGACTCGGTGGAAATGCCCTAACTCTCCTGAAGAACGATATTCAGCTTGGGAAATCCGAGACGGTTGGAGACACATCTCAAGTTCTCTCGAGATTCCTTGGAGGGATGACCTACCGATGTTTTGCGCATGATGACGTCGTGGAACTTGCAAAGTATGCCACAGTCCCAGTTCTCAATGCATTGTCGGCTAAGCATCATCCATGCCAAGCAGCAGCTGATTTGATGACCGTCATGGAGCACTTTACCGACCGAGAGAATCTTGTTGTCACTTGGGTTGGTGATGGAAACAACGTACTTCACGATTTAATGCTCGCTTGTACCATGCTTGGTATCGATTTCAGGTATGCGGTTCCTGAAGGCTATGAGCCAGCAGAAGATGTTGTCGAGCGATCTCAGAAGTACGCCACGAAGCACGGCTCAGAACTCACCCGAACGGTCGATCCAAAAGAAGCGGTCAAAGATGCACATGTCGTATACACCGACGTCTTTATTTCAATGGGTGAGGAGCATCTTGAAGACAAAATGAAATCCTTTGATGGCTATCAAGTGAATGAAGAGATGGTCTCAGGAATGGATGATGAGTGGCGCTTCATGCACTGCTTGCCAGCACATCGTGGTGATGAGGTCACAGACTGGGTCATGGACCATGAGCACTCAATTGTGTTTGACCAAGCTGAAAACAGAATGTGGGCCCAAATGTCGTTGTTGTGCTATTTCATTGCCCCAGAAGCTTGGGGTGCAATGGGCGAATTCATGGGTCTTGTTTAGACAAGAATTGTGACGATAAAACTCACCAAACCTAGGAGCATAGCGATACGAAGTCGCGTCGCAACTGTGTAATCCTCACCTTTCCACATTGGACCATTTAGGCTCATGAGTAAGACGATGGCGGGTGACTGAAGGAACAGTTGTCCAAACAAAAACGGTCCTTGCCAGTATGGAATGTACAAGAATACGATTCCAATGAGTGTAAGGACATAGGCAACCATTCGACTGTTTTCCTTTCCAATTCTCATCGGCAAGGTTTGTCTCGAATCAGAATCGGCTTCCATATCTTGGCAATCTTTGATGATCTCCCTTGCCAGATTGACAAAGAACACAACACCTGCGACATACCAACAGAGGAGTGCATCAAGACCCTCTATAGACGAGGCTCCGTAAAGAACGACAGCGGCTACGAGCGAGGATATAGCGATATTGCCAATCAAACCCTTCTGTTTTGTCCGTAATCCGTGGTCGTAGGTGATCATGAGAACGACCGCAACCACATAGATACCTGCAGTGTATGCCTGTGATCCTTCCATCAGATACAGGCATCCAAGAAGCGAAGCTACACTTAACAGAGAAAGGAAGCCAATCAGCATCTTGGTTTCAGAGATACTGATTGAACCATTGGCAAGTGGGCGAGATGGATGTGCAATCTTATCGATTTCAACATCACTCAAATCGTTGAGTGCATTACCTGCAGCCATGAAGAACAGAACCGAAAGCGTTGCCAGGGCAACTTCTGGGTAATCGAGCAGCGCTCCAAAATCAAGCAACGCAAACGCAGCGCCAAGAGGTGTTGCAATGAGGGCCAAACCAAGATTCTTGACCCGCATCAATTGAATTGATGCAACAAGTTTGTTGGCCATGACTCAGCCAAGAGCCATCGACACTTGTTCCTTTTCTCTCAGGCGGTTGCACGAGCCCAAACACAAACACGCATTCGGAAGCCTCCGATGTCGGTGTTTTCGTCGAATCCGACTTTGATAAATCGGCGGTCTCGAGCGAGAACGTTACCAAGTTGGTTCATGGTCGCACCCCAGCGGAAGCGCTGGTTGACGTGATCAAGAATGTCGTTGGTGTTCGCCTCTTCAACAGACTCCAGGTACTCGTCAATCGCATCTCTCAAGCGCTTAGTTCTCGACATCAAGCCTCACCTCGAAGCGCAGCTCGCTTGATGAGGTTACGGATGCTTGTTGTGACAGATGGAGCTGTTGTCTGACCTGGCTGATGCCATGGCGTCCACGTCATGTCTTTACTGCGATCGGGTAGTTTGCCGATTGAAGATGCGTACAATGTTGTTGTTCGGTGGTACCAGAGCGGTTCCTCGGTACC
>JBMYNT010000087.1:0-3750 GCA_049598575.1 Candidatus Poseidoniaceae archaeon | reverse complement strand
TGTTGGGACAACAACCGTATTTGCTGAAGATGTCGGAACACCTCTGCCAATCACCTTCCATCCGAATGGTGATCTCTACTTTGCAGTGTTCGGTTCGAACGGGAAGCTGTACAAGATTAGTGCAGATATTTGATTTGAATACAAATTTATGCACTTCACATAATTGACGATAACCATTGCTTCAATCGCTCTACACCTTCGTGAATGTTCTCAAGAGATGTTGCATACGAGAGTCGAATCAAACCTTCTCCGCCCTTCATCAGTGAGCCGGGTATCACTTGGACTCGTGCTTCAGAGAGAGCACGATCTGCGAATTGAATATCGGTCATGCCCGTTCCAGTAATGTCTGCAAGGATGTAGAACGCTCCTTCTGGCTCTGGCGCCGTAACCCCCGGTAGGCTGTTGAGTCCTTCATGCATGACCATGCGCCGATGCGCAAACGATTTCGCCATTTCTTCAGTTTCTTCCTTGAGTTCAAGCGCGACTTCTCCCGCCGGCATGAGGAAGGTTGGGATGTGTGTAGCCGCGGATGTCTGGCACGTTTTGACGGCTTCCATGAACTCGGACGGGCCAGTGATCCAGCCCATACGCCAACCTGTCATGGCCCATCCTTTTGACCAACCACCAATGGTGATGGTTCGGTTTTCTCCTCCTGGAGAATTGATTGGCGACGTGTAATCATGCTTTGTCCAAACAAGTGTCGAATAAATCATATCATCAACAATCCATAGATCGTGTTTCTCAGCAAAGGCTGCAATTTTTTCAATTTCTTCTGGCGTGTATACTGCGCCAGTTGGATTGTTTGGAGAATTCAACATGATCGCTTTCGTCCGTTCGGTTACACTCGCTTCAAGCGCTTCAAAGTCAGGATGATACGATGGCCGAGAAACCGGAACGTGGACAGGAACACCTCCAAAAATTCGGACCATTCCATCGTAGGAAGGCCATGCTGGTGCCAAGAGAAGGACCTCATCTCCGGGCGTTACCATTGTCATGAGTGCATACAGTAAAGCTTGCTTACAGCCAGGTGTAATGACAACATCATCTGGATTTGAATCGATTCCTAAAGTGTCTAAGTGTTTTGAAACGGCTTCGCACAGTGAGACGCTACCTTGTGATCGTGTGTATGCTGTTTCGCCTCGTTGGAGAGCGTCGATGGCGGATTGCACAACCGTATCTGGCGTGTCAAAGTCTGGTTGACCGACTGTGAAACGCACAACATCGGGAGAAGGAGGTGCGAGATAGGCAGCAAAGCCACGACCGATGAGAGAGAAAGCAGGACTGATTTCAGGCATTGTTCCACCGTTCTAGTTCGTTGCGAATCGCCAATTCTTCTTCAAGACTTTCCAATTGTTTGTCGTTTGGTAGTATTTTTGGAGCACGGACTGGGATTCGAACCCAGGTAAGAGGATTTGCAATCCCCGGCATGGCCAAGCTTTGCTATCCGTGCGGTAATATCCCGACCAAGATGTTGTATTTCAACGCGCCTCATCAATCAGTCTTATGGTAAACAGGCTCTAGGGAGCAACATGCTTCACTTGGCAGGGCCAACATGGGAACCAACGGCGGCATACTACGACTGCCGCTACGCAGTTCTCCGTCAACCATTAGGATTTGAACGAGGAGCCGAGGTTCTCAACGATGATATAGAAGCCATTCACGCTTACATCGAAATCGATCAAGAAATTGTCGCAGTTGGGCGAAGTCACCTTATTCCAACCAGCAGCAATGGCTCGCAATCCGACTTCCCAGGACAATCAGGTCCCAAGACCCCACCATTTTCTGCACTTGACGCAAACAATAGGCCGGCCATACAAATCAGACAAATGGGGACGCTTGAAGCACATCGAAGAAAAGGCCTCGCAGCTGTAGTCCTCGAAGCACTCGAGAAAGCATCAGTTCAACAATTTGGCGCAGTATGCGGTTTTTTACAAGCGCGTGAAGTTGCCATACCGTTCTATCAATCCCAAGGTTGGGAAGTCGTCGATGAGCCGTATTCAATACCAAACGTAGGCCCTCACCGTTCCATGATGAAGCGATTTTGACCGTATCACCTTTACAAACGGTGGACTGCATCTAAGTTTGATGGGTGCGAACGATGAAGCAAACAATGGAAACAAACAAGAACGATTCTTATTATATGAAAAACAAGGAGGAACAACCGATGGAAATGAACGCTGAGGCCCTTTCCACGAAAAAGAAAAACGAACGGTTTCTTGAGGCGCTCAAAACATTGAGCGATCAAGACCCCCAATCGTTCTCAGAGATCGCTCCGGAACTTCTCCAACGTTGTGCGTACTATTGGAGGGGCTCGGATCCTTTCTTTTCAACCAAATTAAATTCTTGGCTTTCATACGATATGATGTGGAAACCATTTGGAGAAATAATTCCAGATGATGCCAATTTTTCAAAACGCATAGAATCTGATGCATTTGACATAAAAATGTACAGTGGAGCCACGAAAGACCTTCTAGAGTCGCTACAAAATCGATTTCCCGATGATTTCAACCAATGGGATGCATCCATTCGCAATCAATTCATCATTCTCGGGATGATCGCCATGGGTCGAGAAAAAGGAGAGTATCAAGGTGCACTTGTACACAGGCTTGGACTTGGTTCAGGCGATGTACGCATTAAGGGCTCGAATGTTATTCGAGCAGCCAAAATTGCTCTTGCACGCCTGGCTAAGGACAACGGTGCAGATCTCTTTTCACCTGCATCCGGCCACGGTGTTGAACGGGTTCACAAAATTTCGAGCGCCAAGTTAGCTGAAACGATCGAACGTTTCGTCCTCTCTCATTCTGCCTCTGTTCTTTTACCGCCGCCTCGTAGCCTTTGACGTCTCAAGGCGTTGGTTTCATATAGTCTCGGACATTTGTAGTTTGTAGAGGGAACGTTGGGTTCCCTAAGAACACCCCGTGAAAAGCGATGAATTTGGAGGAAAAAGTCAACCAATCCGACAGAACAATTTCGATGCAAAGCGCCGTACTGAACGGGCGTCAGCAAGATTCCGATGTTGTTCACAACCCTCTCCCATCAACACAAGCAGAGCGCATGCTCTGCACCTCTCCCGAGATTGAATGTACCATCCAGGGCACCTTTGATTCGGAAAGAGAGAACAGTGGGTTCTCTGTGTAAACACAACAAAACAAAAATTGGAAGTGAAGAAAAATGAACACGAATACGAAGACAAAGACAATGAGCATGCTTTTGGCTTTCCTTCTCGCTCTATCAGCAGCATCTGCTGTAAGCGGTGATGGATCTGACCCTCTGGACCCCAACGATGGTGGTGCAGATTGGGACGGCGATGGTCTAACCAACGCTGAAGAACAAGCTGAAGGTACGAACATGAACAACGCAGACAGCGACGGCGACGGTCTGCCTGACGGCTGGGAGGTTGCCAATGGCCTCAACCCAACCAACGGCGGTGACGGCAATGCGGACTCTGACAACGATGGTCTAACCAACGCACAAGAGTACCAAATGGGTACCAACCCAAACAATGCTGACACCGACGGCGACGGCAAGAACGACAACGTCGATTCGTTCCCAACCGATCCGAACGATGGTGAGTACTCCGACTCCGACGGTGACGGTATCCCAGACGCATACGACCCAGACTTCCAGGAGTCACAGGCGGGCGCTGGTGATGGCGGCACTGAAGGCGGTGGCGAATCCAACGATCAAGGACAAGGTCAAGGACAAGGTCAAGGACAAGGTCAAGGACAAGGTCAAGGACAAGGTCAAGGA
>JBMYNT010000086.1:0-3828 GCA_049598575.1 Candidatus Poseidoniaceae archaeon | reverse complement strand
GAGCACGTGAAAACCAACGTCGACGTTGTGCTCTCCGATGGTTGTACATCGCATCCGGCCCCCAGCCTTCTCAGATGCTTCGATGAGCACACAATCATAGCCATGCTTTTCGAGAGCCCATGCTGCAGCGCAGCCAGCAAGTCCAGCACCGACGATGATGGCCCTCATGCTCTCCCTCAGACTAGGACGTTCGCCATGCCACCATCAAGGTGTAGGACTTGCCCTGTCAAGTTGTCAGGAGCATCTGTGAGCAGCCAGTGCATAGCTGAAGCAGCCTCTTCCTTCTGGCTGATGCGTTGTGTTGGTATCTTTTGCGAAGCAGCATCACGCATTGCATCGCTTGCGAGAATCTTTGAAGCCATTTTGGTATCTGTCAAGCCTGGCGCAACAGCATTGATTCGAAGACCACGGCGAGCATAAGTGGCTGCGGCAGAACGAACCATGGCCTCAATACCGCCCTTTGCAGCAGCAATGGCTTCGTGGTTCACAAGGCCGAGAGATCCTGCAACACTCGATGTGAAGACCATGCGCCCTTGTCCTTGACGCAGCATTGCCTTTCCACCAATCGATAAGGTGAGGAAGGCAGAGGTGAGGTTTGTTGTGATGACTTCTTCAAATGCATCCTGATTGAGTGCATGTGGAGGTCGAATAACGATTGAACCTACGCAATGAAGGATACCATCGATGTCACCCTTCTCTTTTGCCTCAGCAACGCATTGCTTGATGTCGGCTTCTTTGGTTGCATCGCCAACGGTTGTGGTATGTCCTTGCGACTGGAGTTCTTGTGCCTGATCTTCACTTCGAACAAGTGCATGGATGGCATGCCCGTTCTCGGTCAATCGTGCGATAACATCTGTTGCAATGTCACTGTTCCCGCCAATGATGAGGTAGTTCATGCCAGGAAAGTACAGCATCACCTTTTCAATCGCAGTTTTCATCCATGAACAAACAGCCTTTGAAAACGGGCGCTTCTGTGGTGATGATATGAGCGATAATGGGTGGCTCCAATCGATTCAGTCGGTTCACGTTCTTGGTGCGGGGCTGAGAGAGGATCGTCCAGCCCACCAAGCCTTTCACGATGCAGGACATCTTGGTTATCGGATGGTCCCTGTACATCCTAAAGATGCTGGAAACACGCTCCTTGGTCGCCCAATACGTAGCCAGCCTTGGCAGAGCAGTGAGCCGGAACTGTTCGTCTTGTTCTTGTCACCAGATCGTGTCATGGCTGCATTGAGGCAATGGTTGCTCGAAGGACGAACCATACCGTTCGTTTGGTTGCAACCTGGTGCAGAACGAGACGATGTGCTTGAATTTCTCCAGAATGCAAACATCGCACACAGTCACGGTCGTTGCTGGGTTGTCACGGTTACGCAGAACGATTTACCTTGTACAAATCGACTTGACGAAGCCCCATGGTTCCTCCAAACGATGGCGCAAGATGGCAGTGAATGCTCTTTGTGGCGAGCGTTTGAGTCTGGTAGCGAGCACACGCTTGACGAACCTTTGGAATGGGTTGGTGATTTGTACGACCTTCGCGATTCAGATGAAACCATTGCACGGTACATTCGATCGTTGCAGCAAGAGGGTGAGACGTTGAACGAAGCTGCGCATCGCCTCTCGAAGTGATTACAGCGTTTGCTCAAGTTCGAAGATACGGTCGCGCAATCGTGCAGCCTCTTCAAAATCGAGTTGTTTGGCAGCCTCTTTCATGGCTGATTTCAGTTCGTTTAACAAATCCAAACGTTGTTCGCGAGAAAGGTTCGATTTCACATCATCAGGTTCATCATAAGTCAATTGAATTTTTGAATTTTCAATTGGAGTTTTTCTTTCCGATTGGGCCCAAGCACCAGCGCCAAGGTTGAACTTTGAGGCCCAATCTCCGTCCTTTCGACCTCCTTTCTTGGCGACGAGTCGACGGCTCCCGTCCTTTCCAGTCGCCGTTCCAGCGATCAATTCATCAGCCTCAGCACCCATTTGCGGAAGAGCTTTGATGATCGTTTTCGGAACGATACCGTTTGCCTTGTTGTGTGCGTCCTGGCGTTTTCGTCGTTCCAGGGTCTGGCGTATGCTCGCTTCCATGGCTGGACTCATTCCATCAGCGTAGAGTAGAACTCGTCCATTTTCGTTTCGAGCAGCCCGTCCAATGGTCTGCAAGAGGGAGCGTTCGTTTCTGAGGAAACCTTGACGATCAGCATCGAAGATGGCAACGAGGCTCACTTCAGGAATGTCCAATCCTTCTCGCAGCAGGTTGATTCCGACCACGACGTCGATGTGACCGATTCGTAGAGCGTTGAGGATTTCCGTACGCTCAATGGTATCGATTTCGGAATGGAGATGGTGCGATCGAACGCCCATTCGGTTGAGGTATTCAGCCACCTCTTCAGCGAATTTGATGGTCAAAACGGTCACAAGACAGCGTTCTCCTTTCTCAATGCGGAGATTGATTTCAGAAAGCAAATCTGCAACTTGGCCTTCCGTAGGTCGAACTTCGATGTTTGGATCGAGCAATCCAGTTGGTCGTAATTCCATTTTAGCAATCCCCTGAATGGACTGCAGCAATTCGTACATCGTCTCCGAATCAGGGTGCTTTTTCTTCTTCTCACCGGGGCGAGCCCCGCCTGCAGAGGCGACGTGTTCGAGGCCAAGAGGTACCTTTTGCTTGGTGACCTCACAGAGATGACGAAGTTCTCGTTCTCCCGGGGTTGCAGAGACATACACCATTTGTGGGACGAGATGCTGGAATTCAGGCATTTTCAATGGACGGTTATCGGCAGCCGTCGGTAATCGGAAACCGTGTTCGATGAGGCTGTCTTTTCGAGACTTGTCTCCGAAGTACATGCCACCCACCTGTGGAAGCGTGACGTGCGATTCATCCATGATGACAAGGAATTTCTTCGGGTCACCATGGAATTGTCGAGCGCATGCAGCAAAGAAATCCAAGAGACAGTAGGGACGTTCTCCAGGTTGTCGTCCATCAAAATGCAAGGAATAATTCTCAATGGCCTGACAATGCCCAATCTCACGAAGCATTTCCAAATCGTATTGTGTACGTTGTTCAAGGCGATGACGTTCAATGAATTTGTTCTGGTTATCGAACTCCGTCAATCGAAGTTGAAGCTCATCCTCGATGCTTTCGAGCGCTTGCTCAAAGCGTTCTTGACTGGTCATGAAGAATTCTTTCGGATGAATCCAAGCCTCATCGAGGTCGTCAAGGACTTCCCAGGAAACCGGGTCACAGACTTGCACGTGCGTGACGCCATCAAGATCGAACCGAATACGCAGCGGATCATCTCGAGAAGGCATCCAGACATCGAGCACTTCGCCTCGAAGCCGACATTCACCTCGTGAGAGGTCGGTGGTTGTCCGTGTGTATTGCAACCCTACCAATTCACGAACAAGGTCCTGAGGGTCGATTTCTTGCCCTTTGTGGACACGTGCATGATGCTCAAGGAACGTCTCTGGTGGATTGAGACCGTAGATGCAAGAGACGGACGAGACGATGACGCAATCGGGCCTGCTGACGAGACTTGCAACTGCTGCAAAGCGTTCCTGTTCAATTCGTTCGTTGATGGACATCTCTTTGTCGATGTACAAGTCACGCTTTGCTAGGTATGCCTCAGGTTGGTAATAGTCGTAATGAGAAACGAAGTACTCAACAGCATTCTCAGGGAAGTAGCCAGCCACTTCGTGATACAATTGACGTGCAAGCGTCTTGTTGTGGCTGAGAATCAGGGTTGGAATGTTGAGACGCTCAATTATGTTGGCCATGGCGAAGGTCTTGCCGCTCCCTGTTACGCCGAGGAGAATGCATCGTTCTTGACCACCCTC
>JBMYNT010000085.1:0-3829 GCA_049598575.1 Candidatus Poseidoniaceae archaeon | reverse complement strand
CTAATGAGGAATTATACCATTCGGTTGCAACTGTGTGACCGGTGGATTCACCGTTTTGCCCATCTGCGCTGTTTGTAAACTCAGCATGTGTTGCTGTACCAGTAATTGTGTCTGGTGCGTCTTGGCCGCTAGTGAGTGGTGTACATCCAATACCGCTCACCGTTTCAGCCTCGGAGTAAGACATTGTCACCAAGACTCCGACGATGTTTTTGCTTTGATCTTCGGAACTCAATGCGTCAGTATTGAGCGGGATTGTGAGGGTTTCACCGCTTGAGATAGTTGCATCGCCACTCTCGAAATCAATGTATGAAATTTCTCCAGTAACTTCGTAGAAGCCAAGACCACCCATTCCGGCTGGGTCATCGGTCGCTGCTGCTTTGAGGAAGAAATACGAAGGGAAAGCGAGCAAGAAAAAGACGACACATACCGCCTGAATTTGCATCTTTTGGTCTTCTTTTATGTCATCTATGAAGCCCATGTCAATCTCCTCCTGTTGTGTCCGAAGGGGTGGAGACCTCTATGTATTTCGGTGGATTATTCTTCTTCATTTTGATTCATCCAATCTGAAGTTGGAACGTATGGCCATGCGTTTTTGTCCGTGTTGAAGCCAAGTGATTCGAACGAACGTCGTGATTTCTTCCACGTTGGGAGGAGGAATCCAATCTTGGATCGCTCTCCAAACGTCCATCGCCAAGGACAACGGGGAAGATTAGCAACCCAATGTTGCAACAAGTGCTGAATCTTAGGATGTTGAGGGCCACCAGGAAGAATCCACGAACAGATGTGGACGGCTCCTGCTGAACCTCGAACTTCGGACCATGCTGTCAATTCAAGTCCCATCAGAGGTCCATCGAGTACTTTCAATCCAAGCGTTCGTGCGGATTGAGCCATCGGCATGATGATGGCAAATCGATCGACAAGGCGTGCGCCTTCATTTCGTTCAAGAGACCAGTTTTTTTCTTCGCAGAGTTTTCGAAGCGATCGGATGCAATCGACTGGAGCGACACTGAGCTCGATATCGAGACTGTTTCGTCGCACCATGTCCATCGTACCTATCACTCTGGCAAGAACCATGCGATGCTGGAGTTACGCTGCGCGAATCTCATCCAGGGATGAGATGACCTCCACAGGTTGAGTTCACGCAACGCTTTGGAATCGGATGATGCCTTCGGCACCAACGATCGAGAGCGATGTGTTTCTGGGTTTGAACTCAACCAAAGAGAGAGCCAAGACCTTCGAAACCGCCAGCTTCCTCTTCTTCCTCTTCCTCTTCCTCTTCGGCAGCGGCAGGGGCGTCACCGCCAGCAGCAGCAGGGGCTGCAGCAGCGGCAGGAGCAGCGACGGCTTGGGTCATTGCTTCAGCGATGTCGACACCAGCGAGCGAAGCAACAAGTGCCTTTACTCGGGATGCATCAACATCTACACCAGCAGCCTTGAGAACGGCTGTGATGTTGTCTTCGGTCATTTCTTTTTCAGCAGCGTGCAGTAGCATAGCAGCATAAACGTATTCCATTTCATTTCACCTCAATGTTTTGTGTTTGTTTCAGCCGAAGAGATCTCCGAGACCGGCGAAGCCGCCCTCTTCTTCCTCTTCCTCTTCTTCCTCTTCTGCCTCGGCTGGGGCATCAGACGCACTCTCAACGACAGCCGCAGCGGATGCTGCTGAAGCAGCAGCACCAAGCAGAGCAGCCAGTTCTTCGTCAAGGGCGGAGGAGTCAAGCGAGCCTGCAATACCCATAGCACTGCGGTGGGCTCGTCCGATAAGATGAGGCAGGGTTTCAGCGGTTGTGATCGCTGCCTCAAGTGCAACAGCAAGCGCTTCTCCGCTTGCCTTTGCGAGCAATGTTGGCATGGTTTGTGATGTGAACCACGTGATGTTGCAAGCGAGGTTAAATCCGCCTGCAGCCATACCAATGAGATCTTGTTCGAATTGCTCGAAGTCGATGTCGAGTGTGGACGGTGAGAAGACCACGCCATCTTCGTAGGTACCGCAAAGACGCAGTCCAGTGACGATTGGCTTGATTCCAATTTGTCCAAGGAGCATACCAAGGTCGCCTTCGAAAACTTCACCGGCTTCCAATGCAACGTGTCGCTTCTGAATGTGGACGGAACCACCCATGATCTTAGCAGGGATTCCAACGGAGTTCAACTCACCAACAATTGGACCTGGTGGCATACCAGTGTCTTGCTTCTCGACAATGATGTCGACTGGAGCAACGTCACCAGGCTTTGCAGCTCGGCCAGCTTCGGTCTTCTTCAGTTCGGAGAAGACTTCGAAGGAGTTGTATGCTGAAGTCGAAACAACGGCTGGTTGGACAGCACCATCGAAAAGCTCCTCAAGAACGTCGAGGTCCTTGCCAGCCTTTTCCCAAGCAAGACGCATCAAGCGCTTCTTAGCAACACGGATCGCCATGTTGTCGCGAAGGTTGGCACGCATGCCGATCATGGTATCAGCAGGGACACCGTGAATGTCGATAACAGCGAGGGTTTCTCCGCTCTTGATGACGTTGAGTAGATCCTCAACAGTGTCACGCTTCCATGACATAACCTTTGGAATCACAGAACCACCTCGACTCGAGTTGAAGGCCCCATCGTCGTCTTGACGAAGAGGGAACGAATGTTGCCTGCACCACGCTCAAGACGTCCGACAACACGGTTGTAAACTTCCATAGCGTTGGCAAGGAGTTCTTCTTGCGATTGGTCGACGGTTCCGATAACAGCGTGGAACGTCATCTTGTCACCAGACTTCACGACAACAGTTGTGCGAAGACCGGTTGCAAGAACACCTGGGTCGAGAGTTGGAGGTACTGGACGAGGCATCTTTCCTCGTGGCCCAAGAACGGTACCGAGGTAACGACCGATCAATCCCATGTGAGGGACTTCAGAGAGGAAGAAATCGAATTGGTTGGCAATTTTCTTTGCACGACCCTTGTTTCCACCAAGTTCTTCGATTTCTGGAGGCGTAATGACGTGGATTCCAGCGTCACGAGCACGAGTTGCTGCTTCACCAGCTGCAAACATAGCGACCTTGACTTCACGGCCACGACCGGAAGGAAGACGGATTTCTTCCTTGATACGGTTGGTTGGGTTCTTCAAATCGACATCCTTGATGGTAAAGGCAATGTCAACCGATTGTACGAATTTGCGCTCTGGCGCGTCTTCGATGGCTTGCTTGATGGCGTTGTTGATGTTTTCTTCCATATCGTCTCACCTCTGCAGTCAGCGAGGCTTTCACCTCTCCTGCGGTTCGTGATGTTTGTTCAGTTAAAGCGCTCGTCCCATTCTCCTTTGCTAATGATTTCGAGGGCTTCGTTAGCCCAGTGACCTTCGACCTTGACTCTCATGGAGACACAGGTTCCGATGACTTCTCGGGTCTGTGCCTTGAGGTCGGCTCCGGTCAGGTGGCCGAGATCTGCCTTCTCACGAGCAACGTTCATTGCTTGCTCAAGGGTCAAATTTTCGACTGCGGCGTCGAGACTTCCATTGCACTTTTGTACACCGAGTTGCTTGATAATCAGCTTCGAGGTCCATGGCTTTGGCATTGTGTCTCAACTCCTTCCATACGAACGTAGGCATCCCTCCGACCAAACTCCCCTATTTAATCGCGACGCGGCGAGTGACAATCCCAAATGTTCGAAAATTCCGAGTTTTTGTGTCAAAACGATGTACCACTTTTCTTATACCAAGGCAGGAGAGCGTAGCAAACATGAACCTCTTCGCTCGCAGTGTAATCGTCATACTCATCGCAGCAGCAGTGCTTACACTTCCAACAATGGAAGGAAAGCAAAACGGTATTCACAATCAAGCAGGATCTGGATGTACGTGCCAC
>JBMYNT010000084.1:0-4110 GCA_049598575.1 Candidatus Poseidoniaceae archaeon | reverse complement strand
CATAGAAATCATCACCAGGGACAATCCAGGTATTGCCGCCGTTTCCAGAATAATAATTCTCATCGGATGGATCAAGGTTCGCGCTTGCTGCACCTCCAATAATCATTACAATCCCAAGGGCTGTAATTACTCCACCAATGATTAACAATACTTTACCTGCTGTGTGCATGCGGCAAAGATGTGACTGACATCTTATAAGCATACCTCCATAGAGAGGCTCTTTTTTGTTCAATCGGTTTTTACTTCAGATTCCGGAGCAGAATTTGTCGATGTGAATTGATAGGGTTCAGCTCGAGTCATTTCTTCTGTGATGGTCGACGAGGTGATTTGTGATACGGACTGGCTAACACCAACGCCTACAGAATTGTCCGGCGTAGAAGCCATACTGAACGTACCATCAGCATTGACAGACATCTCAACAGGAGCATCGTCCTTCAGTGTGAAGATAAGAATCACACCGATCAGCATCACGATTATTCCACAGCAGAGTGCTCCTGAACCACCAAGGAAGCCAATTGCAATCATTCGTATATCTTCACCGATTTCTTCGAACAATACGTCATCGTAGGTTACAGAGACGTTCACATTGGATTCAAACGAGAAATCTCCTGCAAAGCAGCCATAACACGCACGGCCAATCTTCACGTATCCTTGTTCTGCACGGTCAAGATTTTTGTTAGGTTCATCTGCCTCGCAATTGTTGTAGACAACTTCGGTGTAAAATCCTCCAGCATGTTCATCGTCCCAATCCGCAACTTCTGGAATCTCAGTTACAGTGACATTCGTGGTTTCACAAACATCCCAGATACCATTCTCATCAGTATCGAGATATTTTCCTTTCACCCAGAAGGTGACGCCCAAATCGCCGATGCCATCACGATCAACGATCTCAATCGTTCCGTTGGTCACTTCTTCAAGTGTGAACTCCGTGGACTCTTCGATTCCAGCAACACCAAATCCGCCGATGACAAATCCGATAATGCCGACAACAAAGATGCCTAGGCCAACGAGAATCGTGATCGTAGCACGCTTATCCATGCTACGACCACAATTCGGTCGTATTTGATGCTATGCTAGCAATCTCACTCGAACATTTCGTCCTTCTTTTGGCCAGCCATGACGAAGTGCATGATGACCAAAGCGACACCACCAATGTAGAGTAGCAAGGCAACGTAATCGAAGCCGTTGTCAAAGTTCATCCACCAGCCCATGAACTCTTGGTTTTGGACGATGGCACTTTCCATGTCTTCTGCATCACCGTCTTCAATCTCTGAACCCTGGACAATCTGGAAAACAGGTTGGAGGTCAGATATTGCAGGAGTGGATGCAAGATCGGTTCCTGTGCGTGTGTCAAGGTAGAAGGTTGATGTCGATTCACCAGCAATGATGAGTCCGGAGATTTCTTCAGACTGCATGCTGATTTCACTGCCAAAGTAGACAGGAAGAGCAGGCGTCATTGCATCAAGGAGCGACTCGCTTCCGATGAGCTTCGCAGTGATTGGGTTCGTTGTTGGATCGACGGTTGCGGAGCACACTTTAACTGGGATGCCCTTGAGTTCATCGTCTCCAGTGCATGTCACATCAGTGATTGCGTAACCACCAGCGTTGACCTTGTCACCGTCACCAGTGAGGAAACCGCCAGTTGTTCCATCGAGAGTCTCAACAGTGATGAGACCGAATGTTGCCATCATCATCTCAGTGTTTCGCCATGAAAGTTCGTTTGAACCGTCTTCAGAAACCGCTTCTCCCTTCTCACAGTCATCGTTGTGTCCAGTGCACATGACGTAGACAGTGGCGTTTCCTGTCGAAACGCCGTTCGATCCGTAGTAAGTTTCGTTGGTTTCCAATTTGGCCCATCCTGCGGATGGAGCGGTTGGGTCTTCAGCGACCATCATACTGACTGGGTCAAACCATCCATAGAGCCAGTTGTTCAATGGCATGGTCATGTATTGACCTTGGCTACCAAAACTGTCGACGAGGAGTCCTGGAACGAAGTCGCCATAGATGACGCTCATCATCAGTGTGCGCATGGCATTTGCAGCGTTTGCATCAACACCGTAGAGCGCAGAAACAGTTGTTGCATTCCACTCCATAGGAGCACCAGGTCCCATGGTTGCAAAATCAATTGGTGGCGTCATACCAGTGAGCTCCCCATAAAGGAAGATTGTTGCACCAGTTGCGGTGGTGAGCCCAAGAGGACCGTAAAGGATGTTTCCAGAGACCGCTGCATCCAGAGCAATCGAAGGAGCACCTTCAGAGGCTGGGATGAGAGCAGTTCCCCAAGCACCACCAAGGTTGAGGCTGTTGTCAAGGTAGCCACCATTGACAGGATCTGCATCACCGAAAGTGACGTTGACGAATTGTTCAGCGGTCATGGTACCAGTTCCTCCAAGGAGAGCCATTGGTAGAGCAGAGGCGCTGGACAACCAGCCACCGGCCCATGTAGCGATAGCACCGTATTGTGTTGCATCAAGACTGTAGTTCTCCATAGCAGATTCGGGAGTGTGACTCATGAACGCACCAGGGTAGCCTGCTAATCCAAATCGAGTTCCGTCCTCATTAGTGGCGAAAATACCTGTTGGCGCATCTGTATCTTGGCCTCCAAAGAGGAGACCCATGGCAACAGTGTTGTCGATATCGACACCGAGGTAGTTCATGATTCGAGTAGAAGCATCAACAGCCATTGAATCCATGAACCAGTCATCGTCTGCTCCACCGTGAATCATTGAGAAAGTTCCTGCAACACCGTAGCAAGTAGCATAATCTCGAGCGAGTGTTTCTCCAAGGTTTGCGGGATTCAGATAACCCCAAATTCCTGCTCTTTGCAAGACTCCGGTTGTGAACACAGGGTTACTAGGATCTGCTTGGCTGTTGAGGTCTGTTTCAAGATCGGACACCATGTAGTTCTGGGAAGGGAATGCATCACAATGTCCTGCGAGCAACAGGACTCCGTTCATACCAGTCAATGAGGCATCTTCTCCTGTAATCCAACTCGTAGATTCGAATGCTGAAGTGAGATCTGTGAAGTTCGCAGAGGATCCGAAAACTTCGACGTAAGTCAACCCATCGGCAACTCCATCCCCAGTGACATCTTGCGAACGGAACCATTCATTGAGGCCAGCAGGTTGGTCAGGAATACTGTTGTTGGTAAACCACATGTTTCCGATCATTGCTGAGGCATCTCCGGCAGTCATCATTGCACCATCGGTCATAGCGCCAGCTTGTATACCTGCGTAGGAAAGAGCAAGATCATCTGCAGTCTTCTTTGCAGCAGAGAAGGACTCCAACTCAATGGCCATGACACCGGCACTGAATCCGACCTTGGTCAAATCCATGACGCTCTCAATCGCCAATCCAGTTGCTCCAACGACTTGAGGTTGGAACGGAATGTTGAGTTGTGTGATTGGTGTGTTACAATCCTCAGGATCGTCCATTGCACATGTGAATACCTTGGATTCATCGTAGGTGAGTGTGCCTGCATCCTTGTCGAATGCGATGATGTTTCGAGTGGTTGTAATCTCGTAATCAAACGGACCCAACTTCTCGTAGACTGGAGCTTCTCCAGCCATGACTTCATCGGCATTGGTCAAGTTCCAAGCGTAGTAACTACGATCGGACGTGGACGATGCCCAGTCTTCTTCAGCGGTCGTACAGTCTGAATCAGCACATGCTGAATCGTATGGATAGGTCTCAAAGTTGTCTTCAACTGCGTCTTCTACCATGCTTGTTGCGATCGGTGACAAGAGTACCAAATTCAAGAGAATCATGACTGCTCCTGCGATTAATTTTTCATTTCCCATAGGTGTTCCCCAAGATACTTGGGGCACGATTTACTACTTAACGTTAGGACCTGACATACTTAATGGCAGTGCCATATGCAATGAATTCGTAACCAGCGGTCCTGTCATCTCTTCCAGATGACTTGGTGACCATGGACGTCTCGACTCGAACATTGATGATTTCATCGAATCCTTGTTGAAGCGCTTGGACACGCATATCGTGCAAGACTTTGCGACGACCGTAAAGGAGCATTTTGTCGAACGATTTGATTTCTCCACCGAAAAAGTTCTTCCAACCACCGATCATCATTTGCCACCAAGAAGGGCCAAC
>JBMYNT010000083.1:0-4210 GCA_049598575.1 Candidatus Poseidoniaceae archaeon | reverse complement strand
TCAGGCGATTCATGAAGCAGGTGTCATGCACGCCACACTTCTGGAAGAGTTTGGCCAAGACATCATGTCTTTGCCAGAAGCAGAACTGATCAAGCATTTGCAATCCGATTACGTCAATTTCTATTCTGCTGCAACTGTGAATCCCTACATCCCGATTGCGGGTAGAGGGCCATGGTTGGTCACGGCATGTGGAGCTGTTTTGCACGACAACGGTGGTTACGGAATGCTCGGAAGCGGACACGGACCATCATCCATCATCGATGCCATGAGCGAGAATTGGGTTATGGCCAACGTCATGACGCCTTCGTTTTCTCAGAAGCGTCTCGGAGACCGACTACGTAAGGAGCTTGGGCACACACGTGGTTCCTGTCCATTTGATCGATTTATCTGTATGAACAGCGGTTCTGAATCCGTTACCGTGGGTCTACGCATAGCAGACGTGAACGCCAAACGCATGACCGACCCTGGCGGCCGCCACGAAGGAAAGCCAACCAAACTCCTCGCAGTCGAACGTGCTTTCCATGGACGCACTGGTCGACCTGCCCAGATTTCCCATTCCTGTATGGACGGTTACAAGAAGAATCTGGCAACATTCCGTGATATGGACAATCTCCTTCTTGTCCCTGCGAATGATATTGAAGCACTGCAAGCCATGTTCAAGCGTGCTGATGATGAAGGCTTCTTTATCGAAATGATGGCATTGGAACCCGTTCAAGGTGAAGGAAGCCCAGGTCGGTGCGTTGAGCGAGCCTTCTACGACGAAGCCCGCCGCCTTACACTCGAGCATGGTTCCATGCTCATGGTCGATTCTGTACAAGCAGGTCTTCGTGGACAAGGATGCCTGTCCGTCGTCGATTACGAAGGCTTTGAGGATGCGGAAGCCCCAGATCTTGAAGCATGGTCGAAAGCACTCAATGCTGGTCAGTACCCATTGTCTGTACTCGGTATGAACAAGCGTGCGAGCGAACTCTATGTTGTGGGCATTTACGGAAACACGATGACAACCAACCCACGTGCTCTCGAAACAGCTGTTGCAGTGTTGGACAACATCACACCAGAGTTGCGAGACAACATCCGTGACCGTGGCAAGGAGATGGTCGAGAAGCTCAAGGTCCTCCAAGCGAAGTATCCAGAACAGATTCTCGAAGTTCAAGGAACAGGTTTGCTCGTATCTGCTGAATTGAATCCAGAGACGTTGCAAGTTGTTGGATTCGATAAAGTCGAAGTGTGGTGTCGAAAGCATGGTTTAGGCGTTATTCACGGTGGTGTGAACGCACTACGGTACACACCAAACTTTGCCATCACCTCCAAGGAAGTCGATCTCGTCATCGATATCACTCAACAAGCCATTGAGGCCTTCATTGCGTGAGAAGAATGGTTCGTGTGCGCCTCCATCCAATCGATGGTTCGATTGCACAAGCCTTCATTGAACGATTGCTGATGTTTGAGGTCACGCTTTGTCTGGATGAACAGGATGTCAAAGAGATTCAAGAACGTCATGCAACTCTGCTTCAGGCTGGTATTGCTAAAGTGGTCGTTTCAAACGATTCCGACCTTCAATTCGAATTCTTTGCCAAGCCGAACACCATTCGAGTCAACGATTCGTGTTCAATCGTCTTGCATGACGTTCTTTCTTCTGGTAGGAATTCAGGACTTGTCAATGAGGAATTGGAGTCGATCTGGAATGCGATTGAACATTCAATGGATGGAGATGCATCCCATTATTGGGTTGCAGAATCCGATGTGGTTGATGCCCTCGTTCGCATTGCTTTGCACCAACCACAACTGCCAGAATCAATGGATATTGCAGGACGTCGCCGATGGTCAACACAACAAACGCACCACGAATTGCAGATGCTCTACAATCGAACACGTGCAGGTTCAACCGGCCAATTCACGGCATCGCTTCTCGATCAACCCGCATCACCAAAGATTTCTGTCGTTCCTATCGATGCAGCACAACAGGGGACGAGACCTTCCTTGGGGCCTTTGCACAACGTCTTAGTTGAATGCGATGGTCATGGATGGCAACCAACAAGTCCGCTACGAACAGCGATGATGGTCTATCTTGCTGGAAAACTCAACGATTGAAGATGTCACTTCCAAGCAGTGGAAGAAGGACACTCGCATCGCCTTCAACGCATACATTCGGAGCTTCTGGGCGCATCTTGCCCCAGCTGATTGCTTCTCGAAGGCGAGCACCGGATAGGCTACCATCGTGTTCAGGAGCGGTTGTGACATAGACAGCAGCATCAAGGCCACCTCGGTATTGATTCCACCAAATGACGTGGTGCTTGGAGATTCCACCACCAACCATCAGGGCGTTGGAGGTTTCAACGTCCCATGTTAGATCCGACATGACCTGTTCATCGGCCAGTGTATCGATGTGGAAGTCACGATGTTTCTGACGGAACATGAACAACTGTGCACCAATCGAACCATCCGTAATCCCTGGGATACAGACTGGAATTTGGTTCTTCCAAGCCCAGTAAATGAGCGAATCAGGCTTACCGATTCGCTTTCCTAACTCCCACACGAGATGAATCGAGCCAAAACCGATCCATGCATCTGCTCCGGTTTTCCCGGTCTCCTTAAGTCGGTCGTTGTAGATGTCTTCGAGGGCGGGCATGACCACGGATTCGATGATTTCACCGTACGATGCATTTGGAACAATCACGTTACCAAGACGCATCAGTTCGTGTTCTCCTAGTTCGATATCATCCAGTTCAAAGGCACCATGATAGTAGTCTTTGTAGGAACGGGCAATGTCGTGGTCCAGTGTTCCACACGTTGTCGAAACGACATTGAACATCTTGGTCTTAATCGCTTCAATGAAGAAGGAGCGGGTTCCAGTTGCACAGAGGCATGCAGGGAAAGAAAGCCAGTTGCAAACTTGACTAGCATCACCGTCAACAGCATCGGCTTCTTCTCGCATTTGCAGCAAAATATCGCGTGCAGTTGCGAGTTTTGTGGCTGTGAAACCACCTGCCTTGGCCATTTGGTCAATCAATGAAGACGAATTGGTCACTTCACTGAAGGCGTAATCTTTGACGGGGACATCGAAGTCATTCGGGTCAATGGCCATGCTCCTTCGCCACCGTTTCACTTCATCAATCTTTCATGGGGATTGGAATCTCAAGATGTTCCAATAAGCGTTCAACTGAACGCAATGTTCCATGGACGGAAGGATGCATCGTATGGTCACCGATGCAATAGATTCCATCCTGAATCAATTGTTCTCGCTCTCGACCGATGGCGGTCGTTCCACCATATGGAAGGGCATAATCGAAGTACGTTGTCCCAATGAGATTCCAATCCTCGACGTTTGAACCAAACCACTTCACCATTTCACTTTGAATCTGTTTCCGTTCTTGTTCATCTTCATGCAAACGTGCGTCTTCACCAATGACTGTTGCAACAATCAGGTGGGGGCCGGATGCATGCAAGAGTGTAGGAACATGAACGTGGAGAATTTTGTGACCACCGTTCCCGTATTCCGTATTGAGCAGCAAACGTGCTTGTTTGAGAGGTGAATCCTTGGATTCGAAGACGTACGTTGCCGTTTCTTTTCGACGTGCTGGTGATGTGTTTCCTAACATGGCCTGAGAAACGTGCTGAGGTGTTGCAAGGATGACCATATCCGCCTTCATCGTGGTGCCATCCTCAAGTTTGATCGAATTCTTGGTAACAGAAGCAACCTTCGTCTTGTACATGATTTCTGTTGAATCAAGACGATTGAGAATTTGACGAGGTACTGCCTCAATCCCGTGTTTGGGCATTGTCATCATACCATGGGACATGGCTGAAAAGGTGAAGGACGCGAAGGCAGAACGTTCCTTCCGTTTATCATCCAATGTAATTCCAGCAAACAGAGGTTGTAGGAATGAGGTTTGAAACGATTGGCTGAAGCGCATCGAATCAAAATACGTATCCAATGGGACAGATGAAGCATCCATCGCTGCCTCAAGGTCATGTTTGCGCGTCTTCAAGCGCCAGCGTAGCATACGGAGGGCATTCCAAATCCCTGCTGAGAAAATGGTTGGAAACAAGGTGGATGGAGCGCGTAGTGGATCGCCGATGGTCTTGATGGTTCCAGTTGTGGGAGCAATCAAATCAGTTGCTGCATCCATTGGTTTGAGTTGAAGCTGCTCGATATTGAGCCAACGATGGAGGCTGGGATAGGCTGTATGGAGCACGTGAAAACCAACGT
>JBMYNT010000082.1:0-4853 GCA_049598575.1 Candidatus Poseidoniaceae archaeon | reverse complement strand
GTCTCGGGTACAGGATCCATCACATCACCTGTGTATCGAATTTCCAACGGTTTCGGCGCCCTCTCCACATCCGTTGTGGCTACAGGCTCTCCGGTTCTCGAAGCGAACGTTGACGACCAAGGTTGGCAACCCTATCCACTGGAAGGATACACAACGGTCGATGAGGTTGGGCATAGCGTTCAATTCCGCTTCCAATCAACAGCGGGATCCTACTCTGTCGATTCGTTTTCGGTTGAAACCGTTCGGTCGATTCCAAACACAGGATTGCGTCTCGATATTGGCGCAGATGGTGTATCCGATTGGGGATTCGATGGTGATGATGCAGGAAGTTTCGGAATGCAAAATCGTCTAGCAAATGGTAACGTGTGTCAAACACTTGCAACAACGCCAAGCTCCGCAGGCGTCTTTGACGTCCTACTTCCGCTCTCTGGCATCGATCAATTTGGCTTTACAGTCTCTGCTTCCTCTGAAATGAAATCACCTTACATGAACATCAAGATTGGTGGCTCGGATGTGACAAACCGAGGCTTCAACAATTTTGAAACAGCATATTTCATTGAATTCTCTCAAAATGAACTTGGTGCGCTCAACAATGCTTTGTCAAATGCTGCCGATGATCGAGGCATTCTCGGACTACCGATGGCCCGTGTGAGCATCACCATTGGTTCGTCTCAATCAAGTGCGGACGTCACCATGTGTGGGATTTTTGCGCCGTATGAGGCTGCATTGAATCTGAATCTTGCAGCTAATTCTGCCCTCGTGCAAGGCCTGAATCAAGAATTGAGTTCTGTCATATCGCTTGGCGGTGTCAAAGAGGTTCGGATACCAGTTCGCATGATGTCCTCTGGTTCTGTGAAAATCACAATCAATAGTGTCTCTTCCTCACCAACCCTCAATCCTGTTTCGCTGACAATCAGCCCGCCTGTTGACACGCTTACGCCTTCAACCGATTGGATTACCGTGAATTCAACCTTTGACCTCTCTCCTCTTGGCGTGATGGATGCAGAATCGTATGTCAAGAACAACGGTTGGAGCATTGATTTCACGCTCCGTGGCCCAAGCGGGCAGTCAAAGGTTCTGTGTGGAACCGTTGTACTCCCGTTGTCAGGTCCTGCTGTTGCGAACTGTCAACAGTCAGGATACGCTCTAGGATGGAGCGATATCGATGCCAGTGGTGAGATCTCAATGTTTGGTTCAGGCTCCTACATTCAATTTACCCACACGTTCCAAATGCCAGTCAGTTGGAACGATGAGCCTTACGCTTCACTGAACGTCATGCTAGTGAGTCCAACTGGACCAACCTTGCCGCTGAACCACGTCTTTGGTTTGGGCAATGCCAACGGCATTGAGAACGATGTTTCGCTCAAGGGCTTCACCATTGTTTCTCAATCCGGTGTAGAGACCGATGCAGCATCAGCGTCGCTCATTCAGGGCACGTTTGTTACAGTCAATGCCTACCTTGGATTTGAAGGCGTTCGTGATGCAGTGCCTCGAACCGGCCAAGCACAGGTACGATTGCTTGTTGATGGGCAAGACAAGGGTTCTACGAGTCTCATTCTCAATGGTGTTGCTTCCATCATTTACAGCGTTCCTTCGAGTGCAAACAACCTCGAAATGGAACTTGAGGTGACGCCCGTCGCTGGTCAAGGTGTCGCTTACGAAGTGAATCCAGTGGCCAATTTCACCATGGACTCCATTGCTCCAATGCTGATTGGTATGGACGTCGATACGTTTGATCACGTCGATGCATCACCTTCGACAGAAATCAACTTCATTCTTGGCGATAGCCCTTCACTCCCACACCATGCCGACGCACACCTCTGGCGTTCATGGGTTGATGATGTCAACATGGATGGTTCAATCGATGAAGACGAAGTACAGGCCATTTCTTTGGAACAACCTGAAGACATGCTCGCAACCATAGGTGAGTTTACACTTACAATGGATACATCTCAAGCACCAGATGGTGAATACGTCCAAGGTTGGTTGAGCGTAGCAGATGGTGCTGGTAACGTCATGATCGAAGGAGGAAGCATGAACACGCCTCTGTTCAACTTGCAAATTCGCTCGGATGGAACACCTTCTTTGGGAACGGAGTACGATTTGATTTGGGGCCAATACGGTGATGGCTGGCTCCACCCAGGTGAAGCCAATCTCTTACAGATTCCAGTCTGGGACAAGAACGGTGTTACTGACATCGAATCGATTGAGCTGAACCTTGGTTCGACTGAAAGCGACTCTGCCATTATTTACTGGGATTCAGAAAACGACCAATGCTACAGCAACCACGTCTATGTTGACGTTGAATCATGCTCGATCGATGGAGGCGATGGCGTCTTTTCCGAACAAGGAGCGTTCAATGTCAACTTCAGCATTGAATGGGGCTTTGACCCAGATCCGAGCTTCGTTCGAATCCCGTCAGTGCAAATTACGGATCGTCTCGGTCAAACCGTCGTCTTCCCATTGTATGATGCATCATGGCAATACAGTGGCGAGTTGGCCCTTGACCAATCTCAATCAAAACTGCTCATCGATATGAACGAAGTGAACCCTGTTGGAGCCTATGCTGCAGAAGACTCCTCAATGGAATACCAAGGTGAATTGGTCTGGTATCGAAGCAAGCGAACCATCGAACAATCGCTTGACCTTTTGATGCGAATCAACGGACAGGAATCTGTTGTTGAAACGTACGGAAACTTCAGTTTCGCTCGAACCGTTCCAGACCAACCTGGTGAGCATGGGCTGTTCCTCTCGATGTACAATCCACCGAGTGGTGCCGTATTGCGCGGTCTCGATGATGGTCCTGTCACGACCATTTTCGTTGACAAACAAGCACCGATTCTCATGGAGATTGGCTCTCCAAACGCCCAAGACATCATTGCAGAATCCGATTGGTCCGATTTGATGATTCAACTAACGGTCCGAGAACTCGAACAACTCAACCCTGACTCGTTGGTTCTCAACTACGCTGTTCATCCTGCTGGATTGGGACTCAATGTCGCAGCCTTGTACAATGGTCAAATGCCAATGGAACTTCTTGGAGGCCGAGCGCATGGTGAACAAATTCCTATTGCAGCTACACTCGATTTGGATGACATCATCTCTGAATCCGATCGAACAGAGGCACTTGAGTTGCGTGTTTGGGTCACTGGCGAAGACATGGCAGGAAACGCCTTCTCTGAGGATTTCAACGACGTCGATGCCCCATTCCACACTTGGGACTTGGAACAACGTGTACCTGATTTTACTTTTGTTGGTGAACCATCTGTCAAGTACGGTGGTGACAGTGTTCGTGTCGATGAAACCGTGGAAATTTCTGCAACCATTGTCAACAACGGAAATGCTGACGGTAGCGTCCAGATCGTTCTCGAGTTGGTAGAATCCAACGGAGCGCGCACCCGAGTGGATGCACGACAGCTGGAGGTTGCTCCTGGAACATCCACTGTTTACACGGGTACTTGGGTGCCATCACGAACAGGAACGATGTGGTTGGAAGTGCAAATCCTCGGTTCAGAAACCATGCAAACACCAACCTTGCGTGTCAAGGAGGCCGAATCCGAAGGCTTCCTCGGAACCGTTTCGGAAGTGAACCCAATCGTTCTGGGTGTCTTGGTCGTCCTCAGCCTCGTTTTGGTTGGATTGCTCGTCTTCGGTCTGCGTCCTGCAGAACCTCAGAAGCGAAAGAATCCTCGACTTGCCCAGCGTATGGAGCGTGTTGAACAATCGCTCCCTGCCATGGCGCAACAGCCACAGCAGCAAGGTCCGTACGGTGGTCAGCAGCAGTCGGCTGACGTCGGTCAAAACCCATACCAGTGAATCTGATGGGTTCATATGGAAGTTGATTGACAGACACTCGGAGGGAGTGAGAGGACCGCTGACAGAGTTCGACTCTGAGGAAAGTCCCCTCTCCATAGTGCAGGTGGTTCACAGAAGTGAAAGATCAGAGATGGTCAGGTCAATGCCACAGAAACGATACGATACCAGGTGTGTACAATGATGTTGAAAGACGGAGGTTGCCTGAATGTCGATGGAACGAGCAACCCCACTGGAGCAAGTCCAAATCGTCCTGTTGATGCGGCACGCAGAGGGACAGGTAGGATGCTAAGTTGAATGCGGTCACCGAAAGGCAACAAAAAGGGGCTTACTCCTCACTCCCTCCACATTGTTCTTGAAAAAGGAACAGTTGTTCATATATCTGCCCTGTAATTAACTATCATGCGATCAGCCATCGTTGTGACCATTGTCCTGCTTCTTTTGCAAGGGAACCTCACGCTAGAGGAAGAGCAAGAAACTGAGGTTCACGTTGTAACTGTTGACAGCACAAATCTTCGATTTACACCTTCAACACTGACCATCAATGAAGGCGATACACTTCGCTTCGTTTGGGGTGGCCAAGCCCTACCTCACAATTCTGTTGAAGAGAACGGTGTGTTTGATTCGGGCGATCCTGAGCGTGCTGTTGACTATGGTCACGTTTTCGATTACGACTCTGCTGGTACCTACAGTTTCTTTTGTGAACCTCATGAAGCGGTTGGCATGACGGGTTCAGTAACCGTTCTCGATGTCGAGGCTCCTTCTGATGAGGAAGAGCCAGACAACCAAATCGGTACATCAACGGGTGAGAGCGAAGCATCAACTCCCGATGTCCGACTTGGTGTTGCCCTCGGATTGTTCGTTCTGCTCGCAGCTGCTATGTGGCGTGCACGAATCTACGATTGATCCAAGACAGCATCAACCGGTTTCAATTCGGATGCTTTGGTAATGGTCATGTCCCCAGACATGTCTCTCCATGGGTCTTCACCACGAATGAATTCTCCGAATGTGGTTCGACCTTTGATCAGGTCTCGAACCGT
>JBMYNT010000081.1:0-4976 GCA_049598575.1 Candidatus Poseidoniaceae archaeon | reverse complement strand
TGCAATGGTAGAGCTTGGCGATTCCAACCCGATTCAACAGTGTTGTAGGAAAACCATCCCTTGTCACCTGCTGGATTGAGAACACCACGACCAGCCACACCGACAAGAAGACCGATGATTGGGAAGACGGTGAACCATGTGAAGAAGACGAAGCCAAGAGCGGTTTCTTGGAACGTCGAAACATCGTAGGATTGTCCACCGGTGAACTCGTATGTGTTTGGAAGATATCCATCCACAGCAGCCGCTGCTGCAATGTCGAATGCGGAGTGCACGCCAACACCAGCGAAGACAAGCATGGTCATCCATTCGTATCGTTCACGAGTGTCAAGCAGATATCCGCCAAAGAGCACTGCAAAGAACGTGAAACCAACAAATCCATCGGTTTGTGACTCTGCAACTCCAGCACCAACAAGAGCGAGAACAAACATAGCGAGGGAGATTTGTGTTTGAGAAATCGACTCTGGAAGGGATCCTAGTTGACGGAGGATGCGAGGAGTAACGGCCAGGAGACCGGCGACTCCGGTGATGATGACTGGCATCATCGCATCGTTGTTCATTTCAACATCGATGGACATGAGTCCGTCGACGTAGTTTGCTAGTATTGCAATCAGCACTGCTAGAGGGGCAATGAGCCAACTCAAAACAGGGCGTTGCGAGGTCTTTGATACCTTTTCCATTTTTTTCCCTCAGAGGATTGCTCGACAGCAGCAAGGCTGGAGCGTTTTGGCCACTTTTGACCCTCTTTTAACAATGACGATGAGGGAATAGGGAAAAACGGTGGACGTCATCGAATTTGTGGAACTACAGAGCGCGGTGTCCGATGTCGGTTCTGTAATGCGAACCTTCAAGTCGAATGTGCTGCAACCGTTGGTAAGACAAATCATGGGCCTTTTGCAAGGTTTCCGCAACGGATGTAACCGATAGAACGCGACCCCCAGATGAGATGAGATTGTTTTCTTCGTCAACTGCAGTTCCCGCATGGCTGACCCATGTTTCTGACGTATCGCTTCCGTGTCCAGCACCATGGATGGTTCTCCCTTTGATGGCGGATTGAGGGTAACCCTCTGAGGCGAGGACGACGGTGAGGGCATGCTGAGGGTGGAACGCAACCTCGAAATTGGAAAGTTGGTCGTTTGATGCAGCGTACAGCAGTTCACCAACGTCTCCATCAATCAGAGGAAGTGTTACTTGGCACTCAGGGTCCCCAAATCGGACGTTGAACTCAACGACGTAAGGATCACCGTGCTCATCAATCATGAGGCCGACGTAAAGAACACCTCTGTAGGGAACATCCATCGACGATAGGTGAGAAAACATTGGTTCTACAATTCGTTCCATTGTTTTTCGATGGATGGCTTCGGTCACCACGGGAGCAGGGCAATAGGCACCCATGCCACCGGTGTTTGGACCCTTATCCTCATCAAATACTCGCTTGTGATCTTGACTTGGCGGGAGACATACGTATCCTGATTTGTCCATAACGACCAGCATGCTGGCTTCTTCTCCTGGTAAAAACCGTTCAAGGAGGACGTGGCCATCTGTCTTGATAGACTGTTCAATAAATGCAACCGCCTCCACACGATTGGAAGTAACAACAACGCCTTTTCCACCAGCAAGGACATCACGCTTGATGACCCATGGCTCCTTCGAACGTGCATCAAGACAGGCATCGATGTCAGAAGTGCCATCGAGAACATCGTAGTCAGCTGTTGGAACGCCTGCTGCATCCATGGCCTTCTTCGCAAACAGCTTGGAACCCTCCAATTCAGCATGAATTCGTTGTGGGCCGAAGCAAGGAATGCCGACCTCAAGGAGTTGATCTGCTAGACCATCACACAGTGGTGCTTCAGGCCCGACAACAACAAAATCAACATCCAACTGCATTGACAGATCGACCAAGCCAGCGATATCTGAAGCTGAGATATTGTGATTGGTACCGTAATGTTGTGTTCCTGCATTGCCAGGCGTGGTGTGTATCTCATTGATGGAAGCGGAGGAAGAAAGAGCGAGACACAGTGCATGCTCACGTCCACCCCCGCCAACAACAAGGACTGTCCGACTCATGTTTTGTCCTGTAAGAAAGGGCTGATAATTCAACCGCTTCGGTCTTCAGAAGACAACAGTCTTCATGTGCTTGATTGCCTTCGTATCCGGTATGAGTGATGTAACAAACGCAACCGAAATGGGTGTTTTCCTCTTGGCACTGATGACGCTTTGGCTCTATCTGCCAGGATTTATCGCCAACACCTTCGCTATGATGTGGGGGAAATGGTTGCCAAAAACGGGTTATGGGCCATGGCCGATTGATGGAGGAAGAGTCATGGGCGACGGCAACCGAATGCTCGGCGATGGGAAAACGTGGAATGGCCTCATTGGAGGTTCACTCACTGCTGGTTTGCTTTGTATGCTGCAGGTTGCCATCGTTGGAACTTCATTTGATGAAGCAACAGTGTTTGTTTCACCACTCACTGGATCAGAGGGAGCTTGGTTTTCGATAGGTGGGCCATGGTTGACGGCATACATTCTCGGATCGTTCCTTGGATTTGCTTGCCTTTTGGGCGACATGACAGGGTCGTTTTTCAAGCGACGTCGAGGACTCAAACGCGAAGGGGATGTTTCCTCAAAAGCACCGTTGCTTGATACCTTGCCGTTTGCAATCATGGTCTTCCTCTGGGGTCAACTCTTCCTTGGGCCGTCTGTTCTTGCTTCGAGTGAATTACTCATCCCGATGGCCATCATCATCGTCATCACGCCAATTCTCCACCGATCGTTTAACCTGATTGGGTATGCAATCGGCTGGAAAGACGTTCCGTACTAAACAGAGAAGGGTTGATTTTCCCCTTCGTCTTGGGTGAATCATGCGAACTGCAACGTTTCTGACAATTGTCATGCTTGCTTCAGTCACACTTTGCTCACCCGTCCTTGCATCTGCGCCCTCGGATGGCTCAACTGTCACCGTTACTGATTCAGTTTCTTGGAATGGTGGAACGTTCGATGGTGAAATCATCATCAAAGGTGGAGCAGAATTGCATTGGACTGGAGACGTTACCGTCGAACAGGATGCTAAAATTACCATCGAAGAAGGAGGTACGCTCCATTTGGATGAAGCCAATCTGGATTCGCAAAATGCCGCTTCAACGCTCCTCATTTATGATGGAACCGAAATCGAAATTGACGAGAACATCGATGATGCATCTGCTACCATGACGGTTTTCTTTAGCATCGATGTCCCTGAAAACGCCTACCTCAATCTCACCATCGACGACGTAACAAACGGTGAGATTACTGGAGACAGTGCTTCGTTTAATGTCGATTTGAATCAGCCAGTGAACATTGTTGTCGACCATTATTATCCGATCATGTTTGGAATTACGCACATCGAATTGTTCCACTCAAATGCTGAGTTGAAAACTCTGAACGCAGACGAACTATCTCAGACTGGTGGCAACATCATATGGAACCAGGCAACCTTTAGCATTGAAAATTATGGGACCTTTGTCGCAGAACAATCAACAATAATGGCTGCCGAGATTGTTTGCATTGGACCTTGTTCTGTTCAAGAATCAGACCTCTATGGCAGTGGACCAATCCACGTTGCGGATGGATCCAGCCTCGACTTTGTTGAGTCGAGTATGCTCGGTTCACGAACCGATGAGGACATTATTCTCCATGACCAAGCGAGCATCGACTACACCAATTCAACTGGTACTGGAGGTTATACAGATGCATGGATTCGACTGCTTTCCAAACGTGAATTGGTCGTTAATGCACCAGTTGCGACGGTCGTTGCTACTGGAATTGGCTACAGTGGAAGCACCATCAACACCATCATCAACGGCGACCTCGATGACACTGATACCTGGAAAGTAAACATCGGGACAAACGAACAGAAGCGAATCGTCGAATGGCTCGATGGAAATGGAGTCTATGGGCAGGAATCTGGAACCATCAAAGTCACTGTGGAAACAAACTGGGGTAATTTTGTCGCAGATACAGTCGCCCCTCAAACCTCTACTGCAAACATCGATGTTGTCTATCCTCAACTGAGCATCGACAAAGTCGAACCAGAGGCAGCAACTGCCGATACGGGAAGGACTCACGGTGTCATGGTAACCCTTTCCAACACGGGTACAATTTCTGTTAGTCCAAACGTTCGTTGTTACGTCGGTGACGAAGAAGCTGATACAACTGCGAACACAGCGAATTGGGCAGTAGAACCAGGTCAGACAAAGGACGTCCCAATCTCATGGTATCATTACGATGATGAAGCGGTTCAATTAACCTGCAAATTCCTCTACCCTGATGTTCTCGATCCTGTTAGTAACCTCATTGCCAACGAGGCTGGAACTGCGTCGAGTGAAGTTTCTTGGACAACACCTGAAGAAGTTGAAGAGTTACCTATTGTTCTCTACTCGGGCATTATCCTGATGGTTGTTATCTTTGCTGCGGTTATTGCAGTTCGAGCAACCAAAGAGACTTCAAAGGAGTACATTTCAGAAGAAGCAGAATTACCCGAAATGGAATCCGAAATCGCCCTTGAATCAACAGTCTCTGAAGAACAAGAAGAATGGGTCGATGCAGAAGGAAACCCAATCATTGGTAGCGACTAAACTAGATTTCAGATTAGCAAGCATCGTATGTACGAGCGCTCTGTCCGCCGTCTTGTTCATTGTATTCGTCAAATTTGAGTTCCCAAGACATCCTAGATTCAGTGAGAAGTCTATCTGTGTCGGTTGGATTTCCATTTCCATCTTCTTCATCTACGTTTGTGTCAACATAGTAAGAATTTGTAATTTTAACCTGGAATGTGTAACATCCATCACCGTCATAGAAGTCATCCTCGTGTAGGAAGAGAATACCGTTGTTATCAGTTGAAGTTCCACCCATACGGAGCCACGTGGTCATTTCGCCGTTCTTGAATTCCCCGCCTGAATTGTATGAGGCGGCATAACCGTCAACGGTAACCACTGGATGGC
>JBMYNT010000080.1:0-5313 GCA_049598575.1 Candidatus Poseidoniaceae archaeon | reverse complement strand
TGGCTGAAGATGCCCCATAGGTAGAGGTCGATGTTGTGTTCGTCGCATCTTCGTATCGATATCTCGGTCGTACCACATGTTGATGGCGTTCGAACCTCCAGCAGAAAGCGTTCCACCAATCAGGGTGACGAACGATGTCCAAATGGTATCAAACCAAGTTCGCTCGATATCGATCAAATCGTATCGGGCAAGCGAATCATGAACCAAAATAGCACATATTGCAGTAATTTGCAGAAGAACAATGACTTTCAATTTCATCAATTTGATGAGCAAGGAAACCAACGATGGCCGTTCCTCACTCATTCGCTCTCACCAGGAATTGATTTGTGAAGATACGCCAACCTGAGCATCATTAAGGTAACAGCAGCTGCAATAAACGACGTCACACCGAAGACAAGATGCAGCAATGAGATGAATTCTGGGAACTCTTGAGGGTCTGCTAAGACGATGTACATACCTCCAACGAAAACATTGAGAATCCAGAATCCAGTAACAACCTCAGCCGCTCTTGAAAATCCCTCACCTTCACCGAAATCTCGGGCATCGACACGAATCTTGGCAGAGGTTAGGATCAACACCAACCCTACAATGGCTGCACCGAAACGGTGGACCATTTGGACGAGAATGCCTGGCCCGTCAAGACTTGGAAGTATGGAACCCTGACACTTTGGCCAGCCGTTCGGGAAACCGATACTGCACGATTGGTTGTAATTCCCTCCGGCTGTGCTTGAAACCCAAGCGCCGAGAATCAAGAGAATAAACACGGAGGCAGTGATGGTCACAAAGCGCTTCTTCTGTCGTTCGAGGAAGGCCTTGGACGTGGACAAGAATGCCCAATTTGCTCCTTCCTGTTCTCGCATTGCAATGTATTGCCAGACCAGAAGCGATGTGAAGATGCTCGCAAGCGAAAGGTGCATAGCAACCGTCCAATCAGCGTTGTCGAAGTACACAGTCACCGCTCCAGCAATCGCTTGAATCACCAATAGCACACCAGAAACGACGGCGAGATTTCGCAGTCCATCGCCGTATTCTGACCTCAGTTTGTGGGCCATAATCGCATTGATGAGTATCGGAACGGCGATAATTCCAACGAGAAGACGATGGAACCACTCAACAAAAATTTCGAAGATGGTGTAACGATGCTCTGCTCCACGACTGTCGATTTGATCCGGATTGGCCTCCCAGTAGGCCTCCTGCTCAGCTTCATCGACCATGAATCCGTACGTTCCGAAACACTTGGGCCAATCCGGACAGGATTCGCCCGCATCGTGAATACGGATGGTCCCTCCAACCACGATGATGAGCAATGCCATCACCACGAGAACAAGAGGAAGCGTCGATGGTCGCTTCCACCAAGGCTGGTCCATGTCAAGCCGTGAAGGCGGCCCTCTTTTAACAAGACCCTGCGTCCACGTTCCATGAGGAAGACTGCAGCATTGCTGACAACGATTCTGTTGACGGTTCTTCTGACCTCACAATCAACAGCCCATATCGGTCATTTTGGAGAATATGCTCCTGCCAAAATGTACGACGTACGTACGTTTGACGTCGATTGTGTTCTCGGTAACGAGACATGTGCATCCGAAGAAACGACGCATTTCATCGAGTACTTCTCAGCAGATTGGTGCGAACCTTGTGAACTTGTTTCTCAGGAACTGAAAGAGCTGAACCGAACGGATACGACCATCATCCAACATCATCCATCTCCAGCAGATCTTCACTTCTATTCAGACTCAAACATCCGTTTGTACGAGACATACGGCTTCTGGGGTGTTCCTGACGTTGTTCTCAATGGAGAAGGGCTTCTTGTTGGCCCATCGCAATCAAACGAACTTGCAGCGACGCTGGACAACTTTACTCGTGAATGGAACGGATTCCTCGAATTGAACATGACCAATGGTACACTCAACTGGGAAGCCGATGATGGACACGTTGTGCACGTGTGGATTACAAAGAACCGCCCGCATGAGTATTCCTTCATTGACCAACCTCTCGTTGTCACCGACCACGCTTTTGCCAATGTGACAGATGAAGTCTTCAATTACACCAACGACACGAACGAAACCGAGATGCCGTATCACATCTACACGAGTTCATTAAACATCTCTGATTTGTTGGATGAGAACGTGACGAGCATTGTCGTCACGCTCGAAACCCCTGGTCGAATTCCACTCACAAGGGCCTCGACGTTGAGCTCTCAGGGGTACGATTTGGTTGACGAAGGCCCGAACAACTTCTTCACAACGGATGATCGACAAGGAAGCGAGTCCGATCTCGCCATTGCCATCTTTGGCTTGACCTTGGCAGCCATCATCCCAGCCTTCATCATGTACGTCCAAACGGTACGCAGACAGAAAGAACTTGTCGACGAATCCGAATAGTATCCTTCCGATGGGTTGAAGAACAGGACCTCAGTCGAAACACTGCGACGGTTACGTCGTAAGGTGAAAAAATGGTCAAGCCAGCACGACTCCACACACGTTTTGAACGAGCTCGAATCATCGGTGCACGTGCACTCCAAATCGGAATGGGCGCCCCACTTTACGCTAAGGAAGACGAACTCCGTGAAGAGTTCAAGGCTGAACTTATCTCCCTCTACGGACTTGAAGAAGCAAGCGTTCGATTCGTTCTCGACCCTCTCAAGATTGCGGTCTATGAGTACGACAACGAACTCATCCCAATCGATATCGATCCTCACCTCGATGAGTGATTCTCGGTTGGGCGAATCAAGTGACCTTTGATTCGGATTACGAACCGTTCTTTCAACCACCTGGCTGGGTTGTTGGTCCAGTTTGGGCCGTTCTCTACACAACACTTGCGATTAGTTTCACGTCCGTTCTCAGCAAACAGGACGAACTTCAGCAATTCAACCTGATCGTTGCCTGTTTCCTCATTCAACTCGCTCTCAACCTTGCATGGCCTTCTGTGTTCAACTCAGAACAATATCTCCTCTCATTGTTGATGATCATTGGGATGGTCGTCTTTTCTCTATGGTACGTTTTTCTGATTCAAGAAACAGCCCCATTCGCATCTCGATTGATGTGGCCATACATCGCATGGATCTCCTTTGCGGGTCTCATCAATACAGCCTATTGGCTAAATTCAATGAAATGAAGTTGTCAAGATGAACAAACCTTCCTCAAAGGACTGTACTCAGATAACGTCAACTCTTACAGGACTTGGAGATATGTCCTTTCGCTCTAGGTTTGTTTTCTGTTGTGACTTGATCAACACGGTACAAAGTACAACGCACACCACGAGTGGTACCAACAAAGGCAAGAAAATCGTCAGCGATTGTTGTATGAAGAGAACAACAACGCCCATTAGGCCAAAGATGAATCCTATTCCGTTAAGGATAGGAAACGATGCTTCGTCGTCTGTTACTTGGTTTAGCATTAACTGACATGCGTGTCTATCCATATATGACAGTATGTTTATTGAAATTCAAAAGTCCTGAAAATAAAAACGTAGTTAATGTATCTCGCCAGACAATGGCGTTACAAAAGCCATTGGATTTATTACGAAAAATGTGCCACTGATGAGCACTTCACGTTCGTCGACGTAGCAACATGGCGTAGGCAAACAAAAGCAACCAAATCATCGCATACGGCGAAACAACGGTTCGTGATGCGTTCTCTACGTCTTCCAATTGAGCCCCAGGACCGCCCTCACAACCAGGAGGGGGTGGCCCAATACCTGGCCCCCATGTGACACCATGCCCAGAACAGTCTGCTCCACCGCCACCACCAGCATCAAGTTCTGCCTCTCCATGGTAGCAGATCAAAAAGTAAGGGAAGCCCATTTCACCTTCTCCATTGACAATGGTCGAATGGTAATGATAAATGCCATTAGGGAAATCAGGAGTTGGCCCATAGTGGCCATTGCAGACATCAAGATGGCCTAATCCCGGAACGTATTCATAATCATCGATACCATTGTAGCCTGTTTCACCAGGCTTCAAGCGATATGAACTGGTCATCTCAACAATATTCATGTCATCATCATAACCCCAGAAACCGTAAATTGGATACCCGTCCATTGCCACTCCAATGACCTTTGAATGGTTTCCATCGTACGTATTGTTGGCCACGACAGTAGGCGTACTGATGTCGTAATCATGCATATCTTCGCCTTCCTCAGGATGCCAATGCAAACAATTTGCATCTGCATGATAGTGATAGGTTCCACCTTGACCAGCATGAGCATGACAAACGCCAAGTTCAATCGGTTGTCGATCTTCAACATAGACGCCATGGTGACTGGCAACTGCATCACCACCTGGGCCATCCTCAGGACCATAGAATGGTACACCATTGATGGCAATTGCTACCTCTCCTAGAGCTGCAGCACACTCGTAGTTTCCTTGCGCTTCAGGACAGTTTGTTGCATCATGCCCACCTGTCGTATCGTTGACTGGAGAACGTGGAATCGTCCATTCATAGTCCTGGGCTCGTGCACAATCGTTCGCCTGCGAACAAGCCAGGGTTGACTCAAAATCATGATCGGGAAGCCCGTTGCTCGTGATGGTTATGTGTGTTTCATTCATCGTAATGCTCACAGAACATGCCAACGCTTCCGTTTCTGTGGTCGTCAAATCATCAACTGGAACGACGTTTTGACCAGGCTGGCATCGGAAGACATTCATCCAAAATTGACCCATATCCGAGGCATTGTACACTGGGCCAGTCGGTTCATCTGGCTCCTCTGTCTCATCCCCACCATTATCCGTATTGTTTGTGTTATCTGTTGTGTTACCATTTTGACCATTATCGGTTTGATTGGATGTATTGTTTCCTTGGTCGACTGTTTCGTTCGTTGTATTGTTCGTATCATCACCGGTATCATCGTTGACTGGAGGCGTGCGGTCAACCTCAATCGTCGTTACTTCTGAAACAGTATTCTCTGTTGTATGGCTTGCAGTGACTGAAATGGAAACAAGGCCTTCTGCATCAGACTGAAGAAAAACTGACCACTCTGCTTGGTCATTGACTGAAACACTCTGTTCATTGCCAGAATTCACAGATACGGTCACTGTAACTTCGGATGGATGTAAGTGTGCAACAACCCCATCAATAGCAATGGTGGAACCATCATCGACCACATTCGTAATCGTCAATGTTGGAGCAGGGTGCGTATGCGCTTCATCATGTGGATTGACAAGGATACAATCGTAACCATCTGAATTTGATGTATTTTCAACAAGAGCCTCGCCTTCTGGACAAGTAATACGGTCGACCTCATTCAAGTTCGAATCCGAATTCTCGTCGGAGTTTAGCAAAACGAGAACACTTCCACCGAGGATAAGCACAAGTA
>JBMYNT010000079.1:0-5343 GCA_049598575.1 Candidatus Poseidoniaceae archaeon | reverse complement strand
CACTCAAACATGGCGTCAAACGACTTGTCATGGCATCAAGCGCAGCTGTCTATGGCGAGAATACGAATCTCCCCCTGGATGAAGCAGATGGAGGTATGTTGCTTTCACCCTATGCTGAATCGAAATGGGAAAACGAAAAACAGATTCTTGATGCAAGATCGAAAGGATTCGAATGCGTTGCTCTGCGGTTCTTCAACGTCTACGGTGTTGGACAGCGACCTGATTCAGCTTATGCTGCTGTCATTCCAAAATTTGTCGATCTTCTCGTCAATCAACAGCCCCCTTCAATCAATGGAGATGGATTGCAAACTCGTGATTTTGTTCATGTTTACGACGTTGTTCAAGCGATTTTCAAATTCCTCGAGCCAGATTGGGCCGGAGCAAATTATCACGTTTTCAACGTGGCAACGCAAACAAGATTGTCGCTCTTAGACCTGATTGATAACATCAACAAGTCCCTTTCAGAGATTAATCCTCATCACAGTCCGATTACTCCAATCTTCGGCCCGGAACGCCCTGGTGACATTCGCCACTCGATGGCGAGTAACGCAAGATTGGTGGAAGAAGCAAAATGGAAACAGAGCATCGATTTTTCCGTTGGAATTTTTGAGTTGGTCAAGGAAGCATATCTCTCAAAGATTGAGTAGAAACGAGTAAATGAGTCCGTGGTGAATTCAAATGAAGTTGCTATGGATCACCCATCGAAAATTCGATGATTTCTGTGCAACAACGCCTATTGCTCTTGCGAACGGTCTCGTTGAGTTAGAATTTGATTTGACCATTATGAATCCAGAAGAGGATGGTTCGCACGAAGGTTCTGTATGGAAACATATTGGATTGGAAACAAATGCAATAAGCGGTTTTCAGAGTCGTTCCTTTTCGAAGAAAGTTCTCACACATCTCGAATCGATTGAGTTGGAATTTGATGCATACATCATGGATTGGCAAGTTGGTTCCAAAGTTGGAGAATTCCTTGCGGACCAGAATCGCCCCTGTTTCTTGATGGATCGATCTCCACCTGCTGATTTGGGGATACTCGCAAAGATGCAGTGGAAGGATTGGAAAGCTGCTTGGAAACTTGTCAAGAGAGGTTTGTTCCGTTCAGGATTTGTGGTTTCAAATGCTCACCTTCGATTCGTTATCCAATCATCGAACATCCCTGCAACGAATATTTCTGTTCTTGAGGCAGGCGTCATACTACCTGATGATGCGGCTCCACTTTCGCGTGAAGACGATGATGCATGGAAATTTGTGTACCATGGTCGTTTGGACAAACATCGAGGTCTTCTCGAATTCATGAAGCACATTGTCGCATGGAACGACATTGGTATCGCTTCTCAATTGACGTTGATTGGTGAAGGTTCAGCAGTTTCTGACATCAAGAAGAGGCTAGCAAAACATCCTGACCTTTTCACCCTGCAAGGCCGCATGCCCCACAATGATGTTCTTGCAGAATTGAAAAATCATCACATTGGAATTCTACCCATGCCAGCGACAAAGGTATGGAAACTTGCTAGTCCACTCAAACGAGGAGAATACTTGGCAAGTGGGCTGATGGTTGTTGGACTTGATCATCAAGGTCATCGATTCGATGACGATGTTGGCCCATGGATGCAGTTGCATGATGCCTCAATCTTGCGAACAAAGATTTCGTCACTCCTCAATTCCATGAGTGATAAGGAATTCTCAGAGCACAGTCAAGCTGCGATTGAATATGCTCGTGAACACCTCTCCTGGTCGAGAAGCATTGGAATTCTCGCAGACCGAATTCGAGGTGAGAAAAATGGCTAGCATTTGTTTGGTCGTCACCAATGGATGTGCGCCAGACCCACGGGTTGAGCGCCATGCGCGATGGCTTGCGGAAGAGGGGCATGAAGTGTCCATCTTTGCATGGGATCGAAAGCATGATCTCGATGAGGAAACGATTCGTGACGGATACACAATTTTGCGCAAACGTATTGGCCAAAAAGCATCCTCTTCCCCAGTAAGTATCGTGCGCCAGAAAAAGAAATTTCTCAAATCATTGCATGGTCAATTTGACCTCTTAATTCACAATGATTCAGATTCAATAGGAACCTCAAATATCAGGGCGGCGCACAGAATACTCGATTTGCATGACATTGCCCATGCTTGGCCAGTTATGCAAAAAACCACTTTTTTGAGAAAATTTCTCTCCTCACGAATGGAAAAGCAATTCAGAAGAAGTACGGATTCCTATGATGGATTCTTTACATCCTCGCCAGGGCTCGCTGCTTATTTTGCACAGGAATTCTCAATTCAATCGACTGTAGTCCTCAATGTAAGAAATTCCAATCCCCTTCCGCGACCAAGGATGAAAAGGATCGGGTTTTTTGGTCGAATTCGTGATTTTGACGCCATGGTGTTACTTGTCGAAAGCTGTAAACAAATAGGGTTCAGTCCAATCTTTGCTGGTGATGGGCCAAGTGTAAATCGATTGGTTGAACGCTATCCAGACATCGATTATCGTGGGCAATTTGATGAGAAGAAACTCAGTGAGCTCATGAGTGAAATTGATGTCATGTATGCGATGTACAATCCTGAAAAAGAAAATATTCGTCAAGGGGCCTTACCTGTGAAGATGTTTGATGCTGCAGCATTTGGCCGACCTACCGTAACAACAGCAGGTGTTCCGATGGGCGATTTTTGCATCGAACACAAGCTCGGCACTGTGGCATCGTTTGGCGACGTAGATTCCGTTGCAGATGCAATCATGAAGGCATACGAACTTGATGTTGTAACAAAGCAAACTGAGGAAGACGAACGAACGAAGTTTATGCCAGCGGTTGAATCAATCCTTGGTACAAATCAAGAAGCCTCTCATTGATCGATTCAACACTGTGTTGATTGAGTGCATCACCGAACTCAAGTTCAGTTCCTCGAATCTGTTCTATTGCATCCGCCCAGCTCTCCAACGTTTCTTCTTTGGGATGATGAATGACATCTGGCAGTGAATGGAGCACATTCGATGCAAGCACTGGTGTTCCACAGGCCAATGCTTCGAGAGCAACCATGGGTTGGCCTTCATACGCAGAAGGAAGGAGAAGGAGTGAAGATTCTTGCAGCAGTTTGACCTTCTCTTCTTTCGTGACCCACCCGTGTGCGACGATGTTTGTTGACCCCTCTGGTGCTTCTTCTCTTCCAGTACAGTGGAGCGTGAGATCAGAACCTCGACGTTCGAGTTCATTCATGATTTGAAAGGCGAAATCATGACCTTTGACAGGATCGTTTCGACCGAGAAGAAGGATTTGGTTTGGATTACGTTCAACGGATGCATCGACAGAATGCATCGGATCGATTGGATTTGGAGATACGATGCATTTACCCAGAAAAGGAGTGATGAGTTCTTTCCATCGATCTGAAAGACAGACGATGGTCGCTTTGCAGTTCTCAAGTCGCTGTTTCAACTTCTTTGCGCGATCTTTCTTTCCAAGCCAAGAGACAATGTTTCCACTGTGGATGTGAAAAACGATGTTTCCTCCGTGTCGATGAGCGTGTTCTGCAAGGCGGAGTTTCCTCAAAAAGGAATAATCGGATGCAGCATGAAGATGAACAATCAAGCCGTCATTGCTCTGTTTGCATAATTCTTCAAGCCTGTTTTTTGCATTGTTGTAGGCTTGAAGTTTGGAAAGGTATGAACCGCTTGAATGGCTTTCAATCGTTTCAACTGTCCAGCCATCGGGTGGATTTGATGAAAGCGTTCCAATGACCGTTTGAATGCCGCCTGGACTCGATATCGGTCCAACATGTACCACGGTCGGCATGATTGGATTGAACAGCTGTGCACACTTGACATCTGTGGACAAATCCCCTTGTTGAGCATGAAATTGAACGGAGAAGTGAAGAGGGAATCAAGAATCAAATGATTCATGCTGTTCTCACCCGCTCTGTTTGAGATCGGGTTTGCAGCACTTGCTGGGTTACCTTATGTCAAGCAAGGACTTGACCTTTTGATGTCGAGGAAACGAGAGTTTGTACGTCCTGAACAGCGCTTTTCTGGGAGTTTGACCATTCTTCTTCCCGTATGGAACGAAGCCAACGTTCTCACACAGAAGTTGGACAATTTGATGGAAACATGTCAGGGATTTGATCCTCATCTCGTCATCATCGATTCTGCCTCAACCGATGCTTCGGTTTCAATCGTTGAAGGATGGAATGGGCAAGACGCATTCGCATCGTACACGTTGCTCAGAATGGAGCAACGCAAAGGGAAAACTGCTGCAGTCAAGCAAGCACTTGAACACATCAACCAGACAATTGCAACCGATCTCGTCTTGATGACGGATGCTGATGCCTTGTTTGAAACAGACACTGTGGCCAAACTCATGCACTGGTTTTCTGATTCGACCATTGGATGTGTAGGGGCATCGCCAAAACGCCTTGGACAACGTACGGAAGAAGCGGAACATCGAGCCTTGTTCTCAATGGTTCGAACCATGGAATCGAAGTTTGACAGCACCCCGTTCCTTGAAGGTTCATGCATGATGTGGAGGCGAGAAGGGCTCGATGTGGAATCACTGAATGTTCGTTCCAATGCAGATGATGCACAGATTGCGACCAATGTTCGAATCAATGGTTTGAGAGCCATTCAGGATTCGGATGCATACTTCATCGATCATGCCCCTCATCAACGAAAGGAGCACGCCCGTCAGAAGGTTCGACGCGCACAAGGGCTGCAACGTCATTTGCTCAGGCAGAGAAACCACTGGTTCAACCGAAGGCATGGCCGCTTTGCAGTTACTCTACGTCAGGAGGCAGCATTGCATCTCCTCTCGCCACTGCTTCTCGTTGGAGCCCTCGTGGCGATGTTGGCTCGTTGGGCGACCATTGGTTTTGCAGAAATCGATTTTTCCAATGCAACATTGACAACCATGCACGTAAGTTTGTTTGTAACAGAAGCCATCGTATTCGCCTCATGGCTCTCTGTACGGTACAGTGTTCGCATACCACTCTTGAATCAACTTGGAACCGTCATTGACGGGAACGTTCAACTCGTTCGTGCCCTGTGGAAAAGTGCTCGTGGAACCTCGCTCCATATGTGGGATCAACACACGGATGGCCGGAATTGAAAATAAAAAAAGGCCCCCCCATGCGCCTGAACGCATGAGGGGGCGGATTCACACAAAGTCAATTTGTGTGGTTACGACACCAGTGTGTTACTTGCTTATAATCAAGCTACGCTGGTCGTGGTCGACTCGTAGATGAGCTTGTTGCTCGCACGGTCGAGAACCTTGACCTGAACACTGCATGCAGATGAGCAGATGTCATCGGATCCTTCACTGATTGTGACTTCTTCTCCGAACGACCACTTACCGTCGCCGTTGT
>JBMYNT010000078.1:0-5640 GCA_049598575.1 Candidatus Poseidoniaceae archaeon | reverse complement strand
GAACCATTTGGCAGGTTGACCGCTTCAACGGAGAACACCATGCCGCCCGGCGTCGATTCGATTGGAGACATGAACGTCAAGTTGTATGAGCCAAAGTTCGGATTGGATTCTTCAGCGAGAACAATTGGTTGTCCGATTGGATCACCGTCATAGGTGACGTTTTGGCCAAGCACTCGCAAATTGAACTCTCCAGATAGAGGAGAAAGTTGCGATGACTCAAAGTGAATCTTTCCTAGGAAGGAAAGATTTTGTCCGCCTCTTACCCAGTCTTGAGCGAACAATTGTCGGCCAGTTTCATCAAAGACTTGCAGACCATCGAGCTGAATGTCGTTCTCGACACGCAAACGCATGTTTTCGGTTTGCCAATTGTTGACGGCAGTACCCAACGAATCTTTCACCGTGAGCAGGGCCTCAGTGGCCGCCTCGTCGTCCCAACTCCAGTCGACAGTCACAGGAATCCGGATTGTTCGTACATCGTTGGCATCGAGGAAGGATGAACAGTTTGCAGTGTCAAAGGAAACAATACCACCCGCATCATTCAATGTGCTGCATGCATCGCCTTGTTGCCACTTGAAGGTTGGATTATCTCCACGGCTGTTGTTGAGTGAAGCAGTGACCTCTGTAACGAAATTCACTTCATCACCATGAGCGACTTTGATGATGAGGTTGCGAGCAATACCGTCAGGCGCTGCCATGCCTCCTTCAAATGCAGCACTGATGGCATGCGTGTTCATTTTGTAGGCAATGTCGATGTTTGTGATCTTGACCCGACCAGATGTTTGTGCCTTGATGGCAAGTGGAACCTCAACCACGCCGTCCCCGTTGTCAGGGATGTAGTCATTGAAGGCATCAACAAGCGTTGGTTGGAAGTTAACTTCAACGCCAACTTCTGAATCATCGCTCACGTCAATGGCAGATTCATTGAGGAACAGAATACTCTCCCAATCGAAGGTGCCGTCGGCACCAACATCGATGCGTGGACGGTCAGGATATCCTTCCTCGTAGAACAACTCAAGACTGTCCATGACGGGTGTCTTGAACCTGTCCGTCGACGTCATCGTAACAGCGTAACGCAGGATGTTTCCTGCACCATCGGTTGAGAAACTCGTCTCAGCGAGATTGGCTGCAGGTTGCCATGTTGAACCATCGTCGTTTGAAACTTGAACCGTGATGTCGGTTGCAGCATCGGTTGTGGCAACCCATACTGGACGAACTTTACCCACTTTGGTTCCGGTGGGTTTGGCAGGTGAAATCCACGTTCCACTCGACTCGTATTCGGTTGCGTACTCCAAATCGACCCACCACGAAACTGCAGTAGAACCGATGAGTGTAGCCTTCCAGACCAGTTCTTTTCCAGGATGTTGGAAATGGACCGTTGTGTTCGATTCAACAGCAACCCAATGCGTTCCATTGTCGGCTGAAACCCAGTAATCAACGCGGTCACCGATTGAAGTCGCAGACCAGAGCGTTTCCATGTTGACCGATAATACATCATCCGGAGTTTCAATCACCGGGCCAAACCATGTCGTTGTCCCTGGAGCGGGTGTTGTTTTGTATTGCCAACTTGTTCCAAATTCATGGTATGAGGGGGAACTTGACCATGTGGAATAACCAGAGTCGACGGTGATGAATCGACGACCATCGTAGAACAAACCGTATCCCAAGGATGAGATACTGCGGACGGTGTTTTCTGGAATCAATGCAACTGCACTACCTGAACGACCCCACGATTCAAGTTGATCTCGATCGTTGTAGTAGTTGCCGTCTTGACATCGCATGAAGAAATGGGTTTGATTCATCTCAAGACCACGAGCTTGTTGATTGGTAACGCCACATTGCCAAATTGAGGATGTGGATGTTTGGAACGTGAAATATTGGTCACCGCGTTCGAAATCGCCGGTAGCACTTACTTTGTAGGATTGAATTCTTCTGTTCTGATTGTGAAGAATCCAAATGGTATCCTCGACTGGGTCATAGGTAATTCCTGTGTAATCACCGTTGCCTTGTGGCTGGAATGAATCGATGCAAACCCATTCGTTCTCATTCGATATGTCGAATTCAAGAACGCGATGATACAACGTATTCGCAGTAGACGTGTAGAAGTACTTGTAGCCAGAAAGGATTGCATACAAGCGCTCATCATCCGTCACAACCCAATCACGGAATCCCCATTGGCCGTAGTAGGAGGAGGAATGCTTGTTTGGAAGCGTACAACCGTTTTGATCGAGCGTAATGATGCTTTCACGAGTCCCGTTGTTTGGATACAAACGGTGTACGATGTTGTGGAAGCTTGTCGAAGACCAGGTCGAAAGGTACAACCAGTCGTGGTGTCGGAGAACCGCCCCTTGTCCTTGTGCATTGAGTGAATTTGGACTGAGTTTCAGTTGTTGGGAGAAGAGCGCATCCGTTGAATTGGACGTATGAGGTTGGCGAACAGCGTAGGTGCCATTGTCAAGCCATGCTGTGCTGGATGGATTGATGTCCTCATCCATGCCATGGGCATTGAATGCATGACTCGAGTTGGCCATAGCAAGCGTCAGGTCTGCACTTTGGTTGTCGGTATTGGATGCCTCTCCAGCAACCCAGTGATCCCGTGTTGTCGTTGGAATTGAAGACCATCCGGTCGCCGATGCACCGGACAACGTCATCTGAACATCTGTTACTTGAGCGCCTTTTGGTAGAGCAATTTTTGCTCCGGCATCAGCGTTACCGCCTTGATAGAGTGCGATGTACTCTGTCGTACCATCGCTGAATTCGTAGGTGTGGCGAGCCACTTCTGCAGCCTCTGCTTGCTCAATCCACAACTCTCCAATTGGAGAAAAACTCATTCCAATGAACAGTGCGAGAAGCACAACAGCAATGGAACGTTGAGAGACAGCGTTTACACTCATGTTTCGGCCCAGTGCTTGAAAGATTATCAAGCGTTTGCTTAACGGTCACTACGTGGTTTGACGTGAATCGTACCGGATTGGGGAAGTTTCACCCCGACTTCCGTCCTGTTCATCATCGTTCACTTCGAACCAATCAACCATCCAGTCGCCATCTGTATCCCAATTGGTAGGATCGGTTCCCTCAGCGACGTGGTCGTCGTTGTAATCCAGGAGATACCACCCATACTCGTGTTCGCCAACGGCACGCACTGGAGCGGTATTCGGAGCGCCTGTGTAGTAAATCTCCCAAGGATCGGTAAGATTACCGCCACAAAGGACGACATGGTTCGATGCATCCTGAACCAGGAAATCGACGTCGTTGTCGTTGACGATGTATGCATAACGGAAATCAGAGCTCTGTGATTTGTCCATCTTCAGATAATTCCTGACACCTTCATCCCACTGGCCTAAACCGAGCAGAAGTGCTCGCAACTGCCATCCCTCTTGGATGACCTCTCCTTGATAGGTCAAGCCAGAGAGGCGTACTGCATTCGGACTCGAGAGTTCCTCAGTTGTAATAGCAAAATATTCTTGGAAATTCGTGTAGGGCTCATACACACAACCGACACCGGAACAATCCCAGTTTCCATCCTGATCCGCATCGTTGTTGGCATCGATTGCATCCCGGGGGTCCATGGTGAACCATGTGTACGAAAGGTCAGGGCGACCAAGAATTCCAGCGTCCAATGACAACGGCAGACATGAATTCGTCGATGTATCACAAGGCCCGCCAGTTCCGGGATCAATCCAATCAACTCGAATCTGCAAGAACGATGAATAATTGTCGTTGGATTCGTTCCAAGCCTTGGCATATTCGTACCAATCGGGAATCATATCTCCATCCGTATCGTTGTCCATTGGGTTCGTACCATACTTGAACACTTCACGTCCATCGGTGAGATTGAAATCTTGGTAGTGTGCCGTAACCATACCGTTCATCGTTTCTGTGATGAACGATTCAGAGTCACTGTCGCTATCGTTGGAATCTGGGCGCGTATCGTTGTCGTATTCCATCCAGTTCGTAAACGGCAAATCACCGATGCCCGGCTGAACTACCTGTGTGGATGGAGTGAAGACACGATCGACCCATTCGCCTTGTGGTGCAGGTAGATCGAACGCTGTCCGATCGTACCAACCATCTGAATCACCATCGTAGTTCACATCCCAAGGATTCAATGGATTCGCGGCCCAATGGTTTTCTGTTGTGGGATTGTCCATTCCATACAAAGCGTAGCAATATTCCCAACCATCCGGAATTCCATCGGAATCAGAATCAGGATGCGTTGGATCGGACACACCAACAAGGGTTCGATTGAAGTTGTTTTCATTGAAAGAATTGATGGTGTTCATTCGGCTCACAGACTCAGGTCCTTTGGCCATGAAGTCATCGATCAATGCTTGGCGAGCTTGCAGGACGGTCATCCCTGTTTCTTCCATGTAGGCATTCATAGCATCCTCGCCAAAGTCCACGATACCAACAGAGGCAGGTACTGAAGTTCTGTTCAGGTACTTGCCCCATGTTCGTGCTTCCCATTCACGTAGGTTGGAGTAACGCTCGTCCAAATCAATGGTTCCGTCGCGGTTGCAATCGTAACTGTCACCGTCCGAATCAAGGTTGACGTCGGTCTCAATCAGTGGATTCAGTCCCCATCGGTTCTCGTTCAAATCCCATGAAGTAAACCAGTATTCGAACCCATCGTACATACCATCATCATCGGTATCTGGGTTGGTAGGATCCGTCATTCCGAGAAGGAGCGAAATGAACACATTCGGAGGTTCACCTGACTGCCAAGCATTGAAGTCGTCCAACAATCGCTTTCCACGGGAATCCTTTGAAATGAGAATTTGGAAGACACGCTGCGCCTTTTTTGTAGGCTGTTGGACGTCTCCATCTTCATGCAGCAATGGAGCGTCTGCCGGTGCATCAATTCCATTCTCCGGGTTTGAGGTTGCTAGAGAAAATTCTTGCAAATCAACCAGTCCATCGTTGTCACTATCGAAGGTACCATCGCCTGCAACAACTGGATTTAGTGTCCACGTTTGAGCAGAAATATTCCATGCGGTGAACAGCAATTCAAGGCCATCAATAATGCCATCTCCGTCCGTATCGACGTTGTTTGGGTCACCCGTTGGACCCGTGAGGTTGTACTGGTCTGAGGTCATGTAGGTGCCAAAGGAATACGTTGTCGACGCTGAAGGCCATTGTTGGAACGCATAGGCCGAACCAAGTGTGGTGACAAACCATTGAGGTGAGGAGCGGTTGGAGTTCGTTTCCGATAGACTCGAGTCAATGAGGTTGTATTCCTCCCAGTTGGTCATGCCATCGTCATCAGCATCCAACCATCGATCGCTCGGTTGCAACGGATTGAGTGTCCACTCATCATCGATAACGTTCCATCGTGCAAACCAAATTTCCCAACCATCAGGCATTCCATCATCATCGGAATCCGCACTAAACGGATCGGTCGAGCCCTTTTCAATTGGAATTTGGCTTGCAAGAATCGCACCACTTGCTCGAGCTGCGAAGTCAGCCTCTGGCAGTCCGAAGTCCGAGATGTTGTCAAACAAGTCTGTGGTAAAACCATTCGGCAATTCTATACCATCGAGTGTTTGATTGTTGAAGAAGAGACCCGAGCGGATGTGATATTCGAGATAGTTGACAAACATCTCATTCTGTGTGAGTACACCGTCCTTGTTGACGTCGTATCCG
>JBMYNT010000077.1:0-5928 GCA_049598575.1 Candidatus Poseidoniaceae archaeon | reverse complement strand
CTCACTCGGCGGTGTGACAGGCTCGGGCAATTCAATACCCGCAGCAGACGGTTTTGGACTTGCTTTGGTTTGTGGTTCCAGCAATTCATCGAAATCGTTTGCAACAGTTTGCTTGGGTGCGGGTGCAGGCTCATCATCAAAGAACAACGCTGCGGCCTCATTCGCCGCTTGGCTGGAGGCTTGAGACATTTGCATTCGTGGCGCAAACTGTGCTTGAGGCGTCGCTTCAGGCTCGTTGGCAGAGCCATAAATCGACTGAAGTTCTGCCTCTTTGCGAGCCATTTCTTGCTCTTGTTGAGATACAACATCTGCTCCACTTTCGAGACCAGCAATTTGCACAGCCTTCGCAAACAATGGCAATCGTTGCGTTTGCTTGACCAGGGAAATGTGCGCTCGTGCCTCATTCACTGGCAGTCCTCGATCGGTCAAGAGTTTCAGTGCAATCGTGCCCTGCCAACGTCGATAACCAATCATTGCAATGGATACTGTAACAACCCCGAGGAACAGAACAACAGCAAAGATTCCGTAGTCGGTTTCAGCAACTTCTGCTTCTTTGACAATGACGTAGAAGGTTTCACTTTCGCTATTGTTTGAAGCATCGAATACCGTCACAATGACAGTGTTTGTTCCAACTGCATCGAAGACGATATCAACACGAGAGCCGATGTAATCAGGGTCGTCTAAGGCGTTTCCATTGTTGTCGCTGTCCACGAGCGAGTTCAAATCCCAATGGAATCGCAAATCAGTATTTGCGTCGTAATCGTCGGATGCGGTGATAAAGAAACTCGTCACCTCACCTTCTACCGCTTGATTCGTCAATGCATCAATCAGTGGTTGATCGAGACTTGGCTTGGTAGAATCGGTGACGAGGACGTTCACAGAAGTTGATTGACTGTTCCCACTAGGATCGAGAACAATGAGGCTCACCTCATGAATTCCAATGTCAGACCAGTTGAAGGAAGCCGTGGTTTGTTGTCCGTACGGATTACCGTCGACGGACCATGAGCAAGCTGTAATCTGATCGTTGTCTGTGCTGGTCGCACATGAAAGCGTGAGGGCCTCACTACGTTCGACTTCCCACACTCCTGCGACTAATTCACCCAACGAACCCGCAGAACCGCTGATTCGAGCGATTGGGTCTGTGACATCGACAACAGTGATGTTGACTTGTGAACGGTCAAACCCAAGTTGGCCAGAGACCGTGAGAGTGACGGTCTTCACGCCTGGCGTAGTCCACAAATGGTTGGCTGAAATGCCAACAGCATCGACGTCGTTAATGGCATCCCCGTCGTTGTTTGAATCAATGGAAGCATCGAAATCCCAAACATATTGAGAAATTTGTTGCAAGTTGTTTGGTGAGGATGATGCATCAAAATTCAGGAGCGTATCAAGCTCAACAGTCTGATTCTCAGCAACAAACGAGGCTTGCATTACCGGAACCAATTCAACTCGAATCGTGATGCGCAAATTGGTTGATCCATCGCCCTGTCCGTCCGGATCGTTGGTGTTGTCAACAACGAGTTTCAACGGTTGATTGGCAAAGGCAGCGGAAACAATCCAGTTGAATGAGGCCGTTCCATCGACACCGAGAAGGGAAGCACCAGTTAGTGCAACATTGGACTGGCCTGCAAGATAATTCGCATTCATGGATTCGGTTTGGAGATAGACATCTCCGAATCCTTCCAGTGACCAAGCTGTGACGGACACGGCTGTTCCCTCTTCCAAACGAAGGTCATCGCCCTCAAGGAGTGTCAAATGTCCGTTTGGGATGATGCCAACGAGGTCATGGTAGGATGTCCATTGTCCATCGTTGAGTTTTGTGACGCTAATGGACACACGTCCCAAATCGCCGCCTTGATCGCCGTTTCCTTGATCACCATCGTGAGCAAGATTGTCGACAACAATGGTCCATGATTTCTCTGAGATGGAGAGTGGAACTTTCCAATGGAATTCGTACGAACCGTTGGCGGATTCTGTCGATGGAATCTGTTGATAGGCCGAACGATAGGATTGACCGAGCAGGTAGGGTTGCAGACCTGCTTCATCAAAAACCAGGACATCCAGTGCATCATCGATGACAAGTACGGTGATTTCATAGACATCGCCAGGCGTCAACAAACCCAGCGATAATTCGACACATTCGCCATCATCAACTGGAACTTGGGAAGCAAATGTTGATGCAGATTCAGAGGAGCATGAAGGCGCTGCTCGTCCTGATGTGCCTGAGGCGAGTGGAGCAAGTGAGACACAAAGCATCAGCACAAGAACTGCAGCGACTTTCTTCGAATGCATATACTCGCCTTCGTTTCCTACTCTTTCAATGATGCGACAGATTGTGTTGAGTCCAACCGTTGTCTGTTCGCTTGAGCATGGTGACAGCGCCATCATCATCGATTCGAACTCTGTCACCATCGTTGGCTGAAGCAAGACCATGGGCTTCGCCGAGGACTTCTTTTGCCTCTAAGACCGCTTCCTCTGCATCTCGGATTCGTGCTGAAAAGTGTGTTAGAATGAGATGATTTGCGCTGCATTGCAGTGCTGTTCGAGCTGCGCCTGATGCCGTGCTGTGAAGATGTTCGCTGGCCTTATCGCTTGCATCGTTGAGGAACGTTGCTTCGTGGACGAGGACTGTGACGGGCGAAGTTGTTTGGATGGATTGTTCGGCTGTGTCCCCAGACACAACGATGCTTGTTGCTGGTTTTGCTGGACCTCTGAACTGACTTGCTTGGAGGATGTCGCCATTATCACGCTCTAAATCAATGCCTTCAGAGAGTTGTTTTCGTTCGTCTTGATTCAATCCTGCAACCGTTGCTTTGTCTCGATCGAATGCACCTTTTCGCTCCTTTCGTGATAGTTGCCATGCGCACGAAGGAACACTGTGTGAAGTAGGAATCGAATCCATGCGGAACGACGTGAATGCATCTGGTTGCGGCATGGAATCATGCCATACGAGGTTTGTTGCATTGTCAGCAAATTCGACCCAACGACCGGATTGAGGATCGCCGAGCAACCATCGGATTGGGTAGCCAAGGTGACTTGCTGTACCTCCAAGCGAGAACCACGAACGGTATTGGTTGAGAAGTTCAGCAGAAGGTGTGTCCTCGGGAATCTTGGCATCGATTCCATTTGCTTGAAGCGCATCGAGAATCACGTTTGATGTTGGACCATACACAACAAGAGGCTGTTGACGACCATCCAGAGAAAGTGTCTGGAGAAACGGTAACAATCCCCACGTGTGATCCAAATGGCCGTGTGTCAACGCTACCGCTACGATTCGATTTGGTCGAAGAAGTGCCGGTTCGTTTTCTTGCTTCAGCCGACTGCGTTGTTTCGAGTAGCGCATCTGAAATCCTTCACCAGCATCGATGACGACGAGGCCTTCTTGGCAGGAAAAGACACTCCCACTCACGCTTCGAGTCGAAGTCGGTCGTGCTGAAGCGGTCCCAAGAATGTGCAATTCCATCAAACGATCACCTCAATTGCGTGGAATTTGTGTTGGTGGGAACCATCGAAGAATGACCACATCACTGATCGAGCGCACCCATCGCCATGGGACAGCAACGTGGATTGAACCTTCGACGAGGTCATCGGGAGTATCCTTGACGAACAGATGGGTACAGGAAAGGCTTGCATGCTCAACAACTGCATCGTGAACAACGCCGAGCAATCGGCCGTTTGGAAGGTAGACTTGGAGTCCAGATAGTTGCGATAAATTTCGCTCACCTTTGCTCATAGGTTGCCCTCCTTGGTATAGGCAAGAAGAACAAGAACATCAAACAAACGCTTGATTTCACTTGCCACGGTTGAGGTTGGCCTTGAGAGAAGGTCGCAACTTTTCTGCACCCTTACCCTTGTTGAAGAGACCACGACCACGCTTTCCAGCGGAGGTCTTACCACGGTAAGCACGGCCACGGTGGCTGTTGTTTCCGTTGGCTTGGCAGAAGACACCGAGCTGCTTGTCGTTGATGATGGCAGGGTGGTGTGTGTCAATCATGATAACTTCGAAGAACTTGTGCTTTCCATCTTCGCCAACCCAGTAAGAGTTGAGAACCTCGAGGTTCGGGAAGTGTCGTGCAACACGCTCTTCAGCGATGCGCTGGGTGTTCTTCGCCATGGTGATCTTGGAGATACCAGCCTTGGATGGTTTACGCTTCATGTGAATCTTACCCTTGCGGAGTCCACCACGGCGGACACGGGTACGGATGAGGACAACACCTTGCTTGGCTTTGTATCCCAAGCGGCGAGCAGCATCGAGACGTGTTGGACGCTCGATGCGGCAGTTGACAGGCTCACGGCGCCATTGTGCCATTCGCGTCTGTCGGAACATGTGCGGGAGAGCCTCTTTTGGCTTCTTCCAGGTTTCACGAACATAGTGGTGGAGTCCTTTTGCCATGGTAACACCTCAATGGGAGCAACTTGCCGACTTTGAACCCCTTTATGAGTCTGTCCATTACGAACAGTTCACGAAAAGGCGCGAATCACTTGAACGTTTCAGAGACTCCCAAATGAAAAAGTAAGGCGTATACTGACCAGACGGTCATAGGTACAAGTATCATCAGTCCAAGGGTCGTTATCGGATCCATGAACGGGGATTGTCCTCAGAGATATCTGTTCTTTTTGTCGAAACTATAGGTTCCATCATAGTCTATTGATTTGGAGATGCAAGACCTGCAGCAACAAGGCTTCTCCAACCACCCCAGAGGGAATAGACGTTTGTGTAACCCATTCGAGTCAACGATTCTGCTGCGATGGCAGAGCGGAAACCGCCTCCACAATACAAGACAATTCGAGCATCTTCGGAAATCGGATGTTTTTCGATATCGCGTTCAATGACGCCTTTGCTAAGATGGAGTGCTCCTTCAAAACAACCAGCATCGTATTCATGCTGCTCTCGCACGTCGATAACGACAATATCTTCGCCATCGTTCAGCATCGATGAAAATTGATCGATATCGCATTCCTGAATGACAGCTCGAGACTGTTCAACTGTTGCGAGGAATCGTGGACTGTGCTTCTTTCCCATGCTCCGAAAGAAGGGCTTTCCCATTTCAAAATATGCGTTACAGTGCAAACACGCCTTCAAATATGCAGCGCTCGTATTTTGCAACATGGAGTGCAACATCGACCAGAAAGGACAACTCGCAAGACTCTACACAGGCATCATTGCCATTGTCTTCGGAATCGCTCTCGCTCTCATGACCTACCTCAGCGTCATCCCAGCAACATTGGGATGGCTCGCTGTTGCAGGCAGCATCTTCGGTGGCGCCTTCGCCATCTTTGAAGCACGAAAGGGCTGGTGCATTGTACGAGCTGTTGGAATCAAGACCCCTCTGTGATTCTCCCATTAACATCAAACATCACAACCTCTGGCCGTGAACCATGGCCCATCAGGTGCAAGGTTCGGAAGAGATTCTCTCCATGCTCCAAACGGACCATGACATTCGACTCGTTCTTGTCGATCGAGAAATGGATACAGAATCGCTACGACAAGAATGCGAACGACAAGGCATTCCGCTTGAGGAAGGCTCAACCAACGACCTCTGGAGAATGTCTGCCATTGGAAATACAGATGCTTTAGCCCTCCTCGGAAGAGAACCACACGGTACGCTGGAGGAAGTATTCCAACGGGGTGGTTCCATTTGGCTTCTCGATGGTGTCCAGTATCCTACAAATCTCGGATTCGGAATTCGAACCATCGAAGTGAGTGGTGCTGATGCAATCGTTCTCAACATTTCGAGAACGCATCAAGACCGTCGAACGATTCGTCGCTCAAGCATGCGTGCAGATCGATTTATTCCAGTCGTTTACAGCGATACAACATCCATCATCAACGAAGCCAAGAAGAACAATTTCAGAATCATTGCAGCTGAAGATGTAGGAACAGTTGAACCCTGGAATGCAAATCTCACTGGAAATGTGTTGTTCGTT
>JBMYNT010000076.1:0-6231 GCA_049598575.1 Candidatus Poseidoniaceae archaeon | reverse complement strand
TTGCGACGTCCAGTTGCCTTCGCCGGTTGAAATTCCAGAGGCCTTTGGAATGATTTCCACGTCATCAACGTTCCAACCAGAATATTGGACACTCGAATCGGTTCGACCAATTCCAAACCGAACTTGCAGGTTAGAGTTGGCTGTGACATAGTTGGAAATCGTGATGGTTTGCGAGGTGAACACGCTGTCACTTACAGTTCCTGAATTGGACCAGACATTGACCCAACTTCCTGATGGATTCTTGACAGACACAAAGGCCCTGTCCCATGTTGAGGATTCAACCCCAAGTTGGCGTTGGAATTTCAAATCCCACCCTCCCGAACAACCACCGCAGTTCATGACCGGTGATGTTGCCCAAATGGTGCTTCCCATGTTGTTTGGGTAGTTTCCATTGTGGGAGTACAAGGTATTGGCGCCACTCGGAACGTTTCCTGTAAGTGGTCTGCTACTCGTGGAAGTATCCTTGCCAACGTACCAAGCAGAGCCAAGGGTCCATGTGTTGGCCCCGTCGAAATCATACATCCAACCTTGAGGCAGGAGTTGCAAAACGGAATTGTTGACATCCATACCATCGTAGACTGCGAGTGGGTGATCGTAGTCAGCAGGCGAATCAAACACCTTAGCGGCAGAAACTGGTAGAACACCCTCGTCCAATGAGAGCTCGATACCTGAGATGGCTTCACCACTTGGTACACTAATGGAGGTTGCATCATTGACGCCGTCAGGATATGAACCAATGCTCACAGTTGTTGTTTGGCCAAGTGGTGTTGCGTTTGATGGTAGGTTCAACTCCAAATCTTCCGCAGGTCCAACCATTGGACTTAGCAACGAAAAAAGAAACACGGACAGCAGCAGCGAAGCGACCATTGCATTTTGCTGTCCGCGACCCATGTCTTGACGTCGCCTTCCCACTCAAAAAGGATTCTTGCGACAACAACTCCGAAAGAGACCAACAAGCAATATCAACCGTATGATGTTCCATAAGAGCATGAACGATGCTGAGACCCTGAAAAAAATCGCTGGTGAAGCAGCCTGTAAATTCGTCAAAACAGGGATGCGCGTGGGCCTTGGTACAGGTTCGACGGTCAAATACACCGTACTGGAGCTTGGACGGCGAATCAAGGAAGAAGGACTCGAGATTGTTGGCGTACCGACATCCATTGCAACACAGGAACTCGCAACAGAAGTTGGCATTCCTCTGGTTGAACTTGGGTCACTGGACGGATTGGATATTGTCATCGATGGGACCGATGAGTTCGATCCACACTTTCAATTGATCAAAGGTGGAGGTGCTGCACTGCTTCGAGAGAAGATTGTGGCGCAACAGTCTGCTGCGATGGTTGTCGTTGCTGACGATCGAAAGCAAGTTGACTGTTTGGGTGCGTTCGGGATTCCCATTGAGATCACACCATTTGCATGCGATGTTACAGTATCCGTTCTCTCATCCATGCTGAACTGCGAGGTTGTCCTACGAATGGATGGCGAGAATCACGTTCACACCGACAACGGGAATTGCATCGCCGATGCTCGAATTGGTGCGACCATTCGCGACCCAGTTGCAGTTGAAGCAAACATCCTCAATGTAGCAGGCGTTGTCCAAGTTGGCTTGTTCAACAACATGTGCGATGCTGTTGTTTTGGCGAGTGGTGAAGGCGTTCAAACACTCATGAATCCGAATGGTCGATTATAGGCGGGCCTGACGGGGTTCGAACCCGCGACCGACGGATTAAGAGTCCGTCGCTCTACCTGACTAAGCTACAGGCCCACGCCTGCCTCCGTCAGGTTGTATTTAATCATCTTGGGACAATGTCGTTCCAGCATCGCCTCTCATCGCAGATAGGGCATCGCCTGGTTGACAAAGAATCGAGCGCATGCTCGGCAATGCACGTATTGCATCGATCATACTCTTGATTTTCGGGCCCATGGAGCCGGAGGGGAATTGGCCTGCATCCAAATGTGATTCTGCCTCACTAACACTGAGATGGCGATGCTCTTCCTGATTGTTCTTACCAAAATTCGTGTAGACAGCAGGAACACCCGTCGAAATGATGAGTGCCTCGGCTTGCAAATCGACGGCAAGCAATGAGGAAAGCCGATCTTTGTCGATAACTGCAGGAACACCAGTATAGTGACGTTCATGTTCAATGACAGGAATTCCACCACCACCTCCACAAATGACGACGGCTCGTTGTTCAACGAGAGTTCGTATGACGTCAAGATCAAGGATACGTTCTGGCAATGGACTTGCAACGACGCGCCTCGGCCCATGGACTGTCGTAGCAATGTCCCAATCTCGCTCCATGACTTCTTGTGCGGACAGCACAGGTCCAACAGGTTTCGTAGGTAATGCGAAGGCTTCATCCTGAGCATCAACCAAGACTCGTGTCAAAACAACTGCTGTACGCTCAGGCCGATGGCGATGCTTCAGAATGCTGTTCAATTGAAGTGAGAGTGTATGACCAATCATGCCTTGGGTAGCGGCGACCCATTCATCCATTGCATGAGAGACCTCACCATCCATTGCCATCAATTCACCGACTTGCGGACCGTTTCCGTGCGTGAGTACAACCGACCAACCCGCTTCGAGCAAATCGACAACATCACTCATGACCTTGGCAAGGACCAGTGCATATTCGCCATCATCGGAGGAACCAGGCGGAGCCAGAGCGTTACCTCCAACTGCGTAGACAACGATTTTGCTCACGTGTGCAGTTCGCTTGGGTCCTGTTTGATGCTTTCGCCGTTCTGTTGGAACAATACCCCCATTCCGTGATTGAACCAACAGGTCCGACTCCAAACATGATATGTGAGAACGTAAACGGGGTGACATGGCCAAAGACATCTGGATTGGTGATGTGCAAAACGGCGATTACGATGGACAAGAAGTGGAGCTCAAGGGTTGGATTAAGCGAACCCGTGGCTCCAATAAAATCCGCTTTGTTGTCTTGCGTGATTCAACAGGAACCATTCAGTGCGTTGCGAAGCGTGATGTTGTTGGTGATGATGCCTTCGAAGCCGTTGCGTCTGCGCTCATCGAATCTTCCCTCATCGTCCGTGGAACGGTCAACGTGGATGAACGAAGCGAAGGAGGACATGAACTCGTTGTCTCCGGAGTTGAAATCGTTGGTCCTGTCGACCCTGAACGTCCGTTCCCAATCACTGAATCAGCCATGAAGGCAGCAGATGGTGGGGAAACGGAATTCCTCCTTGACAATCGTCACCTCTACTTGCGAACCAGCCGAATGACAACGATGTTGAAGATGCGTTCCTCGGTGTTTGGAGCGATTCATTCCTACTTCCGTGATCTCGATTTCGTCGAATACCAAGCACCGAACTTCGTTGCAGGAGCTGTGGAAGGCGGTTCAACGCTCTTCGAAGTTCCGTACTTTGGCCGGAAGGCCTACTTGACCCAATCTTGGCAACTCTACGCAGAAGCAGCCATGCCCGCATTGGAACGCCTCTACACTATTGCACCATCGTTCCGTGCAGAAAAGTCACGCACACGTCGTCACCTGACGGAGTTCTGGCACGCTGAAATGGAAATTGCTTGGGCAACCAACGACGAGGTCATGAACCACGGCGAAGGCGTTGTACGCCACATTGCTTCGACGTTGCTCGATGAGCGAAGTGAAGAATTGCAATCGCTCGGACGTGACTTAGATCTTATCGGACGATACGCTGATTCGCCGTTCCCAAGAATGCGCTATGACGAAGCTATCGAGATTCTCCAAGGCAAAGGTGTCGATGTTGAATGGGGTCAAGACCTTGATTATTCAAAAGAGAAGATTCTCACACAAGACTTCGATGTGCCTCACTTCTTGACGCACTACCCGAAAATTGCGAAACCATTCTACCATCGCGTCGATCCAGAGGATGACAAGTACGTCCTTTGTCATGACCTCTTGGCCCCAGAAGGCTACGGAGAAATCATTGGTGGCGGAGAGCGAACGTGGTCCGAACAAGAAATTCTCGCACGTCTTGAAGAAGAAGGAACGCCAAAGGAGGCCTACCAATTCTACATCGATACACGCAGCTACGGAGGTGTTCCGCACGGGGGATTCGGCCTTGGAGTCGACCGAGTCTGCTCTTGGCTCAGTGGTGCAGATCACATCCGTGAAGTCATCCCATTCCCACGTGACTCCCGTCGGGTCACACCCTGAGGATTCACCATGCAACCCATCGTTGCACTTGGTTGTGGACTGGTTGGAGAATACGTCATCCATAGGCTTGCTGACGATGGGCATCAGGTTGTAGCCGTGGACATACGCATTCCAAAATCTCTGGCCCATCGCACAGAAGTAAAATCTATAGAAGAGAATGCAGAAGACTATGTCGCTTCCCTCGAAGAGAAAACCATTGTCATCAACATGCTACCTGGAAGGATTGGACATCGCATTCGAGAACATCTTGTTCGAGGTGGCCATTCCATCGTTGACTTAGCATTCACAGAAGAAGATCCACAGACGTTGGATGCATTGGCCAAGGAGCAAAAGGCGACCATGATTTGGGACATCGGTATTGCACCGGGTTTGTCCAACATGCTTCTTGCACAAGCTCAACGTGAGTTGGGTCACCTCGACGATGTCAGCATTCACGTTGGGGGAAATCCAACCCAACCTGATGAAGAGTGGTCCTACATGGCACCATTTTCTCCTTCAGATGTCATCGAGGAATACACACGTCCTGCACGAATCGTTCGAGATGGTGAAATCGTCACCGTTCCTGCTCTCACGGAGCGGCATCGAATCGAAGTTGAAGGAACGGACGGAATGGATGCATTCCTGACCGATGGACTACGAAGTGTCCTCTCGACCATCAACGCAACCAACATGGCAGAATACACAGTTCGTTGGCCTCAACATGTTGATCGCTGGTTGTCCGATGGAGAGGACACTCCTGAGGAGGATCTCCTCGCAGCTTGGACATTCGATACGAATCGTCCAGAATTCACATGGATGAAGGTTCGTTGTCAAGCCAAGGATGAGGTAAGAGAGTGGACCATTGTCGATCATGGCCAAGACGGGGATGGTTCAATGGCACGAACAACTGGTCTTGTCACGTACGCACTCGCTTCCTTGTTTGCAACAAAAGGTCCAGAACAGTGTGGCCTTGGACCAGGAATTCATTCCCCCGAATTGGTCAATGAAGGAACTTTGGAATATGTTCTTGAAGTATTCCAAAAGCACGGTATTTCCGTCTCATAACATTGGTTCATCGCAATGTGGACAGGGCATGCCTGGAATGAATTCTCCTAAGAGGAAGCCACAGTTTGTGCAGATGCTTGTCAGGAAGTCATCGATGTTGCTCATGCTTCGAAATAGACAGACTCGTATATTATTCTGAAGGTGTTTCAGGCGAACCTGTTTTTGATTTGATAAATTTGAACAAGATTCTCGAGAAGATCATCGAAGCGATGAAAATGAGAACTGTTGCCCACCATGGAGCCTCTGTTGAGGTTGCAAAGAAGTAAGCAAACAAGAGAATTCCAAAGCCGTAAACAGCTCGGAAAGCCGAGTAAAGCAAGAATGAACGGAAGAGTGGATTTCCTCGAAGTCGTTCGATAAAACTCTGCTCAGCCATGAATTCGCTACCAAATCAGATTACTCAAGATTTCGCTCACGAGGTTCAATCGGGCGAAGGAAGGCGACGAGAGCAAAAACAGAGACAAGGGCGATAACGTTCATGAATCCACCATCACCGAGTAAATTCGAAGAGCCACCTGAACCGCTTTGACCATCTTCATCTGATTCAACGAATTCATCTTCTAAGTTGATGACGGTATCGAGAGAACTCGAAATGCATCCTGTCGAATCTGAGCATGAAAATTCAGATGTGACGATCAATTCGAGAGCAAATAATTCCATCAGTTTGGAACTCCCTGGGTGAGGCATTGCATTTGAAGACACTTGATTCGGAGCCTTGAGGAACACCGAAACCGTTTGACTTTGGCCCGGTCCGATACGGATGTTGTTTGATGGGAATGAGACGGTAAAATCAGCCGAATTCGAGTCCTCATCAAATGGACCTTCTGCGGACAGTTTGAGTGTATCCTCAGCGTTTCCATGGTTCTTGATCATAAATTCTATCGAAAGCTCATCGCCGACTTCCACGGTAAATAGAGCCAAGTCTGCAGAGATAGAGACGCCTGCATATTGTAGGATGTTGATCACTTCGTCTTCCTCATCCTCTGCAACATTAGGGGGTGGTGCTCCGTTCAACTCAACAACGGTT
>JBMYNT010000075.1:0-6320 GCA_049598575.1 Candidatus Poseidoniaceae archaeon | reverse complement strand
CTCGCAACGCTCCAGTGATCGGGCTTCTTCGGATGCTGCACAGAACCTGATCTCTGCAGTCAAATGGGCTGCAGAAGGGCCGCAACCAACGGGTGAACTCAGCGACTCGGTTGTTGTCTCAATGCACACAACGAGCGATGATGGGGCTTGCTCAATCCATGCCGCTACCGGCGTTCGGAAACTTCACTCGAGCCGGCGCGATGCCTTTCACCCCGTCAATACCATGCCTCTTGCAACAGTCCACATCGACAATTCAGACGTCAGCCTTAAGCTAGGACATCACTATGAGGAAGCGAGATCAGTACTTCAATCGAGACCTTTCACATACCAAGCATCCCGTTTCGATGAGAACATCGTCATCCGTCAAATGGTTGCAGGTCCATGGCTGACAACGCAAGAGATTCATGATGCAGTTGACTCAAACGCTGATGCGCTTGTCATCCATGGAACCGGGCTTGGACACTTGCCGATTGAAAACCCAAACAACGATGCTCCTCAAAACATCGAACTCCACGATGCTCTTGCTCAGTTAAAGATCCCCGCCTTGGTGGTCAACCAATGCATCCACGGACCTGTCAATATGAACGTCTACTCAAAGGGACGGATTCAACAGGACATTGGGCTTCTCGGACATGGCTTGACATCATCGCCTGAGGCTGCTGTTGTTAAACTCCATTTTGCACTTTCAAACGATATGGATGTTGCTGCTACAATGGATGAAAATTTGTTCGGAGAACAGCAACAAACCATTCTCAACTAAGCGATTCGATGAAGAACCTTATCGGTTCTGAGGAGTATATGGCAAGTCCAGTTGGGGACCCAATTTCCGAACTCAAGTCGCGTCGTGAACGTGCTCGAGCAGGCGGAGGACGAAAGGCACTGGAAGCCATTCGTGCCACAGGAAGGGGCACTGCACGAGACCGGATTGATCTTCTCCTTGACCCGGATTCCTTTGTTGAAGTGGATACGTTCGTTACCCATCGAACGAAAGACCACAACATGTTCCTTCACCAAACGCTAGGCGATGGTGTCGTCACAGGCCACGGAACCATAGAAGGCCGTCGAGTCTACTGTTTTGCTCAGGATTTCAGCGTGCACGGCGGTTCAATGGGAGAAATGCATGCGAAGAAAATCGCCAAACTTGTCGAAATGGCAGAACGCTCGAAAACACCTCTTGTTTGTGTTTGGGATGGTGGAGGACAACGAGCACACGACGGTATTGACGCATTGGCAGGTACTGGTGAATTGCTCGACCGTTTGGTCCAGTGCAGTGGACGCGTACCTGTCATCAGCCTCGTCTTGGGACCGGTTGTTGGCGTGTCTGCCCTTGCAGCAAGTCTCTCTGATTTCACCATCTTAGGAGAAGAACACGGCCAATTGTTCCTCTCATCACCATTGGAAACTCCCGAAGTTCAACGCGGTGAAGTCGATGCTGCTGGTCTGGGTGGAGCGAATCTTCACGCATCCCGATCGGGCATTGCGTGTTTGGTCGCAGACGATGAGGACGATGCGTTCTTTTTGGTTCAAGAAATTCTCTCGTATCTTCCTGATCACAATGATGCTGAGCCGCCACATGTTCCAACTGAAGACCCGATTGATCGCAGCAATGAGGAACTTGAAACGCTCGTTCCAGACAATCCCAATCGACCGTATAACATGGTGAGTGTTGTAGAGGAAGTTGTTGACGATGGGGAATTCCTCGAGTTGTTCCCAAATTATGCTGAAAACATCATCATTGGATTTGCTCGTCTTGACGGTCGTAGCATCGGCGTCGTAGGGAATCAGCCAAACGTTCTCGCTGGCTGTTTGGACATTGATGCCTCGATCAAGGCTGCACGATTCATCCGACTTTGTGACGCTTTCAACATCCCACTCGTTACGTTCGAGGATGTTCCTGGTTTCCTTCCAGGCGTTGTACAGGAATGGGGAGGAATCATTCGGCATGGTGCGAAACTCCTGTTCGCATATGCAGAGGCAACCGTTCCGAAACTCACATTGGTTACTCGAAAAGCCTACGGAGGTGCCTATCTCGCCATGTCCTGCAAACACTTGCAAAGCGATTACAATGTTGCATGGCCAACAGCCGAACTCGCCGTTATGGGAGCCGAAGGAGCTGTGAACATCATCCACCGACGCGAAATCAATGCTGTTGAAGACGACCAAAAGGAAGAAGTTCGACAGCGACTTGTTGAAGAGTACAAAGCGAAGTTTGGCGACCCATATGTTGCCGCTCGCAACGGCTGGCTTGACGATGTCATCGAACCGACAGAAAGCAGGTTGCGTCTCTGTCGAGCACTGGCCATCCTCCGTTCAAAGCGAGAATGGAGCCCACCGAAGAAACACGGGAACATTCCACTATGATTGGTTGACCTTTGCTTCTGCACGTGCTAGCAATCCACCTGATGATACCTCAGGAACAGGTTTCTCAGGTGGCTTCCTGAATTGAAGCAAAAGCCAACCGATAATCGCTACGAGTGGAACAATAATGATGGCTGCAACAAAGGTGCCATTGGAACTAGACTTCGAATCATCACCATCACCGGTGTCTGTGGGAGTTGAATCTATAATTCGAATGGAATTCAATCGGACCACAACATCCGGAAATTCTGAATCGCGTGCGATGATGTCTATGTTGATGATCGAACCTGGCTCGAACACAATGGTGTTGATTTCTGTACAGGCCCCCATCTCGCTACATTCACGAGAGCCATTCGTCTGGACTCCATTGATTTTGATTTCGACATCCATTGTGCCCCCATCAGCATCGTACCAATCCCAAGCAATTCGTAGAGTGGTTGCATCAGGAGTCGATGCGGAAGCGTTGCTAATGGTTGGTTGATCTGGCATTGGCTCAATGCTCACGTTCAGCAGTTTCGAATACGTCGTCGTACCATCAGTGACATTCAACCACCACATTTCATCGGCTCCCCATGCGTCCAAGAGTGCAGAGAGGAGCAGCTCTTGTCCGGATACGGCGGCTGCAACAATGGATTCACCGCTTGGTTCAACCGTCCAAGTCAAGACATCGCCATCAACATCCGATGCGAATTCAGAGAGGTCGATGAGTAAGGTCTCTTCTTCTAGCATCGAAACAGACCATGCAGTCTCATCAACAACAAAATCGTCGTCCACTGCCTCGATACGAAGTGGGACGTCTGCGATAATTGGAGAATTGAATCCATCCGAAATGGAAAGTTGGAGGACTTCAGCACCGTTTGCATCAGGAAGCGGCGTGAATTCGATGATGGGCAAATCACTGGATACACTCCACAATACTGCATTTCCAGAACCCTGAGGCGCTCCGTTAATGAGCACTGTCAAGGGTTCTTGTTCAGGATCGAAGAAGTAATTTTCATAATTGAGGAACAACGATGCTCCATCCTCAATCAAGGTTAATTGTTCAATTGTTGAAAGCTGCACAATCGGGTCATTGACAGGTAAGATGCTTGCATTCAACGTCACATTTGCTTCATCGAGGATGTCACCATCAGCCTCCAGCAAGAGATTGACCTTGCTCGTTCCTTCCCATTCTTCGTCGACAGCGTGCATTAGCGTGAACGATGTGCCATCTGGACTGATAATAGCCGTAAAGTGCGATTCATTTTCAAGTAGCGTTGCATCCAAGATGCGAACAATTTGCCCATCAGGATCGCTTGCAATGTCCGATGCATTAAGGACGACCGAACCTCGCTGGGGGACGAGAAGTTCAGGCAACGGATCTTCGAATTCAATAGGATCGTTTGTACGATTGAAATCAAAACTTGCAAATCCAGTCCCACCCTCGACGGCAACAACCAATCTCAGTTCATGTTGACCCGGAGAGATTCCTTCCATTGGCACTGTGCAGAAAACATTGTCATTGGAAATCGTTGCTTGGTATTCGGTCATATTGTCCAGCAGACAATGAGCTTCGACTGTCCACATCGAAGGCAAATCGGCGTACACATCGCCGTTTCTCATGGACCAAATCGCTTCAAAGGTCGCATCATCCTGTGGCCCGAACACCGTTCCATTGAGGCTCGTAACGTTCGAGATTCGAATCAGTTTTGCATCATCCAACAACTCATCAACGTAGCCATTTGAATCCGAGGAGGAGTAGAGATTGTTCTCTCGATTGAAGGCCTCTCGAAACTTGGAATGGTCGCCGCGCAACGTCAAATCGAAGTAAGGCAAAATATGCTCCATTGCGTGGTCGATTTGTTCCTCTTGTGTTAAGGATGCATCACCATCGTTGAAGTCTTCCAAAAACGAGGATGTATCTTGATACTGGTAATGATTGGCTCCAAGAGAGTGGAGGATTTGCCATGCCAGCCCGTCAACATTCTCCAATACAGGAATGACGTTCTCTGTTGCTGGAGCAATCTCATCGGCGCTTCCCGTGATGTACAATGCGATGTTCGGCATGGCTCCACTTGTGACCATTGGATCTTGAACGGAATCAACTTGCATAGCCAGTCCAACCAGTGCGCGAGGGGGTTGCAGCGTTCCATCAGCAACCAAATTATCCCAGTTGATGTAGACGTTCGTGGCCCAAACTGCACCGTATCCATGACCAATGAGACCCCAGTGTTGTTCATCGACCGAACCGTACATTCCCAAAACGACATCGTTGGTTTGATTGGCTTGATTCATCCAAGACTGGACATCGAGTATGGCACCAATCAGGCTTTGCCATGTTGGATTTGTTTCGCTGTTGATTTCAGTGTGAATGTAAACCATGGTCCCGCGTTGAGCAATTCGGGTTGAAATGAGCATGTAGTTGTCAGGCGATTCGTTCTCATCAATCAGCAACAAGACCCATGGAAACGGTCCATTACCAGCCATTTCTTGTCCTTCACCGCTGTTGAGCGCTGGATACACCAACCGGTGTTCTTCTTCGAAGGCACCGCCCTGTTGTGCGAAGTCGACGTAACCGACTGGAAAATCAACGCCTGTGTGCGATGGCTGGAAGTTTTGATCTTCTTCAGGCACTGCCGCGGTATTCGAAATCGTTGAGAGAAGGAGCAAACAAACGAGGGCAAGCGCTCGCTCTCTCATGCAGGCCGGTTCTTGTTGAGACATTTGATTGTTGCATTGAATTGCGTCAATTTTGTCCTAATTTGGATTCCACAACAACCAACCATGTCATCAGTTGTTCAAGGGTTGGAAGCTGGTCTGAGAAATGGGGCGTCCACAAACTACGCCAACATTCGAGATGTTGTGCTGCGAGCATCCATCGCCCATCAATGACCTCAATGACTGTCGAGAGATACTCCATTCGCTCATCGATTGAACCACGAAGTGGAGAATAAACTGGATTCAATTGAACGGTTCCAGCCATGGCATGGTCGAGCGAACCCTCGGTATCGATGATCAAATCAAAAACGACCTCGTCGGTTGACTTTGCATTCACGAGGGTTGCGGGAAGTTGTCGCTTTCCTCCGATTGAAACGACACGCCCTCCATGCCTCATCCATGCCGAAGCAATCGAGCGAGCGGCGCCCCCTCCGCCATTGACTCCTAGCGTAGCACCGTTCGATGCATCGATACCGAATTGCGAAGCCACATGAACGACACCTTCTCCATCGGTCGTGGCACAATACCATCCTTGTCCATCGTAGCGAAGAGCATTGACTGAAAGAATATCCAATGCCTCATCAATGGGCGTGAAAACCATACTCTGTATCTGATGCTTGAGCGGCGAAGTGAGGTTGATCCAAACCTCATTTGAAGAGGAACGATCGGGGACCTGGGTAATCTCGATCCGACGTGTGTTTGGTGTGAGTTTTGGAAGGAACCTTGCATCCGCTTCAAGTTCAATCACATCCATTGCTTCGCTCATAAGATGGGGCTGGAACGATCTTAGCTTTTGGTTGGCTGGCTTCCAAATGGGTTGGTGCTTATCGTGCTCAATGTACGCCCATCCTAGAACCTCGTCGATGTGATCTGCTTCCAGGATAGCAAGAGAGGACACATCAAGTTTAGAGAAACATCCTTGCGAACGAAGATGGGCAAGTACGAGGTCAAACAAAACGGGTGAGAGAGTGTGGTCGATTGGAGAGCCGCCGACAGCGTATCTCAGACCGAACATATTCTTTGTTTGGAGTCATTGTTCATGAACATCTGCTTTCCCTGTCATAGCCGAAAATAGCAAAATGCAGGCCATGTATTCAAAAAGAAGGTAGTTGTCCAATTATCATGGCCGTAGCAGAACGTGGCTCATTTATTTGGTTTCTTTTCTCAATTACCTCGTTTTTGATTTCAATCAAAGTCATGAATGATTTTGAAGGATATGCAACAACCGTTTTTGGAGGAACAGGGGCTGCAGCAATGATGCTCGC
>JBMYNT010000074.1:0-6342 GCA_049598575.1 Candidatus Poseidoniaceae archaeon | reverse complement strand
GAAGACATGTGTGCTGCTGCAGGAAGCATCTCCATTGCTGGTTCGTCAACTGTTCTACCACTCGCTGAAGCATGGGCAGAAGACTACCAAGCCATCTGTGGTGACACGTCGATTACCGTCGAAAGTGGCGGATCTGGTGCTGGTGCTGGCCGTGTATGTGCCAACTCCGCTAAGGGAACACCTGTCGACATTGGCGACATGTCCCGTGACTGGAAGAGCACAGAAGGAAGCGTTGACGCAAACGGACAACTCAACTGTCTCGTTGGTGACACATCCATCACAGTAACACAACTTGTTGTTGCTGTCGACGGATTGTCCGTTGTCTCCAAGAAGGGCGGCGCTGCTGATGTCTGTATGCAAAACATGGGCGGAATGACCGCTGCTCAACTGCGATGGGTCTTCTCCGCTGAGACTGACGCTGAGTTGACTGCACAAGGTCTTGACCTCTCCAGTGTCGTCCCTGAAGATGACGGAGACGGTATCAAAGAATGGTCCGATCTGAGTGCAAACTGCAACGCAGACGCAATTGTTCTCGCATACCCTGACGCAGACTCTGGAACCTACGAGTACTTCTTCGAAGAAATCCTCCACGAGGCTGCTGCTGGATTCGGAACTGGTACACAGTCATCTGATGACAACGTATTGGTCAACGCAATCCTCGGCGATGAGAACGCAATTGGTTACTTCGGATATGCATATTACCAAGAGAACATGGCAACACTCGGTGCTGTTGCTGTCTCCAACAACCACACACATGGTGTTGCAGACGCCCCAGAAGACGCTGTGGCCCCAACACCTCAGACTGTTCGAGACGGAAGCTACGCACCATTGTCCCGACCGCTGTTCATGAACGTGAACAACGAAGTTTGGGATGATGTCAGCCCATTCCTCCTGTGGGCGTTCTCTGGGGACGGTAGCGCTGTCATCTCAGAGGTCGGTTACGTACCTCTGGATGACGCCACCTACCAAGAGATGATTCGACGTATCCTCGCAGAAGGCGACTTCTCCTGAAGTCATCCCTCGAAATAGATCGTCGTAACCACTAGGAATGATTCCTGGTGTGGCCGAGGGGCTGGGTACTCCGGTATCCAGCCCCTCTTTTTTATCTTGAAATATATACAACTATATAGATTATTGAGTGCGAAGCAATGTTCAATCCCACTCAGGTATCCCTGAGGCCGTGGTCGAACATGCGAATACGAGCCCGAATTGAAGAAGGCGCCCCTGGACTGGTGCTCTTCGCTCTCGCAGCAACCGTTGTCATGATCACATCAGGAATTGTTTACGTTTTATTTGACAACGGCTCGAAGTTCTATCGCGGTTTTGCATGTGGTGCTGATGATTTCAAACCGCCTCAAGACTGGGATGAAGATCTAAAGGCAAGCATCAAGGATGCTGCAAATTATTCCGATGGCTCCATTTCCGATCCGCTCTGGTTGAATTCTTTGTGCATTACTGAATTCGATATGGAACACGAAGTTGTTTTGGCAGACCCACTGATCGATCGCTTCCAGTGGGATGTCGATTCGAAATCTTATCCTGAAGGAGACGATCGTCAACCTTCAGTATTTACCCTTGAAGATGGGACAGAGATACGGGGTCCTCAAATCGATGAAGACAGGTCATATCTGACAGAGTACTTCTCCGCAAATCCAGACAAATGGGACCCTGAATACCCCAAAGTCCCCCTCGGCGTTATCTCTGCAAATGAAAAAGCCCTCATTCTCCACACTCAAAACCCTGATTTGGCCCGAGAATGGTGGGTCACGATATGGGTTGGTGACGACGATGTCCGCATGGACATGGAAAACTATTCTCTCGGACTGAACGAGTATTCCATGGAATCTGTGTACAAAGAAGGGGATTTTGTCCGGGTCGAGCTCGACACGTACTGTGGACTTGAGGAAGGAAACCAACAAACGCTCGACACATTGCTTTCTGATGCCGACATTGAAATCGTCGACAGTTGTTTCACAGTCGAGAACCACCTTTACCCGGACATCCATGCGCAAGCATCGGCGGATGGTTTGGGTGTCCAAACGGAATACCTCGCTTACAAGGCAAATGGCTTCCACAAACCAGAGGTTGGCGAGGAGCTTGGTAACGGATCGACGGCGTGGGGAATTGTTGGAGATGAAGACCTCCCATATGATTACGACCAGGACGGGGTTTGGAACACAAAGTCCGACGGGCAAGGCGGTCTTGCCGACAACGATATCGATGGCGATGGAATTGCCAACAAGGTCGACCATGATATGGACAATGATGGAATTCCAAACGCATTCGACAGCGATCCTGTGCTCCCTAACGTTGACTGGGTTGGAATTCTTCTAGGAGTTCTTACCCTTGCTGTTGTCATTGTTGCTTATGTCAGCCCACAGTGGCTGCCAAAACTCAGTATCGAAACCATCGACGCAACCATCCCTACTCTGAAGAGCGTGGCCTATCTTGTGGTTTTGATTGGTTTCATGTCACTCATCAGCCCGCCAAGCGGCATACTACTCATGACATTGCTCGCTTTGATGATTATTCTCACAATCTTGATTCGCAGAATCGACGGAGGGTACCCCAAACCTCTCATCGCAATTGGCCTCACTTCGCTGTTCTTTGCTCTGTTTTCAATTCATGAAATACAAACTGGACACACCATATTCTTCGGTGGTTCATTGATTTTCATTGCAAACATCATGAGCGACACCAGAAACCAAGCAGGCGTCGAACGAACGGCAATCATGGAGGGGGACTCTCGTTCGTTGATGACACTCATCGTTCTTGTCACCCTAATGCTGTGTTACTTTGATTTCGTCGCCAGAGTGAACGGTTCGCTTGGAGAATTCCTAACCCAAACATGGTGGAAGACAGACGTTCGAACGGTGAGTGTTGTCACCGTAGGTGAAGATTTGCACATGGGTGTTAATTCGCTCTTGCAGACGACATTGCAGGTTGCACTTGGAGCGCTTGTTATCGCCATCCCAATTGGGCTAGGAACGGCAATCTACCTCTCCGAATACGCAAGCCAACGGACTGCGAACTTTGTCAAACCAATCCTCGAATTACTCGCAGGTATCCCGTCCGTCGTTTACGGATTTTTTGCGTTCGTGGTCATTGCACCAATTGTGGTTGATGTCGGAACATACTTCTTGGAACGCGGCTGGATCGCTGAGGAGCCGCAACTGTTCAATCCGCTGAGTGGTGCTATCGTTGTCGGAATCATGATTACACCACTGATCGCATCCCTTTCTGAGGATGCGTTGCGGGCAGTCCCTGACAACCTTCGCCAAGCATCCTATGCACTTGGAGCCACTCCTGTTGAGACCACGGCACGTGTCACGGTCCCATCTGCACTTTCAGGAATTCTAGCTTCGATTATCCTCGCCCTCTCTCGGGCGATTGGTGAAACAATGGCCGTCACATTGTCCGTTGGAACACTTGCCACCTTTTCCAACAACATGTTCCGGAGTGCGCAGACAATGACAGCATACATCGCTCAAAGAATTGGTGGCGAGCTCCCTATTGGAACAACCCCGTATTACTCACTCTTTGCCGTAGGGTTCTATCTCTTCTTCATCACACTAGGACTGAACCTAATTGGTCATAGGATCATGACGCGATTCCGGGAGGCGTACGATTGACCAAAGAAAAAATCGACCTTTCAGACAAAGGGTTGTTTGGGACTTCCTTGTTGCCAAAGCGCTCATTGAAGCGCCGATATCTTGCTGCAAAGACTGGTCAAACTGTGTTTGTTGCCATTGCCATAACGTGTGGAATCATTCTCGTCACTCTCCTCACGCAGATTTCGAGTGAGGCTTTCGTACCAACAGAGGAATTCGAAGTCGAGCGAAGTGAAACGTACACGGAGAAGGGTATCAACTCGGGGGTGTTCTATCACAAGCCCGCTGAAACGCAACTCTCCTGGGAAGCTGAAACATGGAATCCAAATTGGGCCTCAGACGATCTTCGACAAGAACGGGAAAATATTACGATTCAAGCCTCATGGACTGAACGTCACTTCCAAGCCTACAACGACAATGGAGACGCCTTCGTTCGAAACGGGCAAGACACGTGGGATCTTGAAGAAGATTTAGAACGCGCTTTGTGCGATGAAGGCGCCGCAAGAACAACCTACAGGCCTGTCGAGCCGTGGTCGCTTTCTCATCTCTTGCTGATTGGTTCTGCAGATGAATACGAGTACAAACTTGGTGAGGATTGGCGCATTACAATCTATTGGAGAGAAACCGCCCCCTCCCCAAACCTTGGAAATTATTGGATTCAGATCGATGACAACGATACGTCAGATGTGAGCGATGATGAAATCATTGAGCGCTACATTTGGCGCGGGCTTCGTTGGGAAGTTGTCGGCGAAGATGCCTACTTGGACGAGGCTATGGCGCTTGCCGGCAATGACCAGTCCACGTGGGGCGATGGGAAAATCCGACTCATTTACCGTCAAATCCCATGGACTGGATGGCAAAACGGTGATATGTTGTTCTACAACACGGGCCAAGGTACACCGGTTGTTGCTGTCAGTCAGAAAAACATGCCAGACATTCCCCTTGACTCGATCAACCCCATCCTCCTTAACCCTGCAGAGAACATCAAATCCTTCGTACCTGAATTTTGTACAATGGAAGAGACATCAAAATACATTCTCGATGAAGGGCTTACTGGAAGTTACGTCATTGGGGAAGTCACCAACGACGATGGATACGTCATCGAAGAATTGGACGATTCTGGACTATCAGTTATTGCTGAACTTACGATTGCGATTTCTGAGACTGGAGAAGGTCACGATGAATGGGTCATGATTGACAATCGTGGATTCATCAACTACGATCACGATAACGACGGATATGGAAACATGTTCTGGGATCCTGACAGTGACGGTGATGGTGTCTGCGATTATTACCCTGAAGAGATACCGGGTGGCCCATTCAAGTGCAGCAAGGCTGACGGCCCACTTACTGAGGATACAAATCAAGACGGTCGAATTGACATCAACGATTACGGTCAAAATCCAATTGATTACGGTGTCGAAGTCATCAAAGATACGGACTCAATCTACCACACTCGAACGACGAACACATTGATTTTGAGTCCATCTCGAAGTTCGGATAATTGGCTATACATTCTTCATGACCTGAACTACACAGTAACAATTCAACAAAATTCAGGACCGCCAATGGACGCCAAAGAATCATCATACCAAGAAATAGGTGGATTCGCTCTTGGAAATCCAGTCGACTGGTTCCAGCCGAAATTCATTGGGGATGACGATTTTGATAACGATGGTACCATTGATGCATGTGACGACGATATCGACCAAGATGGTGATAGCAATCCAGTCTATGGTGACGCAGAGAAGTGTCCTGAGGCGTACACATGGATTGAGCAAAAGGATTCCACACTTAATTCTTTGAATCAACAATTAGCCTCCCTTGAATCGGGAACAGATGAGCATTCGCGTGTGTCAAAATTGATCGACGGAATTGAAGATTCAGATTTCGCACTCTTTGTCCATCTCCATGACGAAAATGGAGACGGCGTCCATGATGAAGCCAAAGATCGTGACATCGATGGCGATGGCGTTCCCAACCTCATCGATGGACAAGGAACATGGGCAGGACGCTCAATGACATCTACATTTTCCGCAGAAGAACAAGATGCAATCAATCTCTACGTCGAAGAACTCAAAGAAACAAAGTGTAGTGAAACATACAAGAAAAGCAGTCTCGAATACGCAACAAAGGATTGCAAGAATGCGAAGGAATTGAACAACTCAAAACCAACAACACCTCAGCAATTCTGTGATGGGATTCGTACTCTCAACCAACAGGATTGGTTGATCAGTTGCGCAGCCCCTATCAACCATGAATCTGGAATGGAAACACTGGAACATCGAAATCCTTGGTTACCACTCACTGCAATGATTGGACTGGTCGGCATGATCGCCATCATGAGAACACCTGAATGGACAATACAGAAACTTCGCAACGGGATGATTTGGATTGGAACCAAAGAAGTTGAAACAGAAAAATTCACTGCATATTCCTGGTTTTCCTACGCAAGTGAGTTCACAAACCGTCTGATCAGTGTTCTCCTACGCCTCATTTTCGCCGTGATTGGTGGATTGATTTTCTTCTCGACGTTTTCGGACTCGCAACCAATTCTCCTCGTCCCATTTACCTTCATTATCGGTGGTGCAGTCACATTGATGGCATCGATAGCGCTTGTTTCTGCAGTCATGGACATTGTTCGTTTACGGCCAGAGAAACTCATCCCAAAGGCAGAGGGTGTGGTCGATGTTGTTCTTTTGGCCGCTACGTTGCTCACATGGTACATCGC
>JBMYNT010000073.1:0-6692 GCA_049598575.1 Candidatus Poseidoniaceae archaeon | reverse complement strand
GAACTCGAAGTTGAAATGTCCATCAACGACACAAGCATCGAACAAAACGACTCCATCCAAGTTGGCCCGCCACCACTGCCAAACGTTCAGCTTGACATCGAATTGGCAACGGAGACTTATCTCGCAGGGGATTTGATTCAATTCAATCTCACTTCGGCCAACACAAACGGAGAGCGAGCGTTCGATGGGACATTGGTATGCACCTTCCTCGGTGAGGAAGCCTTCAACGAGACGCTCTCCGTAGGAATCGGTCAAACCGTTGTGGAGTCCTTGGAGATTTACGCCCGTCCTGGTGTTCTCGAATGTCTGTATGGAGGAGATCGTAATCAAACGACTCCTACACCTATTGCCTACTCTTTGGAAGGGTTGCCTTCGGCAATCTTCGATGAAGCAGGTTCAAGCGGCTTTTCATTGCTAGGAGGTCCTTGGCATGAAGGGGACGATTTGGAGACTTCGTTCATCCTTCGCAACCAAGGAGATGCTGAGGGGTCTGCAACACTCAAAGTTGTGCATCAAGGGATGGAATACAACAGTGACCCAATCACCTTAGCAGCAGGTGCAGCTGGTGAACTTCGGCTCGATTTTGAAGACCTTTCAGCAGGCGAACATACCTACAACTGGAGCATCGTTTCAACCAACGGAATCGTGCTTGAGAATCTCGCCGGCTCAGCATCCTTCAATGTGCTTGCATCTCAAGCGATGTTTGTTGAGGTCGATGTTGAACAGGGTTCTACTGGACTGGTTCTCAATTGGAATGCTTCAATCACCAACGGTGTCGATCGTGATGTCAAACTTCGGTACGGATACCGACTCTCAGGAACGGATGTCTATCTCAATGAACAAATCGTAACGCTAGGAGCAGGTACACTGACTGGGCAAACAACACTTGGCGACGTGCCCGGCGATACCGTCCTTGTTCGAATGGAGCCTGTAGGGTGGATTGCATCAACGAATAGTTACATTGCAACAGCCACATTCGAAACGATTGAAGCAGAATATTCCCTCGATATTGACCCCATCACGTTGCCTCGTGAACCAATACAAGGCCAGCAAGTAACGGTAACGGTTATGCTACAGAATACGGCCTCGGTTGAAGGGCCATCTGGCGTGTTGTATCTGACCGATAGTACAGGTCTTTTACTTGGAGAAGTTTCAACGGAACCGCTGCAAGCGAGTTCTTCGCGCAATGTTGACTTCATCTTCACGACACCCTATGTGAACGAAATGTTGTTGACGGCAGAATGGCGCTACGATTCATTCGTTGTCGAAGATGAACAGAGCGTGCTTGTCAATGAGGAGGTCGTTGAGGAAACCTCCATGGAAGTACCATTCGTCGCTATCGGTGGTGGAATTGCTGTTGCAGCATGTGTCATCTTTGTGCTGCATCTACGCCGAGGCTCTGGAGATGCCTCTTCGATCGAAAAGAAGCCAGCGAAGAAGAAGGCTGCTCAAAAGCCAGAAAAGAAGGATGCTGAACCAGTCGAACGCTCTTGTCCTTCCTGTGACCGCACATTGCGCATTCCTGGCGATTACTCAGGCACGGTTCGATGTCCTGATTGCTCAGAGAAATTCGAAGTTGAGGCTGAACCATCGGTTGATCTGGATGAAGAGCTTGATTCGATTGACGATGAGGTTGTTGAGGAGGAGCAACCTGTTGAGAAGAAAATTGAGATCGCATGCCCACAGTGTTCCTCGAAACTTCGCGTACCATCCTCCTACAATGGTTCAGTCCGTTGCCCTTCATGCTCGCAGGTGTTTTCTGCCGCGTAAGGTGCAGAGAAACCCTTGAATTTTAGGACACCAACCGTCAATCATGGCGGGGCACTTTCAAGAATTTGAAGACGAGTACCTCGAGACCATGTACGAGTTCTACGAACACGATGCTTCATCCCGTGTCCGTACTGGGGATTTGGCGGAACGATTGGGGGTCTCTCCTGCTTCAGCAACTGAAATGATTCAGAGGCTTTCTGGTAAAGGCTACATTGATTACCAGCGCTACAAGGGTGCGAAGTTAACACAAAAGGGGCTAAAGCACGGCCGAATGATGAAACGACGTCATCGACTTGCTGAAGTTCTCTTGGATCGCATTCCATTCGATGGAAATATGCATGAAACAGCCTGTCGACTTGAACATGCCATCGATGATGATTTGGAAGTCGCACTCACTGTGCTCCTTGGCAATCCGATGCTCGATCCATCCGGCCGAGAGATCCCAAAGTCAGGAGACCATCTTGAACAGCGTGTGCAATCGTTCATCGAAACACATGTGCCGCTCTCACAACTCGCCTCGAATGAAGCAGGAACGATTCAAGCACTCCTTCTCTCAGAATCGTTTCAATCTCTTCTCGGTGCTTCGCTTTCGTTGAACAACACAATTACTGCTCACGGGAACAACACGTTCTCAGTGGATGGAAACGAGTTGATGCTGACCACAGACATTGCAGAGAACATCATCGTGAAGCGCTGTTGAATGAAGAAGTGCGCGATTTGCTCAGATTGTCCCCGAATGCTTTTGAGTTGTAGCATCGACGTCAATGTGTGAGCGAGACGGCCGTCGAAGCATCGAGCGATGACATCGCTTCTTCGTTGTTCGAGCGGGAGCGTGTCTTGCTCTCCATTGACAATCAATTGATTTCACTTGGTTTGCGCTTAACCCTGCTTCTTCCAGCTTTCGCCTTGTTTATCCTCATCGGTTCATGGGCCTACGAAGGGACCGACCCGAACTGGTGGGAATCGAGTATCGAGCCCTCTCTCGGACAATCGTTTAGCTCGACCCTACTCCTGCTTGGGACGGTTGTTTGTATTGGTTGGCTGCTTGCTCTCGGTATTCATCGCTACAGAATCGCTCTTTCTTATTCCGCATTCAGACTTGAAGTAGAAGCCTCGGAGAAGCGCCATCAAAGCATCGAGGCGCTGCATGGTTACGATGGAATGGCCCATCGAATTCATCGGCAACTTCGAATGCATTCACTCTCATTTTCAACGGTTCTTCTCGCTTGCATTGGTCTTGGCGCTGTGTTGCTTCTTGGTCTCCACACATCCTTGGGTGAAAATGTCTTCATTGCATCATGGGGAATGCTCTTGCTTGCTGTGGGCTTTCACATGACCACACGAGAACATCGATTCAACATGGTTCACAAATCTGGATTGCTGGATGCGTTTGAAGCACCTGTTCATCCCTCAACCTTGGAAGGTGTCTTCGACGATATGATTCGGACTCATCTTGATCCATTGCTTCGCTCCAAATACGACGAATTGATGCGAAACGTACAGAGTCACTTCAAGCGAGGCGTTAAACACGATTACGCTCGTGAAAAGGTTCTCATGACCTTGTATCGCCATTACAATGGCCTCGATTCGAAGACCGTTCGCCTGGAACTTGAGGAAGTGCTCAAGGAAGACGGTGCAGATCTTCTCCTCGAGGACGAATCGTTTGGATTGGAACTCTGGCTTGAACTCATCGAGCATGCTCAACAGCAATGTCCAGCCTTCTTCCGGCTCATCGACAGAATCGAACAAGACATGGAGTTTGGACGTTCACCCGCCCTCAAAGATTTGGTCTTTGAAGTCGATTTGGAGAACGTTGTGACCAAGCGAGCCAATCTGTTCGTTTTCATGCACAACCTTTCCAAGAAGAGTCGAACAGTTGTGTTTAGAGTCCAGTCTCCAGATTTCCGTCCGAATCAAATTTCAATGCGCTACGACCTTGCACCTGGCAAAGAGATGTGGTGGTCTGGCGACTCCTTACCGGTTGCAGCCGAAGGAAACGAAGACGTTCTCGGTAAGATGACTGGCTTGCTTCGTGATGGGACCATGGCCTGGCAAACGCTTCTTCCAGAGCGGTTTGGTGAAGCGACTGTTTCCGTACGTCTGGAAGAAGTTAGCGGAGACCTTCTCATCGGTCGTCAAATCAACGTCAATGTTCGTAATGAATTCCGCACCCGTTTGCGCCGGCTTGTTACTGTGTCTGCACAATTGCTTGGCTCACTTGTTATCGCTTTTGGAACAGTCCTCGAGCTGTTGGAAATTTTCAACGTTTAAACAGGATTATTCAAGCCATAGGTTTGAAATGCAAAACCACTACGCACTGGTATGTTGGGTTCGAAAGACCAAGCAGACGAACGCCCTGATGCAGAGTTGAGAGACCGCTTGCATGCTATGGAAGCAAAGGTACGCAAGTTGCGAGATGTTCGCAACAATTTCAGTGCTGATGCTCGTTCTGCTGCTGAGCAACGCAACGCTGTTCAAGCGCAGTACAAAGAGCACCGTGAAAAGGTTGATGTTGTCCTTGCTGAAGTCAAGGCCATTCGCTCAGAAGTTCGAATGTTCAAGGAAAAGCGAAACGCCATTCAAGATCAAATCAAATCGGTCATCGGTCAAGCCAAAGGGCGCCGTGGGGAGAAGAGCGAGAAGAAGAGTGCAACTGCAGAACACGCCCAATTGAAGCGAGATGTTGCCCAACTCGAGAATCTCTACAACACATCTGCTATGGGTCCGAAGAAGGAAAAAGAAACCATGGAGAAGATCAAACTCATGCACCGCCGTATTCAGGAATTGGCTCCTGATGTCGAAGCCTTTGAGTTGGTTGCTGTCGACCTGGATGACCTTGATTCTGCCATCAAGACGCTCAAGGCAGAAGCCGATGCTGCTCACCAAGCAATGCTCGAAGCTGTTGGTCGTGCTGATGAAAAGTCCAAGGAAGTAGATGAAGCGTTCGCTCACCGTGACTTCCTCAAAGCAGAGGGTGACCGGCACCACAACGAGTATGTCGCACTTCGTGCCAAGGCAGACGATGCACATGCTAAGATCGATGAGATGATGGCTGACGTCAATAAGGTTCGAGATGAGTTGAATATGGCTCGAGAGGAACGCAAGTCATGGATGACTGAGCACAACAATGCTGTTACAAAGAGTCTCAAGACCGGTGCTGAATCCGAAGAAGTTGCTGAAGAATTGATTTCCAGTCTCCTTAGTGAAGGAACACTTACCTTTGGTGGAATGGGTCAGGAAGAAACCACAGCCTCTGCAACACCACGTCGTGGTGGAAAGAAGAAGAAGATGGGCCGAATCGATATGTCGGCTGGTCGTCGACGACGCTGATCAGCATGCTTGGCATCATCATGGCCGGCGGCCAAGGCTCTCGATTGCGTCCAATTACTGATGTTCGTCCAAAACCAATGGTCGAAGTTCTTGGACGTCCAGTCATTGACTTCGTCAAAGATTCGATGGTTCAAGGTGGTGTGGACAACCTCGTCGTTACAACAGGCTACCGAGGTGACATGCTTGCTGCTCATGTTGAACAGTGGAATGTGGATGGACGTACCGCTCGAATCAATCAAGAAGCAACACCTATGGGGACAGCAGGTAGTGTCCGTCTCTTACTCGATGAAATCACAGAAACCGTCATCATCGGTTCTGGGGATTCTGTTGCATCCTTCGATGTTGCAGCATTGCTCGAAGCACACAAGCGAAGTGGTGCGAAAGCGACGATGGCGTTGTGGGAAGTTGAAGATCCAAGTCCGTTTGGTATCGTAGGACTGTCAACAACCAACGAAGGCGATGTTGATGGCACGCTTCGTGAGGGTTACATTCGACGATTTAAGGAAAAGCCAACACCTGAGGAAGCCTTCAGCAATGTCATTAATGCAGGATTGTACATTCTCGAGCCTGAAGTCATGGCACTGGTCCCGGAAGGTGAGAAGTACGACTTTTCGAAAGATCTCTTTCCACGTTTGCTTGAAATGGGTTGGCCAATGTATGCTCAAGCCATCAACGGTGTTTGGTTTGATGTTGGATCTCCATCGGAATTGATTCGAGCACAAAACGTTCTGATTGAACGTAAGGATGAGCTTTCCTTCCCTATTCCTGAAGGGGCTCGAATCGAACATGGTTCCTTCATCGACCCAACGGCTCAAGTTCACGAGGATGCAACCGTTGTAAATTCGGTTATCGCTCAACACGCAGTTGTTGGAGCAAACACAGTACTGAAGCATTGTGTGCTCATGAACGGATCAAAGGTTGAAGATGGTGTGCATTTGGAATACGGCATACTCTCACCTGGTGCCATTGTTTCGAGCAATGTTTCGACTATGAACGTCATCTTAGGTGACAATGAGCGCCTCGAAAACGTTTGAAATAAATAGTTTGCAGGCACTGAGTTCTAATACCCTCGGGTTGGGGAATGCATCATGGCAGCAGAACGTACGTACGACCGAACATGGGAAGAAATTGAATCCATGCTAGCACGTGCGGAGAAGAAAATGAAAAAGTGGAAGGACTTTTTCGAAGATTGCCGAGAGCGCGGCGATCGTGATGGTATGAAAGATGCTGCTCGCAACTTCAAGGCGTTGGAAGGTGTCATCAAGACACTCAAGTGGACACTCGGTGATGTGAGTGTCGATACACCGTTGGAGTGATTACCAACCACGTTGGTCCAATCGAACTTCAAGCGTTTCCAGCTCATCGCCCTTCATAGGGTCGCCTTCGATCATGGCTTGTGCTTCAGCAACCTTGCTCGCATCATCGTAATGAGCCGTTGCGAGGACGATCGCATCCGCCATGTTTGGTGGATCATCGGACTTGAAGATACCAGAACCAACGAAGATACCATCCATGCCCATACGCATCATGTGCGATGCGTCTGCTGGTGTAGCAATGCCTCCAGCGGAGAACGTGACTACTGGGAGTCGTCC
>JBMYNT010000072.1:0-6694 GCA_049598575.1 Candidatus Poseidoniaceae archaeon | reverse complement strand
GAATGCCTTGAATCATGTCTGGATGGCTTGTACGAGCAACGCCGCCTGCCTTGCGAATGTCTGCTGGAACTCGTTCGAGTGCCATGACTGCAACGGCTCCAGCGTCTTCTGCGACAGCCGCCTGCTCTGCGTCGACAACGTCCATGATGACGCCACCTTGTTGCATTCGAGCAAAGCCACGCTTGATGAGGTCGCTTCCGTGACGAAGTTGGGTAAAGTCGGTACGCGTCATGAGTATCAATCCGTTCGGAGGTTTACCCCTTCAAGAAGGTTGGTTAAGGCCCGTAATTGAATCAAGAGCCAAGTACAGGAGAGTCGCCTTCAGCAACAGGTGCATCAGCAGCCTCAGTTTCGTTCCTTTCGATCCATTCTTCTTCTTCATCAGGAACATCGGTATCAGCGAAAATAGCTTCAACTGGGCACTCTGGAACACATGCACCACAGTCGATGCATTCGTCTGGGTCAATAACGAGGTAGGTATCCATTTCGCGGAATGCTTCGACAGGGCAAACTGCGACGCAATCTTGGTACTTGTGGTTCATGCATGCGGAGGTGACAACGTGAGTCATAGACTGGGGATTGTCATCAACTACTTGAATGATGTTCAGAGGCCCATTTGAGTTTAGGTTAGCCGAAAATATCAGCCGCAATCGCTTCAACTTCTTGGCCAGGATAGACGGCGAGTTTGATTCGAATCTTGATGACAGGGTCGCTGTTGGTGGATGAGATGAGTTCGACCTTTTGTCCAATGACGGATTCGAGATTCAATCGTAGATGGATGACATTGCTTTCATCAAGACGTGCGTCCAATTCTGATAGGATCGTTGCATGATGTGGTTGAAGCTTCTCAACAAACGAATCAATTTGCTTGTTTTTCTTAATCTGCGTCGAAAGCATTGCTACGCGTGGTCCATAGTAGGACGTTGTCATATCAACATTCCACTCGGTTTCAGTCAACCATTCCAGGGCTTGGGTGACCAAATCAATGTCCTGCAATTCATGCGCAGTTGCCGCCGCATGAACGTGAAGGATGCCCATGAATTGACGTTACAGAGCGAAGGTCATGAGGTTTGCCGCTCTTCTTTTCCATCAATTTGCTTCATATAGGTGAGGTATGTCGGTGGAACGCTAGAGGGGTAGCCCCCTCAGATACCCCTCCGAGATGAGTGCCATGGCAAAGAAGATGAGCGCAAAAGCGCGAGCAGCAGCCCGTAAGCAGAGAGACAAGTGGAAGACCAAGCGTTGGTACACGATTCGAGCGCCTCGATATCCATGGAACTACCAGAACATCGGTGAGACCATCGGTGAGTCTGACGATCACATCATGGGACGTATATATGAAATGACACAACAAGAATTCAACGGTGACTTCACCAAGATGCACGTTATGCTCCGTTTCCGTGTCACAGACACAGTTGGACAGGATGCATTGACCACCTTTGTCGGTCACCACCATCAAACCAACCACATCCGTCGACAAATTCGTCGATACCGTGGAAAGATTGACGATGTTCTCGACGTTGTTACCGAAGACGGTTACTTGGTTCGCATCAAGCCGTTGATCATCACGCAAAAGCGTGTTCAAACCTCGGTGAAGCAATCCATCCGTGCCAAGACACGAGACGTTCTCCGTGGCTACGTTGCCAAGACAACCTACGATTCGCTTCAGGTTGCTATGCTCGATGGATCGCTTGAATCCGAGATCCAGAACCAAATCAAGAGCATCTATCCTTGCCGATCGGTCGTCATCCGTAAGAGCCAACTCCTGCAAGAAGGTGTTTCGATGGACCAAGGTCCTACCCTCGACGAAATCCACGCTGAAGAAGCACGCAAGGAAGCCGAAATCAAGGCCAAGAAGGCAGCAGCACTTGCTGAAGCCATGGCTGAAGAAGAGGCTGAAGGCGACGCTGACGAAGCAGAAGATGCTGAAGAGGACGCTGTCGAAGAAGCTGGAGAGGCTGAAGAAGCGCCTGCAGAAGAAGAAGCAGTTGTTGAAGAGGCTGCTGAAGAAGAGGCTCCAGCTGAAGAAGCATCTTCCGACGACGTCGATTACAGTTCAATGACTGTTGCAGAACTCAAAGATCTCCTCAAGGCGGCAGGCAAGCCTGTCTCCGGAAAGAAGGCAGAACTTATCGAGCGCTTGCAAGAATAATCAGCGAACATTTGACAACCCTTGACGAAGAGGGTCGTTCATGCAGCGACTTGCCATCATTGGTGGAACGGGTCTTCTCAACATGGCGACGGGGCAACCATTTGCAGATGCTGGGCTCGAAGTACTTGCTACGGATTCGTTTGAAGTTGAAACACCCTATGGCAATGTCCCGCTGAAGTCGTTTCAACTTCGACACGACTCATCCGAGAAGACCCTCGTCTTCCTCCAGCGTCACCACAACGAAGGCAAGCCAAACAAGCCACCTCACAACATCAACCACCATGCGAACATCTGGGCATTGAAGCATGCCAACATGGACGCAGTTCTCTCTGTCTGTTCAGTCGGTTGCATCGTCGAAGATTTCCCACCTGGACGCGTCGGATTGGCCAATCAATACATCGACTTTACAGGACAAACAACAACGTTCCATGATGAAGAGGCTGAGTTTACTTCGGTCACAGTCCCGTTCGATCAAGGCATGAATGCCTCGCTGGAGACCGTTCTACGCGAAGACCAGAATCTGAGCGATGAACGTCTCTTCTTCACATATTGGCTTGCACAAGGCCCTCAATTTGAAACGGCAGCTGAAGTTCTTGCCATCGAGAAACTCGGAGGCCATGTTGTCGGAATGACCATGCCTCGAGAAGCCAAACTTTGTCGAGAAGTCGAGATTCCCTATGCAGCATTGCTCATTGGTTCGAATTGGGCAGCTGGAAAAGAACCCGGTGATGCAAGCGCAGATTTGAGTCATGAAGCCGTCTCAGCAGAAGCCAATCGTCGACTTGGACCCGTCTGGGCATGCATCACATCGTTGTTGACACAATGATTTAGAGCGTTCAACAAAACCATGCATTATGGAACCATTCTCGGTTGAATCTTGGTTAGCATCGGAAGATGAAGATGTCTGGACTGCAATGATGAAACGTGTTGCAGCCTTTCATCAGAAGCACGACTTTGCTGGAAACAATGGACATGATATGGGATACAGAATCGCTCTCACCGTTGAAGAACTCGGTGAGTTGGCAGCCGCCGTCACCAAGAACAAGCCAATTGAAGAGGTCGCTGAGGAGATGGCAGATGTCCTCATTCTCTTGATGGGTCATTCCTTGGCCATGAACATCGATCTCAAAGCTTCGTTTGAAGCGAAAGTCGACAAGATCATGCAACGTCCTGCTCGAAAGGGACGACTCGGAATTCGAGTGACAGAATACACCGATTCATGATTTTGTCAGAATCATGTAGGTTGTTGGATGCTCATTCTCACTGCTCTGAGGTGTTGATTCGATGATCTCTCGATGCCATTCACCACCAAACAACCCAACTTTGACATCACCAGAATTGGATGTCTCTACCGATGTGAGATGAATCTCTTCAACCATGTCTCGACATTGCTCGTAGACGTTGGCACCACCGATGATCCAACATTCGTCACAATTGTTGGCCTTTGCAACATCGATTCCTTCCTCTATAGAATAGACGACTTCTGCATTGGCTAGGGTGTATTCACGGTTTCGAGTCACAACGATGTTGATGCGATCGATAAGAGGCCTGTACATCTCAGGAATGGTTTCCCAAGTCGTCCGTCCCATGAGGACTGCACTGTTTCCAGTACCAAGAGTCAACCGCTTGAAGCGAAGCATGTCCGATCGAAGGCGCCACGGCAATCCGTTTTCTTTGCCAATGCAGCCATCCAAATCCATGGCAAGGATCATTTTCAGTTGCATAGAAATCAAACCGAGATAGGTGCAGAGATGTGTGGGTGATGCTCGTAACCAACAACCTCGATGTCATCATAGGTGAATCCATCAATGTCCATGATGCTTTCATCCAGTTTCAATGTAGGAAGCGGAAGAGGATCTCGGCTGATTTGCTCTCGAGCTTGGTCAAGGTGATTCATGTACAGGTGTGCATCGCCAAGCGTATGAACGAATGTTCCTGCCTCAAGCCCGCATACCTGAGCCATCATGTGCGTCAACAGTGCGTAGGAAGCAATGTTGAATGGAACGCCAAGGAAGACATCAGCGCTTCGTTGGTACAGTTGACAATTCAACTTACCATCGGCGACATGGAACTGGAAGAAGGCATGACAAGGCATCAATGCCATCTCATCGAGTTCACCGACGTTCCATGCAGAAACGATGATGCGTCGGCTGTTTGGATTGTTTTTGATTTGCTCAATGGCTTGTTCGACTTGGTCGATAATTCGTCCATCCTTGGCTTCCCACTTGCGCCACTGCTTTCCATAGACGGGCCCAAGATCACCGTTTTCATCAGCCCATTCGTTCCAAATTCGAACACCGTTCTCTTGGAGGTATTTGACGTTCGTATCGCCCTTGAGGAACCAAAGCAATTCATGAACGATGGAACGTAGGTGAAGCTTCTTTGTGGTCACCATTGGAAAGCCATCGGAAAGATCGAAACGCATCTGATAACCAAACACAGAAAGTGTGCCCGTGCCCGTTCTATCGCCCTTTTCGACACCGTTGTCGAGAATGTGTTTCATCAGGTCAAGATACTCTTGCACAGGCTCACCAAAGGTCCGTCATCGATGGAAGCCCTTGAGGGTTACCGAGCATCAAGGAGCGCCAAGTGCGAGGATGCTTCCCATCAACTGGTCTGTAAAACGTCGATAGAGGGCTGCAAGTTCGCTTCGGATTTCGTGCTCTTCCTTTTCAGCAAGCGCCTTCAGTGATGTTGCTGATTGATCTCCTCCATTAACATCGGTCAGCCACTGATACCAGGTAACCCCTTCTCCAGATTGAATCGTCACTCGCTTGTGCAATCGTGGAAGTTTGTGCTTTTGTGGCTCCATCATTGCCCTCGTACCAGTCATGGCAATTGGAACGACAACACATTCTGGATAAGATGCTGCTAAACGTGCAACACCCGTTTTTCCTGGTAAGAGGAAGGGTGCTTCAGTTCGCTTTGAGCGAGTTCCTTCTGGAAAGATTCCCAGAGCACGTCCTTGGTCTAGAACGTCTGCTGCACTTGAGAGCGCGTCAAGACCTCCACTTTCTCGCTGCGTCTCAATTTGTCCTGTTGACTTCATGACAAATCGGGTTCCAAACTTCTCAAAATGTCCATCCTTTGCAAGGTAGTGGGTTGTTCTTCTCGATGCGAGAATCACCATGATCGGGTCAACATGCGACAGGTGATTCGCTGCAAGAATGACACCACCTTTGCGAGGGATGTGATGTTCGCCTCGAATTCTCAAACGCAACAAGAAACGGAACGTTGGCCCAAGGGTTAAGCGCAAGAAGTTGTAAAACAAGAAGCGGGATGGTTTGTTTCCCGTCGTTGGAATCAACCAATGTTCTCGCAACGCTTCCCACGCAGCGACCACTTCTTGGTCTGCATCCATGCCTACCGCTTGGCCAATGGGGTTTTCATGCTTTTGAGTTGAATCAACTCAAGATGTTGATTTGTTCTCTAATCGATATCAATCCATGGTGAACTTTGACAGGTTGCATCATAGTACATGATTCCATATTCAAAGCTACCCGAAAATTGAACCTCTTCACATCCATTATCACAGAATCCATCTGGACTGTTGAACGTAAGAATTTGGTTCCATGATGAACCCGAACCTCCATCCCCGAAATTGTTCCAATTCGATCGTTTGAAGCTTATTTCTTCTGTTGTACCATCGGAGAATTTCACCGTAATATCGGTCCACAAGGTCTGGCTTTCTTGGTATGTCTCCGACTCTTCGAGCCACCATCCTCCGCTACCCTTGACAATTTCGACCTTTACTTGAAGGGAATTTTGAGCATCAACACTTGTCGAATTGAAGCCGTATTCATACCCCCCGTACATTTCTTCGTAGCCCTCTCCGCAGCCAATGATGGTACTGGATGTACAACCAGCCATTGTCATCGAGACAATCGAAACAAGAACAAACAGATTGGTCTTTCCCATGAGGTTGACTTCGCAGCGTTGGTCAATCAATCTTTTCAGATGCGTTGGATGATTCTACTCTTCTTCAGACCACGTGCGCCGCATGACCTTTCCTGCCAATTCTCCAGCATCGAAGGCTTCCATGTCGTGATCGACAATGAAATGCATCACCAGTTCATGCTGAGCAACCATTTGCTTACATGTTGGACATTCAAGCATTCTTGCTTGTTTCATACCCATGAATTCCATTCGTCCTTGCTTGGTTGATAGGCGACGACCAGTTCGCATCAAGACGGAAACAAATACCAGTGTGAACAAGACGATGAAGCAACCAAAACCGAGGAATACGCCCGATGGTGGTGGATTCTGTTCGAGTTTAATGTCCTGAACCATTTGATTGTTGGGTGAGTCACGGTGCGCTTGAATGTCGATGGTATGTGTGAAGTTCTCGCCTCTGAGATTGAGGAGGATATCGAGATCGTCCTCTTCATCGGTGACGTCTATGAGGATCGAGTAATAGCCGTATGCATCGGTTATGGATTGAGCACCTCTGTATTGGTAGCAAGCAAAATCACCAGGAATGCATTGTACGTAGACATAATCCAGCGTGACAGGTGTGTTATCGGCAAAGGTTGCCTTTCCAGT
>JBMYNT010000071.1:0-6922 GCA_049598575.1 Candidatus Poseidoniaceae archaeon | reverse complement strand
CAAACCAGGGAAGGCTGCCAAGAATCCAGCAGATATTCCAGCGACTGTTGTTATGGTTGTCTCAAAGATGGTCTGACCTGTTTCTTCGATGGAATGCGCAATACCTTTCGAATTTTCACCCTCTTCCTGTATCCTGTGCATGACGTGAATCGCATCATCGACACCAATTCCAAACACAATGGTTCCAATCATGGCCGTGAAGATGTTGACGTTGACATCGCCACTCTGCATGAGAAGTGGTTGCCAAAGGATGACGACAGCCACAGGAACCATGGTCACGATTCCTAACCGTATTGAACGGAAGACGATCGCCAAGACAATGGTCAAGATGAGCATGGTTAGAATTGTAGTTCGTGACTGCGTGTCATGAATGCCTTCGTTAATGTCCAACGAGACTGGAAGTCCTCCGGTCAATTTGGAGGTTCGTGTTTGTTGCAATTCTGGAGGCTGAGAAAGGATTTCATCGATTTCATCTCGAAGATCGGATGCAATGTTGAGATTCATGTACGGCTGATCAACGTAGATGATGGCCTTGGTTTCTTGTTGATTCAGAAGCATTGAGCGAACTTCAAGCGAGAGTGTATCGAACGCAACGTTGACCATGTCTCGTCGCAATCCTTCACGACCACTTGGTCCACTTGCTTCCAGAGCAATCCAGACGTTGCACTCGATAGGGTCGTTGCTCTCCCAGCATTCATCATGGAGTAAATCCCACAATGAGCCTTCGTAGAGAACGACGTTGTCGGTGAGTTGAATAGTGACTGGAACAGCCTTCAGGAACGTAATGATGCTCGTCGTATTGGTGCTTTCAACAGCATCAATGCGTTGTTCCAATCGATCAATCGCATCCATAACCGGCAAGTCTCGAATGTTCGATGTTTCGTTGTCGTTGAATCGATTGGTCGCGTCAAAGACAAACATCGAAGTCTGACCACTGTCGAATTGCTCGGAATACTTCGCAATCTTATCCAACGATTCGATGCCTTCAGGAGCTTCACTTGAACCTGTAATTGGTTCGTTGAGTTCATCTAGATTAGCGATTCCATAGACGGTGACGCTTGAAGTAACCAAGAGAATCACCACAAAGAAACGAATCGGGACCTTGCCGATGTTCTTCCACATGCCTGGATTGGTTCGCTTGTGGAAGCGCAACATCCATGCCAAGGCTGGAACAAGGATGATGGAGAACATCAATGTTGAGAGAATTCCTACAACCAAAGTCAGTCCAACTGAGCGAATCGGTGCAATGTTAACGATGCTTGGAGCGATGAGGACCGAGAAACCAACGATGGTGGTCAAAGCAGACAGGAAGACAGCAACACCTGTCGACCCTGCCATGGTTGTCACACATCGGATGTAGAATTCTTTGTCCCAAAGATCCGGTTGTTCAAGAAGTTCCTTTCCTTGGCGTTGTCGTGTCGTGTTTTCTTCAATCATGCGCTCGATTTCTTTTCGCCGCACTTCTTCGATACGATTGACCATGTGCAGAGCATAATCCACACCTAATCCAATCAGAATTGGGAAAGTTGCAACAATCATCGGTGTTAGCGTCCATTTGAGAACTACGGATGCTCCAAAGGTGACGCCAAGGGCCAAGAGAATGGGCGTGCCTGTGATGATGACGACCTTTGCTGAGCGGTGCAGGAACGAAATGATGAGGATGGTAAAGAGAATGGAATACGGCATCATTTCGACAAGGTCGTCGTAAATGGCATCGGATACATCCTCCAATGTTTTTGTTAATCCTGTGACCGTCATGTTGGTCGACTGTGATTCCATAGGCCGATTGTCAATGATGTCGTCGAAGTGATCCAGCAATTGGTCGAATTCACCCCATTGTTCTGGAACATCGGATCGCATTCCAACAATGATGGCTGTTGTATCCCAGATGCCATCGCCATCCATGTCGTTGGTTGGGTCGCCGTCACCATCGCTGTCAACGGAAAGGTCGTTGTCGTTGGTATCCTTGATGAGAGCTTCAAAGGCACCGCTCGAATTCTGAATGATTTGGTCGATGGTTTGCTGATTTGGAATCGCATAGCGACCTCCTCCTGGGAGATTCTCACAATCGAGGGCAACTGGAAGACGAGTATTGACACCATGAACGCACATCGATTCGTTGAATCGACCATCTGCAGAATTGATCTCCTTCATGATTTGAGCGGGTGAAATAATCCAAAGAACACCATCAATCGCTCCGTAATCTTCCTTGTTGTGATCCATTCCACGTCCCGTGAATGAACCTCCAATGTTGTCATCGTCACCTTCAACCCAACTGATTTCTCGAAGGATTTTCTCATCGGTAATGTTGTCACCTAAACCTCCTCCAAGCCGTGCATTATCGGTTTGAATGTAAATGACGGCAATGTCCGTTGACCATTCTTCCCTTACCTCGAGGAGCAAATCGGTTGATTCAGCACCATCTGGGAGGAAGATCTCAACATCGTCTTCGATTTGTGATTGAAAATCGAGGCCACGTTGGCCAAGGAATGCTGCAATCACAATGAGCAGCAAAACAAAGATTGCTGGTGAGGCTAGTACGGTCCGGTACAACTGTTCTGTCCGCTTTCGAGCGTACGAATTGAACTCGCCTTGCCACTCTTCCATTTTTTCTCGAGCAGGCTCCGTCGTTTTGCGGAAACTCTCGAGAAGTGCAGAGAGTTGTCCTGCCATGGTTGAACCAACCGTGTTCAATTGATGAACAATGCGACGACTTGGGCTCAATCGAGGCCAAATTCACGCACCAGCAAAATACGCAGGAATCCACGTACTGTTTGGAGAATGAATCCAGTAGCGATCAAGGCCAATCCGAGGACACCAATCCATACGGCTGTCAATCCTTGGCCGAGAACCGTATCGATTTGTGTCGTGAATCCTTGTGCTGTATTCATGCCCATTGCAGCTCCGGTTGCAAGGAGTCCAAGGCCAGGAATGCCGAGTGTAAGCAACGGTTTCTTTTGCGAAAGCGAGAGAAGTGCCCAAGTGAGTACCGTAAATCCGTGAGAGATGGCCGTAAAGTTCGATCCCTTTGGAACATCGTAGCGGATGATGGTTGGGATTTCTTGAATGGTGAGTTGCTTCTCTTTCGCATCTTCGAGCATTTCGAGTGATAGCTCCATGCCATCTGCATCAAAACGCAGCCGATCGATGGCTTTTCGAGAGAATGCTCGGAATCCAGATTGTGTGTCCTTGATGCCAAGATCGCTTGTCAGATTGCTTGCAGCAGTGATGACCTTGATTCCGAGACGACGGTAGGCAGGCATGTCGTTGCCTTCTCCACCTTCAACAAATCGAGAACCAATCGTAAAGTCTGCTTCCTCATCGAGAATCGGTTGAATCAACTTTGGAATATCAGCGGTATCATGCTGACCATCGGAGTCAAGAACAACGAGAATGTCTGCATCGCTGTCTCTTGTTGATTTGAACAGGGTCTTGAGCGCAGCACCGTATCCTTGATTGCCACGGTGGCGGATAACGGTTGCACCGCATGCTTCTGCGATTCGTGCACTGGAATCTGAGGATCCATCATCGATGCAGATGACTTCATCGACGTACCGAAGAGCCATGGTAACCACCGTTCCGATGGTTTCCTCTTCGTTGTACATAGGCATGCCCGCAACGATGCGGACTTGACCATGTTCACTCTCCATGACTTAAACTCCAAAATATAGAATATATAGTTGTACCTCTTATTATGCTCCGATTTGACTGGAAAAGAGAACACTGCTCAACCGGAATTGAGCAGTGTTCGGCTTCATGTAGATTTGAGTACATGATTGCTTACTTGTCCGTACTCCTCTATCAATCAATCGAGGAGTTGTGAAACGGTCGTGACAGCTCGCTCACCAGCGATGACTCGCTGGAGCGCTGCCATCGAAACGACGAGAGGTACGTAGGATTCCCCATCACTTGTTTCGTAGGTTTCACAGTCTGCGAACGATGCGGTGTTGATGGACAACTTGATCGCTCCACCAGCATTGCTGCGGCGAACGTATCCTACCAACATGGTTCGGCTTTCTTCGGTTTGCTTCGTTTCGGTTTTCTTGGTTTTACTCATGTTCAACACATCCCCTCACTTGGTGAGGTAAAATTGAAATCTACCTCAACGTGTATGAATCAATTGGTTTCAGGATTGGGAATATCGTCAAGCGTCTGGGCGGTTCTGCCTACAACATCGTTCGATTGAATGGAATGTGGCATCATGCGCTCAACAATGAGAACATAATTCTCGATTGATTCACTCCGTTCGAGATCTTCGGTGGCTGATAATTCAATTGTTCCACATTGAGAGATCAGGTGCAGTAGGAATACTGCTGTCATAGGTAACTGGCTGTTCCCATTTGATTGGAGCTTTAGGCCGCTTCCATCCGAGGATGCTTACAAGGAGAACAATGATGCTCAGAACAACAACTGTGACGATGTTTTCACTCAGTTGCGATACATATGTCGAGCGTTCCTCAGGTTCTGATTTGGTTGTTGGCTCGACTTCGATTTCCTGAACTGCTGTGAATTCGACAACGATCGATTCGCAATTGAATAGTTCATCTGTTACTGCACATACTTCGCCTCTATAGATTCCTGGCGATGAGGCTACGACGGTTGCTTGGTTGACTGAAATCTCAGTTTGGAGGGAATTTTCTAACTCAAAGAGAATGGTTTCTGTGTCAGAATTTGCATAGACAGTTATGCCAATGTTCCTGTTTACTTCTACGGATTGACTCGAGTAGGAAACGATCAGAATCTGAGGGTTGAGATCCGGTAAGCCTTCGTCAATCTCTCCGTTGCAGTTGTCATCGATTCCGTTTCGGATTTCAGGTGCATAGGGGTTGATACTGGAATCGTTGTCATCGCAATCTTGGAACCATCGAAGGCCGTCACCATCGTTGTCAAGATCTGCAAACAATGGATTTGTTCCTTGGAACAATTCATACCCATCATTGAGACCATCATCGTCCGTATCTGCATCTTGCCATTCAGTCATGTGAATGTTGTACTCATCAATGTCAACAAGTCCGTCTCTGTCAGCATCGCTGTTTAGGAAATCCTCGTCAACATCTTCATCGCAATCATCGTCAATCCCGTTCAACCATTCAGACAATCCTGGACTTCTATCTGAATCGTTGTCATCGCAATCTTGGAACCAGTAGTATCCGTCACTATCATCGTCTGGATCGTTATAGGTTGGGTCAGAAAAGAAGACTTGTACTTCATCGCCATCGTCCATGCCATCTCCATCCGTATCTGGATTGTTCCAATCGGTGAATTGAACATGGAATTCAGCCCAGTCACTCAATCGATCGTTGTCTGAGTCAAGATCCTTGAATCCTTCATCAATTCCGTTCTCACAGTTGTTATCGATACCATCGAGTAGCTCAGGTTGGAGCGGTTTGACGTCAGGATTGCTGTCATTGCAATCTTGGAACCAATACCAGCCATCGCTGTCACCGTCTTCGTCGAAGACCAATGGGTTGCTGAAGGTGACAAGAACTTCGGTTCCATCGCTTAATCCGTCGCTATCGGTATCTTCCTGAAGTGGATTGGTCGAGAAGATGAGCACTTCTTGACCATCGTTCAACAAGTCATCGTCGGTATCTGAATCGATTGGACTCGTGGACGAATTGAAGATTTCATATCCGTCCATCAAATTGTCATCGTCTGAATCAGGATCGAATGGATCGGTGTTGTGGATGCTTGTTTCGTCTTCATCAGGAAGGCCATCGTTGTCGGTATCAATGATTTCCTCCGCACCGTGAATCACCAATTCCCAGTGGTTCCATGTTCCCGTATCTCCATTGCCACGGTCGTTGACCTCGAGGGTCCAAACACCATCGGAGGATTCATCCCAGTGCAGCATCGAAGAGAACACCCACTCGTTGAAATTGTTGTTGTTGTCATCGTGCTTTTCAGCCAACCGGGACTCAGTACCATCTGGCGAAGTGAGGGTAATTTCCAAGTCGCCCCGATAGGTGTGATCCGCATCAAATCGGATTTCGACCGATTCGACGAGCAAGCCAGCATCTACTGTTACGCTATCTGAGAGTCCATTTGCTGTATTGTCAGGTACAGATTGTGAAATGTCGATCTCGCCGCTTGACCAATTGTATTCAGGATTCACATTGGTCCAGTTGCGAGCGATGTGAACGGCAAGTCCAGCATCGATGGCACCGTGACCGTATTTGTGATTGACATCATGGCCTCCTCCATTGGTGACCCAATCATTGTCGCTCGCATCGTTCGTACGAGCACTGTGAACCAAGACGTGTTGAACATCCCGATAGGTGAGCGATGGATTGGCTTCAAGCATGAGGGCAATCACACCAGAAACGAGTGGTGTTGCGCTGCTGGTTCCACCGAAGTTGTTGTTGATGTCTGTCGAGGTGTAGCCACCAGATCCTCGAATGTCTGCGGTTGTAATCCCTTGTGCACCTCCTCGTGAATGAGCTGCGACGAGAATGTTGGCGCCGTCTTCGCTGTACCATGCTTGGTTACCATAATCCGTGATGGCAGCGACGCCGATGGTGAATCGTGAATTCGCGTATCCATCGTAGTTGGAGTTGTCATCGTTGTTTCGTCCGTTTCCACCAGCGAGTGTGACGATGGTTCCCAATCCACCTCGTCCTTGGTACATGTTGTCTTCGAGTGAAGCCTGCAACAAAGGACCTGGTCCACTGACGACTTTTCCTGAGTCACTCGGCCCCCATGAGTTGGAGGAAATTGCGACAAGGTCTCGGCGATGACCAACAGCATCTGCTTCGTCTTGGTCGGTGTTGGAACAAGCAATTAGCCGAATTCCAATCAAATCAGCATCCATGGCTGCACCGGAAATTCCGTAGTTGTTATCGCCGATTCCGGCTGCAACACCCGCCGCAGACGTCCCATGTCCATCGTTGGAACTAGGCGTGGGGTTGCCATCGTTTCCACA
>JBMYNT010000070.1:0-6969 GCA_049598575.1 Candidatus Poseidoniaceae archaeon | reverse complement strand
CGCTTGACGGTTCGACAGAACGATTTGCTCGTGCAGGAACCTTCGTCGTTGACGTGGCCGCTCGCTACCAAAATCAGCCGACAGTATCGCACACGCAACGACTAACCTTCACCATTGATCAAGTCGACTCGGTTGATGTTGTTCCATCAGGAACCGTGGGTGTGCAAGCACAACCCGGTGGAAGTACTGGCTTCTCAATTGGTGTGCGCAATACTGGCAACTCAGCAGCACAATACACGATGTCGTGCACATCAGCTTCACAATGGCAGATTATGCTTGGAAACTCCAATTCTTCCACACTGGAATTTGAACCACTGAACATTCTGCAAGATCTATCGATGGATGTGAATGTGTTTGTCCCGGGTGTTTCGAATGGCCAACCGGCAGCAGGTTCCATCGATCAAATCACGTGTGTTGTAACATCGCCAACAGATCCAACGTTGAACCACGTCGAAGTGGTCGATGTTGCAGTTTCGGAATTACGTTCTTTCAAATCCGATCTTTACGGTCCGTCCGGTGCCATCGGTCCAGGTGCACTGGCGGCGCCAGTCTACGCAAACACAGGAGATGTCGTCTACTACAACCACACCATCAGCAACGATGGAAACACAGAGATGGGCTTCACAGTAACGCTTGAGAGAGGCAACCCTTCGTGGGCCGCTCAAATGTCGTATCTTGACCAAACGAGTTCAACCAACCTCAACTTGAACTTACAAGCCGGACAATCAGCAGATGTACAGTTGATGCTTCTTGTTCCTGAAACTGCCCGAGAAGGGAACTCAAACACATACACACTACGTGTCGAACACAGTGCCCAGTCGTTCACACTCAACACAACTTCTCTGGTTGTATCGGACAACCTCGATGTGCAACTCGAACAAACAGGAGAAGGGATTGTCTCTGCTGTTGTTGGTGAAAATTTTACATTCGTTGAACTCAATGTTCTCAACACGGGCAATGCTGACCTTGACTTGGAATGGAGTTACGGACTCGCTCCGGACGGATGGACGGTCAACTATGCGAACCCACCGTCTTTTGTTGGTGTCCTCTCTCAAGCCGATGTTATTGTAGCCATCCTTCCGCCGAATCAAACCGATGCAGGTACTGGCTTTGATCTCCCACTGTATGTCAACGCAAGCAACAATGGTCGTTTCGTTACGAGCGAGTTGATTCTCAGAGTGGAAGTGCCACAAAGCGATTTCGCAGGGATCTCGACCGATACCACTGCTGCACCACTGCTCTTTATACCACGTGGCGATTCTGCAAAACAAACCTTCACTCTCGTTAACGAAGGTAATCAGCCTTTGAGTGGTACGCTACAGGCTGAAGTACGAGACTCTGAAGGCATGGTACTTTCGGATCGAAAGGTTACCGTGTCACCATCATCCATCACCGATCTCGGTGTGGGTCAAAGCATCGATATTGTTGGCAAGGTCATGCCCGATTCCGACGCAAAGGATGGTCGCTACCAACTCGTTATTGTGTTCACTTCCGATTCAAACGTCGTTGTTGAATTTGCAGCGGATACAAGCGTCAGTGCTCAACAATCTTCTGGCGGGCTCCTGAACATGTCGCCATGGATCGCTTATCCGTTGTTGGCAGCAGTCGCAGTTGCAATGGTCATCGGTGCCCGTCGGCTCAAATCCTCCGCAAAAGTCAGCGACTCGAGTACCGACCTCGTCTCTCCTGATGCTCACACAAATCCAGATCATCTTGGTACACGACGCGATGAAGCTCTCGACATCAGCCACTCTGTGAACGATATGGCATCTGGCGAAGTCTCACAAGATGAAATCGCTGCAGCACTCGCACAATCGATGGATATGCCAGTTCCAATGGCATCGGCACCCGCTGGATTACCTCCTGCTGGGCTTCCACCCACTGGTTTACCTCCTGCAGGACTTCCTCCGGCGGGTCTACCTCCTGCAGGTGTGCCTTCTGCTGGACTCCCACCGACTCCAGTCAAGGAAGTCCCAGCATTACCAGCAGGTCCACCATTGCCGCCAGGAGGTCTTCCGAACGGTTGGACAATGGAACAGTGGCAACACTATGGTGACCAGTATCTCCAACGCATGGGTTTGAAGTGATACGTTCAAATGGATGATACAAAACGTTGGTCCATGCTCAACATAGTTTTGTTTGGTCCACCTGGCGCTGGAAAAGGAACGCAAGCCCAACGTATGATGGATGCGACTGGTCTGCCGCAGGTTTCAACGGGCGATATGCTACGTGCTGCAGTAAAGGCGGAAACAAGCGTTGGACTTGAGGCGAAGAAGTACATGGACGCAGGAGCACTTGTACCAGATCAAGTCATCATTGACCTCATCAAAGACCGAATGAAAGAGGATGATGCGCAAGATGGCGTCATGTTCGACGGCTTTCCTCGAACCGTTCCTCAGGCAGAAGCACTTGCTGAAATCGTCGACGTTTCGATTGTTCTTGCAATCGATGTTCCAGACGAACGTATTGTAGAGAGAATCTGCGGCCGTTTTAGTTGTGGGAACTGTGGTGTCGTCTATCACGATGCATTCAATCCGCTTCCAGAATCTGGTTGTGCATGTGGAGCCTTTTCCGAGAAGCGCCGTGCAGACGATACTGAAGCGACAGTTGTTGCTCGATTGAAAGCCTATCATGAACAAACGGCCCCTCTTGCAGCGTTCTACGAAGCTGCAGGATTGTTCACAGTTGTCGATGGTGACAGAGACATTGACTTGATCACAACAGACTTGCTCAATGCACTCAACTAAGGTGGAACCAATGAGTCGTCGACGACAACGTCTGAAGGACAAGCGAAGGCAACATGCTTTGCAATCCCGAGACCATCTTCTTTCGATGCTCTATAATGTAGCGAAACACCCGGTCCAGCATCGCAAAACGTTCGCACGACATCTGTTCAAGATATCTCGTCGACATCGCCTTAGGTTGACACCTGAAGCGAAGCAAGTCGTTTGCCGCAAGTGCTCATCCTTGTTGGTTCAAGGATCAACTGCTCGAGTACGTCTGCGAAATGGTTTGAGAATTCACAGCTGCCTTACATGCGGGCATGTTCGTCGCATCCCTTATCCGTCACCAAAGGAGGTTCGAGCATGAAAATCCCTGATTCGATTCTACGTCAGGCGAAAGACGCCTCTTTGCCCGTGACGATGCGGATTGGGAAATCAGGCCTTACGGATGCTGTTGTCGTAGAACTGGATGGGCAACTCTCATCGAGAACATTGGTCAAAGCAAAGGTCAACCGTGGGCTCTTTCCTCGTGAAGAGATGAAACAGGTTTGGGCACATCTTGCAAACAAGACGTCAAGTCATGTCGTTTTTGCCCGAGGGAATGTGGCTGTGTTTTGGAAGAATTGATTGAAACACAAACCCAACGCTCAATAAGGTCATGTTGGTCCAAACAGCATGGGCGGTAGTCTTCTTTTCACGCGACGACATCCTGCACAATTGATTGCACTACTTTCCTTGATTGTCGTGGGTACGATGTACTTCGTACAAAGTGGCTTTGCCGCAGGCGGTGGAGACGGAATCAATCTCGACATCAACGTCAAAGAAGGGATGGAGAAGCAAGCCGTTTTTGTTGGACTCGGAATCCTCGTGTTCGTTTATGCGCTTATTATCACTGAAGTCGTTCATAGAACACTCGCTGCGGCGCTCGGGGGACTTCTCGCAGTCGTCGCACTGAACTTTTACTCCGTTGAAGATACGCTCAGTCTCAAAGCAGTAACGACCATGATCGATTGGGAAACCATTGGTCTTCTTCTCGGTATGATGGTCATGGTTGGTGTCATCTCACACACCGGTGTGTTCGAATGGTTTGCTGTACAAGCGTACAAGAAAAGCGGTGGAGAAATTTGGACACTTGTTGTTATTCTCTGTGCAGTTACGGCTGTTTTGTCGGCATTTTTGGACAACGTTACAACCATGCTCCTGCTCACTCCTGTCACAATTCAGATTGCGAAAGTACTCGACATCAAACCGATACCGATTCTGATTTCAGAGGTGCTTTTCTCCAACATCGGTGGTGCAGCCACCATGATCGGGGATCCACCGAACATCATGATTGGATCTGCTATGTCTCCTTCGGCCATTGAAGGAAACAAAGATGCTGATATCGCAGCACTCGCATCAGATGGCGTCACATTCAACGACTTTATCATCGAAATGGCACCTGGTATCCTGCTGACAATCGTTCCATCCTTCATGCTCATTCGCTGGTTGTACAAAGACGAGTTTAGTGGACGACGCGATCGAGACATCACAGAACTCGAGCGACAATATGCCATCAAGGACATGAAAGGACTCAAGGTAAGTGGCACCATTCTCTGTCTCGTCATCGTTGGATTTTTCCTCCATCCGGTTGTTCACATAGCCGTTTCTTGGATCGCATTGGGCGGGGCTGTCATTATGCTCCTCGCTACAAATCCGCACGAGTTGGAAGAACCTCTCGAACACGTTGAATGGACAACTCTGCTCTTCTTTGCTGGTCTGTTTGTCTTGGTTCATTCATTGCAGTACATGGGAGTCATCGACTACATCGGGAGCTTTGTTGAGAAAGGTATCGAATCGTTCAGTGAAGAATACAGACTCGCTGCTGCTGTTGTGATTATTCTATGGGTCTCTGCTATCGCATCTGCCTTTATCGACAACATTCCATACACAGCGACAATGATTCCAATCGTTCTCTCGCTTTCTGTTGAACTCAGCCTCGACCTTGGACCATTGATTTGGGCACTTGCTTTTGGCGCTTGTCTTGGTGGTAACGGTACTCTCATCGGTGCATCAGCAAACGTTGTAACAGCAGGACTCTCTGAAGAAGCAGGTTATCCTATATCCTTCAATGAATTCTTCAAAGCAGGCTTCCCTGTCATGCTTCTCTCGACCATCATTGTCACCTTCTACATGGTCCTTGTCTATGTTGTAGGCGGTGAAGATGGCGGTACAACATGGAAGATTGCTCTCACCTGTATCGCGCTCATCGGAATCATTGCTCAATACTCTCGTGGTCGTGCCAAAGGAAAATCACCAGCGGAAGCCTTGGTCGACGATGACGCCGAAGAAATCATTTCTGCCATCAAGTCGGTGGTCATTTCCTCTGGTAAAGCAGACACAGTTCTCGATGCCGAAGAGTAGGCTCGCCAAAGCGTTGGATTGAAGAACCTGAACCCGAAGGGGCAACAGGGTCACCATGAACGAATGCGGAGTCTGCGGCATTCTCTATCTCGCTGGTGGTTCCTGTCCTGCATGTGGTTCGCAAATTCAAAAGAAGTCACAAGATTTTCAGGACGCCGAGATGGTTCTTCCCACAGAAGTACCTGGTTTGGACGAGGCCGCTGATGCTTGGTATGATCTGGAAGGTATGGAGCGTCCAGTCGAGGAGAAGGAGCCTGAACCATCATCTTCACTTCCATTCGGCTTCGGTGGTGAATCGCTGACCAACGTGTCACGTCTGCCATTTGGAATCGGAAGCCATCGTGACGGAATACCATTCGATGTCGAGCATACCACTGAAACGAACGAGGATGTGCCTAAACCGGAACCTGAATCTCCTGTTGTATCAGCAGATGAGAACGCCGCCGAACCGGTTAGCATCGCCCCTCCTGTTGAGACAGAGCAAGATGATCCTGAAGAGATTGTCCCCTCACTTCCCGAAGTCAATCTTCCAACCGAAGAGGAGGTTTCTCCAACACCTGAGCCTGTTCGAATCACCGCGATTCCAATCATGGAGGCTACGGTTGCTGAGGCGATTCCGCAGATTCCTCTCGATACAACTTCCGGTGAAGGAATCTTTGCACAAGACGACGATGTGATCGAGGTTGTATTCTCAGACTTGGAAGATACTGTTGTGCATGTCGACCACGGAGTTGATGATTCCTTTGTTCAGCCGCAAGTTGTCGAATATGCGGAAAAAACATTCACTCCATTCGACCTCCACCCTGCACGAGCGATGACCGTTCAGGCTTCCAACGACGAATCCCTCAAAGCGCTTGTTGAAAGCGGATTTGTATCCATCGGGCAAGGCGATTGGCGCAGCGCAGCCCGTTCTTTCCAAAGGGTTCTAGCGAGTGTTCCTGGAGATGTTGGTGCGATGAACAACTATGGAATCGCATTACTGCAAGTCGCTACGACGATGCAAGAGTCTGCCGATCCTGTCGATGTTTCCAATGCAGCTACACAGTTTGAAGCAGCCATTCTCTCTCTAAGAGAAGCAGTTCGTGCCAATACCGATCATCCTGAACCACTGTACAATCTTGCTCAGGCACTTCTCCTCAGCGGACGTGAAGAGAAGGCTCTCGGGCTTGTTGGAATGGCAGCAGAAACGGAGAAATCCAAATCCCACTTTGTCAATCTGCACGCAGCAATTTTAGCCCAAATGGGACAGTATGGGGAAGCAAAAACGATGCTCGCATCGATACAAGGGGAACCACTGGTTTCGCAAAATCTTCTCAAGTTACCATCATTATGACCCAATCCGGGGTTCCATGGTGCGGTATGAAGCCAACTTGACATCCGATTTCTTCATATACGTGAGGTAGGTCGGAAGGTTGCTTAGCACCTCGGCAACTGCTGTCGGGGGAAGGGCTGAGGAGAACCATCCCTCGGGGAGGTGGTTTTCTGTGGAAGCCGAATTGGCATGTTTAGATACCGAAGGGTTACTCGCATGGTGTGGAATACATACATGTGATGCTACAACCCAACTGGGGGATCGCTCGGCTCGAGTGCCGATGAAGGTCGTGACAAGCTGCGATAAGCTGCGGGGAGACGCAAGAATGTCTTGGATCCGCAGATGGCTGAATGGGACTTCCTGTTTCTTCGGAAACAATCGCGATGCGATAGGGAACCCCCCGAATTGAAGCATCTTAGTAGGGGGAGGAAATGAAATCAACAGAGATTCCGTGAGTAGTGGCGAATGAAAACGGATCAGGACAAGCCGAATCCCGACTCGAAAGTGAGGGAGATGTGGTTTGCAGTCTTT
>JBMYNT010000069.1:0-7097 GCA_049598575.1 Candidatus Poseidoniaceae archaeon | reverse complement strand
GTACACGGCGTTTCGTGAAAACAACCACCACGATGTCATTGAACGCTACATCATCAACACCCAAATATTTGCCAAGCGGTTCAGGGAAGTCTCGGGTCGCTCGCTCATCATCCCCAAGCGGATGGGTGCTGAGGAAATCAGTCCTCAACAATTCCAACAGAAAGCGGAAGCTCTTCTCACACGACACAGAACGATGGAAGGTTCGTTGTTGATGCGAGAAGCCAAAAACGAGGTGTTGTTTGGTGATATCGACGTCTTTGGACTCAACCAATTCTTAGAATCGTGCATTGAGGGAGATGCACGTATTGTCCACACCAAGGTCACAATTCCATCACGACTCGGAATGAGTCTGTACATGTCGGCCTTCGAAGACCTCATGTCGATGAAGACAAGAGCGTTCCTCGTCAAAGACATCGATCCTGAAGTGCTTCGCCGCCTAATGGGTACGCGCAGTCTTGCGACTGAGATGACAGCGGAACAGTTGGACAAATTCTACAGCGACAAGGCACCTGTACCACATTCACCGGAAACACTGTATGAACTGATGCAGCACGGAGGTGGTCTCGATCGAGAGTTCAACAATCCATTGTACCGTGAAAAGATGGAAGGTATTGAATTGGAAGTGATTCGGTCCTGGGTTGAAGAACTATGTAAGGCTGGTAAAATCACGAAAATCAACGGCACCGGTCAAGACGATATCGACGGCAAATGGTTCAATCCGTTCATGGCAGAAATTCACGGAACATTGGCTTGCCTGGCAGAAAGCGATTCGAGTTCAATTGTCGATCTCCGTGACTTCGATACAAAGAATATGTCCTTTGAAATCGCTACTGAATTTGATGGAACAACGCCAACGGCATGGAAGACCATGTCTGTTGGAGATCCGCACGAAGCTCTGCGTGTGAAAATTCTCGAAATCCTTGGCTCTGAAGGACCGAAAACAACTGAATCGCTTCATCAAAGACTTCCTTTCCCAGAAAAATCCGTTGACCGCATTGTCCACGAATTGGAGACACGTAACGTCATCTCCGTTGGCTTTTTCACACAAACCGATGATGCTGAATTGATTTTGAAAGTCGATGAACATCGAATCACTGGTGGAGAAGAAAAGGTTGTTGAGTACCGGTGGATTCAGAACCTTGTCTTGGACAAATCGTTCAAGAAGTACGCCGACGTATTCGATGCATTCAACGAACACGTATTGGTTCAAAAGCAGCAAGAACTCCTCTACAGAATCGAAGATTTCCGTTTCAAGGACTGGAAGGATTTGCAACTTGATTCCGATGTAGTCAGCGGACGTTTGCTCCACAACCGAATGGGGTATACGACAAAGAACAACATTCCGATGCTCCTGGGGTTGAAGCCTGAGCCATGGATTGGGGCTATGGAAGAGGAAGTTCTCTCCAAACTCCATCCAGATGAAAACATCACACGCCAAGAATTGGTTCAAGATTTCCCCAAGGGAGAGGAACATCGTCAACTCGAGCGAGACGTCAAGAACGCTATTTCGAACCTCGAACGACAGATGTTGTTCGTTAAACAATTCGAAGAAGTCATTGGAAGAAGGCGACGTTTGTCCTTGTTCCACAAAGTTCACGGCGTCTATGAACCAATGGAATTCGAGGACGCACTTGAGGAAGTTGTACGTCGAATGGGGCCTGTCAAAGCGAGCACGCTCCGCTTTTATGTTTCAAGAAATTACGAAGACCTCCTCGTGGCTCTGCACAATCTCGAAACAAGTGGCCGGATTTCCAAGGTTACTGCACTTGTCCCAGATACAGAAGACTTCTACTGTACACCTGCTGAAGTCGAAATGCTGCAAGTTCCAAGGCGAGAGGATCGAACCATTCGTATCTTGACCCAATCCGATCCTTACGTCTCTCGATTCATTTGGGAAGTTCGTTCAGCTCTCGATCGTGGTTGGTATTTGCCTGTCTTCAAAGGAGTTGATCCCGTTGGAAAGGTCCTCATGTTCCGTGTCAACGATTATCTTGAAATCAAAGACATGCATGTTCCGACAGCGTATTTTGAGGAGTTCTGTGATGCGTTCCACATCCTCCTTGAAAACCATGCTGATCAGTTGGTTGACGTTGCAATTCTCACCAACGTCAACAGCGAACCAATTTCAGAACTGAGCAAGCCAATGCGAGATGGACTTGAGCGTATAGGTTTCAAGCAAGTAGGAGAACGAATGATCCGTGGTGGTGTGGTCGACCCCCAGCCTAGGGAAATTGCCGAACGTGCCTTGTTCCATCAACACCATCTGCATCAGGAAACACGACACGAAAACGAAACGTTAGCGCTTCGAAAAATAAAGGAAATTCGAGACGATTTCGCTCTTCGTGGTCGATGCGAAGTGTTCAGAACAAATCTCAAATCAATGGCGAGTGCAAACCGCTTGCACAAGGGTGTCAACATGCGTGGGCACCAAGTTTGGGCTCCTTACGAGTATTTTGAGAACCTGCTCACAATCCGTGGTATTCCTCCAGAGGAAGACTTGGTCGATATCATCGAATTCTTTAGTACGCAAACCGATCCGAACATCTTCAAAGAACGGCATGCATTGACACAATCCGAATTCAGGAAACTTGTCCAGCCACTCATTCGTACAGGCCACATTGTCGAAGATTTCCGTGGAGGGTTCCGTGCCGTTCACCCACGAACCGACGAAGACCCTGTCCACCTACGCCGAGAATACTTACGCAACTTGGTGAGTGATTATCCAGTGATCACCATTAAGCAACTGCTTCGGCTCTCAGGCACTCCATTCAAACCTGAAGAATTGAAAGCGGTCCTCAATGAGTTCGAAGAGGATGGAACGCTCGTCAAAGGATTCCTTATTGAAAATCTGCACGAAGTCTGCTGGGGACGAAAGGAACTGCTTGAATCTGCAAAATCAATCAATCCGATTCGTGACTTTGTCTTGCCCCCTACGGATCCAATCGCTCCGTACTTCGGTGATGTCTTGAAAGAAAAGTTTGGTTTTGGGAGCGCCTATCTTGTTTTCAAAAATGCAGAACCAGTAGCCGCTTTCAAAGCCAATACCCGCAACAAGACCATCGATGTCACAGATTACGAAGGAAGTGAAAAGGGTTGGCGCGTGGTCAAGGAATTTGCTTGGGAGCATCAAATGCCTCTCAAGACTGAACTTAGAATCGGCGGAAAGAAGATTGAATGAAATTCGATTTTTCGTTGCTCTGAAGCCACAAGCGAAGGCAATGGAGTTATGAACGTCCAATCACTGACAAGACCATGGCGAAAGGCTCCCCTGCGGTCGCAACGGCATTGATTATGATGATGTTGGCATCCACATGTCTTGTTACTACAACGCAAGCGCAATCCAGTGTGGTTGATGATATTGAAATTCTTCATACCGCTGTTAATCCTGACAACAACAAAACGTATCACTTGCTCACTGCATCCTCATGGGAAGACGCTGCCTTCAAGGCTCGATCTCTTGACGGATATCTAACAACCATCGATGATGCAGAAGAAAACACGTGGGTGTTCGATACGTTTGCAAGCTTTGGTGACCAAAGTCGTCATTTGTGGATTGGATTGAACGACGTTCAAGATGAAGGCATTTATCGATGGCACGACGGAACTCCGTTCCTCTACCGAAACTGGGGGGTTGACCAACCGACTGGCGGGGATGATTCTGATTACGTCCACATCGCTTCGACCAACATGGGCAACATCATGCCCCAAACATGGAACGACTTGGAAAACAATCCCGAATACTTCCCAGTCTACGGTGTCGTTGAGGTTGGACCTGGTGCCGATTTCTCGCTCCGTTTTGATGGACTTGAAGACCACATTGTCATCGATCACGACGAAGGTTTGGTAGCGAATGGGACCTTGAACATTGAAGCCACGGTCAAAGCAACAAGTCTTGACGGTATTCGCTTCATTACCATGAAGGGTGACTACGGATGGGGAATGTATCTCTCGAATGGAGCCGTTGGTTACGCATCGGAATACAGCCTCTCCAAACACCCAACATCCAACATGAGTATCACAGAAAACACATGGCACACCATTAGCGTTCACGTTACCGAAGGCGTAGGGGGGCTGTTCACCATCGATGGTGTCCCAGCAGGCAACATTTCAGCCGAAGACGCCAACATTCCAGAGGGTGATTTTGGTTCCAATGATTGTTTCACATCCGGCGATGCCTGCGATGAATTGTACATCGCTCGAATGGGTGCTGGATGCGATTGCTACCACTTTGAGGGAATCATCGATGACGTTACCATTTCGTTCTACGAAGACGATATGTGGGAACCCATCAGCCATTGGACCTTCTGGGAAGGCGAAGGAGGCGACACTGGTGATGCATTGAACGATGCCACAATGAATCGTGTTGGAACAATTCACGGTGCGGATTGGGTCATGCCTGATGGTTCAATCGTTGCACAAGCAGTTGAACTTCCCAACGATGAATTCCTTGTTTTAGAGAACATTCAGGAAGGCGACACACTGTTGTTCTATGCTGAACTTGATGAGTACACCTTCATGACCGATATCGCCATCTATTCGTGGTCCGAGATGTTCTACGATGACTGGGAATACGATTACGAAGAGAACATGCTGTTCGATGCATATGTAGGTTACGATCGCATACCCGCGCCATGGGATTACGACATGGAGCTAACCAGTTACTGGGGATCCGTCTTCAATTCATGGACATGGCCTGAATACGACGTCATGTGGTACTCGGTTGTTGCCAAACAAGACATTGAGGAATTGGAAATCATTGCTTCTTGGGAAGTCGCTGCAGCACCTCCAAGCCTCGATGAAATGACACAATTGTTCAACGGCGTCCCTATCACGTCCCAAACCGTTGCATCTGACCGTGACAGTTGGGATGCTGAACTGGAGTATTACTACGTCAATGTCACAGATTCACTGACCGAGCTCAAGATTGAGACCTACGGTGGAAAAGGTGACATCGACCTTATTCTATCATCCGGAGGTCCAATCGACCCGAATTACTACTACTATTACGAAGAACCGTATTTTGACGAGTTTTCGAATGGAGGGACACAACAAAGCAACATCGCTTGGTCGACCAACGACGGTAATGGGGAAGAAGTCAATCTGTTCGATGTAGAACCGGGGATTTACTACATCACAGCCTTCACGTACCGCAAGGCCTCTGATTTCACAATCGTTGCAGATTTCACATACGCACCGGCCAACGCTGATCCATCGACCGCTATCGAATTGCAAGATGGTATTGCCTACGGGCCGATGAGCGGTTACAATGGACTTGACCAGTATTTCTTCATCGAAGTTCCAGCCGGTACGGAGCGACTGGAAGTTGATCTGGACGGAGGTTTTGGCGAGGCAACCTTGCACATGCGCTATGAGAACACACCGACTGCAAGCGAAGCGGACCATCACTCTGGAGCAACCGGTGCTGGTGACAAAATAGGATTCAACAATCCAACGCCAGGTAAATGGCACATCATGCTCGATTCTGAAAGTGTGTTCAGTGGCGTCACAATCACAGCTTCCTTCGAAGACCTCTACGTTTGGGAATACGATGGTACACCAATCGAGTTGTTCAATGATGAAGACGTCGACGGACTCAGCGCTCCTGCTGGAGAAGAACTCTACTTCTATGTCGATCTTGAATCCCGTGCAGAGGAACTCATTATCACCACATACGGTGGAGAAGGATCGCTGTACATCACAGCCGATGGCGAAGTCGACTACGATGATTTCTTTGGATTCGATGATTTTGACCTTGGGTTCTTTGAAGAAGACATCTTCGAAGAGGAGTTTACTTCATACGGAGATGGCACGTATCAGGAGATTTACATCTATTCGGCTGCTGAAGGACGATTTGATATCACCGTCGTTGCTGAAGACGATTTCTCGGATGTTTCCATCGTCGCTTACTGGAAGGTCGATGATCGCCCAGGGCCTGAACCAGAGCCTGAACCCGAACCCGAGGAAATCATCGCATGCGATGATGGATTGGAAGATTTCTTCGAAGATTCAGACATCAACGGTGACGGAATGATGAATGCAGACGAGTTCCGACGCTCCGGTGCACCTGGAAATGTCGAATTCAGCGACATTGACCTTTCAGGTGACGGCTTAATTGAATTCACGGAGGTATTGGCATTTGTTTGTAACTGTGAAAACGAACTCGATCTCTTCATGGAACAACTTCCAGATAAAACCTCAACAGAATTCTTTGCATCCTTGCCGTTCAAGAACGACATTGATATCGATGCACTCGACATGAACAAGGATGAGTTCATTGATTTCACAGAAATTGAAAAAGCAATGACAACATGCACAACGACATACAATCCATTCGATAGTGATGGAGATGGCATCCCTGACATCGATGACCAGTTCCCGGACGATCCGAGCGAATCAAAGGATGCTGACGGTGATGGCATCGGTGACAATGCAGACTTTGCACCAAGCGTGGCCAACGATATGCTCTATGGTGCAGGTGGTGCGATTCTCATCGTCCTGATTGGCCTAATGGTTCTCTTTGCTCGCGGAGGAGGAGGTTCTGGTCAAAACATGGACCAACAGTGGAACAAGACAGATGCTTTTGCAGAGCAGATGTTAGAGATGGGGAACAATCTTCCACCAGCACCGTCATTGGGTCAGGAAGTTGTTCAATCGAGTATGGTGAACGAATTTGTTCCTTCCACTCAACCAGCAAGTGTACCAATCTACGACTTTGGTGAAGCCAGTTTTGAGCCAGAACCTGTGGAAGACCAGCCTTCAGCAAGTCTGATGGGAATGATGGATTCAAACGGTCGAGAACACATAGAATATCCGCCAAACAGTGGACGTTTGTGGTATCGAGACAACCCAGACTCAGCATGGATCAAGGACTAGTCTTCGATCTTTTCTTCCGCAATCCTGCTGCATCCATCAATCGAAGGATGTGTCTGTGCAATTCTGGAAGCAGCTCAAACATTGCAATCGCCATCACAAACATGGCAAAGAGTGAGACAACACGGGCAGCATAGGAATGTCCGAATTCAAACATGCTCAAACCAAGGTATTCCCAGCCCTGGTAGGATAGATGCATCCAAACAAGTCCTGCATTACGGAACAAG
>JBMYNT010000068.1:0-7281 GCA_049598575.1 Candidatus Poseidoniaceae archaeon | reverse complement strand
TCCAAAGCGTCGTTGCATCAACTGGAGAAAGACCGGTTGGACTTGCATCCACGTAAGCATTGGTCATTCGATAGGTGATGTTCAGAGAAGGACGTAATGCAGCACTTGCTTCGTTGCTTGAATAGAAGTCCAGTCTGCCGTCAACATTGCTGTTATTTTCTTCAGCTTGCACAAGGAAGTCAAGCGTTGTTGAACCGCTGGCAACGGCTTGTTGCAACAATCCTGTAATTCCTCCTTTGTGTGATGCATTCGATGAATCGATTAGCCTTGCCCCCAAAAGTGGGATATCGGTATCGGATGAGTGGTATGCACCCGGAGAATTCCACTGCGTTGAATTGGTTGCATTGGCCCAGTTGGCATCACCATCGAAAGCGGTGTTGATCAACGAGGCACTCCACCACACCTCACCGCTACTGCTTGACTTGGTATTGAGTGTGAAGAAGGCATCCATGATTTCGTATGTTCCGTTGATCGGCAACTTTGCCAGATCTACTGAAACGATGATCGATGAACGTTGAGCTGTACCGGAACTATACAAGGAACGTCCAACACTGATTGTTCCCGAATTGTAGAGGTTGGCATTTGGTGCTGCTGAATCGAGCGACGTATCTGTCACGAATCCTGACGGTTCGTTCAGATCTGGCAAGAATCCTCCTTCGGAGACGTTGATGTAACCCCATGTACTGTTGATTTCGTTTCCAATATCGTGTGGAATATGGAAGACGGAACTGGTTGATCGAGGACCGAGCATCTCATCGTTGACAGGTTGAACAAACCATCGGATGCTTTGGTTGGTTGCAAGGTCACTCGATGGTTGGAATGAGAGGCTCTGCAAGTCGAACATGGCTGTATCAATTCGAGAATCGTAGATTGAGAATCCTTCCATGATATCGGTTGGATCGTTCTGAATGAAGACCTTCCAATCGTCAATGTTGGCAGCGTTGGAGTGCGTCCACGTCATGACTGGGCGAGTCGAAGGTTCTGGAACGTGTGTGCTCAAATCCCAAGCCATGTCACCATCCACTGGAAGTGCATTGCTTGCAGCGACGGTTGGAATTGTTGCAGTTCCGTCCGTCCATGTAAGATTGAGCCAAGGTCGCTGATTGGATGCTCCTTCCGTACTCGTGAAGGTAATCAAAGCATCAGATGCATCACTGGTCATCAAAGCAATGGAAAGGTAGGAGTCGCCGTTGGCGAGTGCTGCTTGCACAAGTTCGGTGACATCCCAATCCATCCAGTCAGCCGATGCGGATGCACTAAGGTCACTCAAGGAACCAACGTCGGTTCCAATGCCTCGAGCCCCGTCGACAGACCAGTTGTTGGTACCGTCGTAGGTCGAATTGTTGAGAGCAGTGGTCCACGTTTGAAGGACTGGGCGTACTGCAACTTGCACGTTTGTATCGGAACCAGATTGAGCCCACATGGTAAGTTCAGCATTCGTCACACGTGCGTTGCTTGGTGTTGGCAGTTGATTCAATGGAATCTTGAGGAGGGCTGAGGCGTGATGTCCGCTTCCCAATTCACCGACTTTCAATGATGTGGAGGTCGAGTGGTTTTGTTGGCCTTCGATACCGTCTTCTGCAAGCCAGGTATCGATGAAGTGTGGAAGTTGCAACTCAGGCATGGCTTCATGGTGACGAATCTCAATTGCTGCGCTGGTCGAGGAAAGATTCCACGTCACCAGTGAAGGGAGATTGAAGTGGAAGGTTTCCGACCAATTTCCGAGTTGGTTGGTCGAAGAAATGGCACGGACACGCCAGTACCACGTCTTCCCGTCATCGAGATTCGACGTTGGAGTAAACGAGTTGTTCGTGAGATCGAAACCTGAGTTTGACCAGGAGGTTTCAATACTCAGATCACTGCTATCGAAGGTGTTGACTGTATCCATTTGAACAGCATAACCGCTGACTCCGACAGCAGAGGAATGAGTCCAATTCATGAGAGGGGTGTACACTGGTTCTGGGTTGATTCCATCGGCAACACTCCAGCTTCCATTCAATGGATGAACTGGAACAGGTTCGATTGGAATGGCATTTGAGCCTGGCACGTACACAAAGGAGAGTTCGGGGCGCTTAGCATCAATGGCGGCTCCAGTGTGGAAAAGAACGTCGCGAATTTGACCGCTACCTGCTCCAATGATTCCGAGGATGAAATCTGCAGAGTGGTTGTTACGCATAGCATTCTGAACAGCCAATGTGACGTTCCAATTTGCAGAGGAACTTGAAGTAAAACCTGATCCGATGCTTACGGAATCGAGCAGGGAAGAACGTTCACTTCCTTTCGCACCGACTGAGTTCCATGTGTTCGTTCCGTCGTAGGTCGCCCACGTTGCACCATCCTCGGTCCATCCGTGTTGTGTGTTTTCCCAAGCCCCTACAACAGGGGTTCCGAACGGGAAATCACTGAGGTACAATTCGAGGTTCGCAGATTCAACTGCGTAACCTGACGGCAGGAAGGTTGAGGAAAGATCGCAACCAAACAGAACAGTTGTTTCTGATGGAATGGTGTTGTACGACACTTGCAATTCGGTCTCGGAACCGTAGTTTGAACTCGGCATGCCAGAATCAATGTAGGTGTCTGCACACGCTGGATGAAGACCGTCGGAACTTGCGTTTCCTTGCTTGAGCCTGAATTCGTATCGATCGCCACCGAGCCAAGTTGAATTCATGGCACTGATGAGGAATGATGAATAGGACCACTCTCCGTGGCGGTTGTCAGAATCGACGTGAAGCATACGCCAGTTGTACATGTGTCCTGCTTCAAGACTGTCAAGACCAGTGAAACTCACTTCACCATCGCTTGGAGCGAAATCTGTATCTGTTCGTGTGTCGATTCGGGCGACCTGATCGTGGAATAAGGAGTCGGTTGAAAGTTCGAAGATCATATCGTAAGAAGAGGATGTAGAAGAGGCCCACGTGAGCGTTGGTGTGGTATTGCCGGTGAAGTTGTGACCTGTTTGGTTCCACAAGGTTTCACCGTCCCACGGCGATGTAAGTGTCGGAGCGACTGTGACCGGGGAGGACCAATCGTACTTGATGTACAAGTGCGGCTTATCGCCTTCATTGATTGCATCGGATGAGTGGAAGGTGACGGAATCAACACCGTTGTTGGCCGCATACGCACCGTTTTGTGAACGAGCAGTCAGAGCGAAATCAAGCGAATCAGGACCGCTGTTGTCGAGATACTGTTGAAGCATGCTCGTCAAATCAAAGGCAAAGTCATCGCTGGTCTGGGAGCCCATGACACCAGAATCGGTTGCGTAGCTGAGGTAGTCACGACCGCCATCATCCCAAAGTTGACCACTTGTCGGACGTCGCCATGTCGCATCACCCTCGGACCAAACGTCGACTGTGTCCATCTCGTGGAGAGCAAGTGTAGCAGCACCGCTCGACGTTGAGCGAGTTAGATTCAGTGAAGCCTCGACGATTGTAGCATTGGTATGGAGGCCCAATCGGTCAAAGTTCACACGGAAATGGGAGATGGTTTCGCGAGTGGATGTAACTTGCGTAACGAGCGTCGATACGGTCCCGAAATTGTCGTTCTGGTTGTCCTCATCGACGTACGTGTCTTCGATGAAATCCACATCATCAGAAAGGTCGTTGATGTCTACGGCAATCGAAGCAGTACCATCGCTGTTTGCCGCAACATCGTGGGTTGGCAAGAAGAATGAGCCATGTTCCCAAGCACCCAATGTGCCTGTGGAATCCATCGCACGCATTCTGTAATGCATGTATGTCCCATTGTCAAATGCGTCCGAGGATGGAATGTCCAAAGCACCGGTTGTCCCTGATACGGTGAAGCTGGAAGCTTGTGCGTCCGTGTTGTACAACCAGTTGTAGTTGTCTTGATCGCTCTTGAAACCATCATCCATCGAGAGTTGGACCTCTGCAAGAATTCCGGAATAGGAATCCCAGGTCATGCTTGGAGTCAAATCAGCAGCGAGGTAGAAATCGCTGGACATGAGAGGAGCACCATCGTCAACGAAGTTTGGTGCAATGGTTCCGCCCGACCCTGCTGTCGACGTTGAGGAATCGACACGAAGGCTCGGTCGGTCAGCGATGTTGAGCGTTTCGTTCATGGCACAATCGTACTGTGAACCAAGAGCGGATACGAGAATTTCAAGTGCTGATGCACTTGATGCAACTGCGCTTTGAGCGAGAGCAGTAACGTTGAGTTGAACGTTTGACGATCCACCTGAAGGGCCGAGCGGGGAAGTGACAATGGGTGGCTCCCAATCCGAGCGGTCCGTGCCATCGTCAGCACCTGGTTCACCCCACATTAGGATTCCATCTCGTGAATTCCATGTTGCATTTTCATCCCAAGTGAGACTGGTTGAAGCGGGATAAACCGCAAGACCGTTGGTTGCTCCACTGTTCGAACAAACGAGATCCAAGCGAGCGGAATGGATGGTATCGGTCGATGCAAAGTTGAGCGGGAAGGAGAGGAGTAGTCGCGCATCACTCGTTCCAGATACGCCGAGGAGACCTGTATCTTCACCGGCATAATCGTCGTTCGGATTGTCGGAATCAATGTAGGTGTCCAGTGTCGGACTGATGGTTGAAACGACGTGCTGAACCGTTGGCTCCTCCTCCAGGACTTCTGGTGCAGGGAAGGCAGATGGAACAAAGACGTCGGCAAGAAGGAACATCAGGATGAGAGTCACTGCTGTGAAGACATTTCGATTTGTGGTGCTGTTTCTCATGGCGCTCATTTGACCTAAGGTGTGGAAGGTTATGACTGATTCGGCGGACGCCCCCCTAAAGGGGGGCGGGATTTGGGCTTCAAAAAATCCAATCCGAATGTTGAAAGATGCTCGCCATTCTCTCTGGTTTATGAGCGAACTTTGGGTCGAGCGACATCGCCCACAGAGTGTGGGTGAAATCCGAGGACAAGCCTCTGTCGTAAGTCGTCTATCGGTCTATGCTGAGCACAAGGAATTCCCTCATCTGCTGTTTGCAGGACCGCCAGGAACAGGGAAAACGACGGCTGCAATGGCTCTGACCAAGGACGTCTTTGGCGAGCATTATCGTGACAATTTGCTCGAAATGAATGCATCGGATGAACGAGGTTTGGACAAAATTCGTTCCAAAGTCAAGCAATTCGCACGAACACAGCCATACGGAGATGCCAAATTCAAGATCATTTTTCTCGATGAATCCGATGCACTCACAAACGATGCCCAAGGTGCTTTGCGTCGAATCATGGAACAATACGCTGAGACGTGTCGATTCATCCTCTCGTGCAACTATTCCTCAAAGGTCATCGAGCCGATTCAATCACGTTGTGCAGTGTTTCGATTTCGCCCACTCGCCGATTCTGAAGTTCTTGACCAGGTCAAGCATGTCGCAAGCGAAGAGAATGTAGCACTCGAGGACGATGCAGCAGAAGCCTTGGCGAAAATTGCACAGGGCGATTTGCGACGAGCCATCACTGCCTTGCAGGTGTCTGCTGCCATTAGCGAAACCATCACCCGTTCCATCGTATACGAAACATCAGCTACTGCGCCGCCAGAGGCACTTCATCAATACATCATGGCCTGCAAAGACGATGGATTCCACGTTGCTCGCCGGCGTCTTCAGGAACTCTTGAACAAATACGGGCTAGCAGGGACCGATTTTGTCGGCCAACTCCACCGAGAGTTGTACAACGTCGATTTCATTTCAGAGATGGACAAATTGGACCTCACGGAAATCATGGCAGAGGTCGATTATCGTCTGGTTGAAGGTGGTGGTGAGAAGATCCAATTGGATGCCATGACAGCAAAACTCGTCACCATGTTGAGACATTGATTGTTCACTTTCACTTTTCGGAACGCCTCGGCAACAAGAGGGTCATTCGGAGCATACTCGGAGCATCATGCACCAAACGATTGACACCCTTCTCGATGTATTGTCGTGGACACCGCTAGCCAGAATCATCCGTAACTATCGAATTCAGCAGTTGAATCAACGAACCGTCGAACTGAGATTGTCCAGAAAAATCGATGCCGTGTTTGAGAAAATTCTCAGGCGTCACTCGGATATGCTGTCTTGAACAGCAGATTCGCTCGAGATGATCAGGTTCCAAGTGTATTGCTGCACGTTTTGCCATGGATCTCCTTCCTCGGTGATCGTCACCACAATCTTGTGGGTCCCTTCCTCAAGATCGGTTCCCAAAAAGACAGAGAAGGGCTGATCTAAATCGCCGTGTGGCGTCAGATTTGGTGCGGATTTGTTGGATGTTGAGGTGCCGTTTGCGATTCGCTCAGCGTTGCTGTTCCAATACGATATGTTGTCTTCCTGAATTGTTTCGTTCGCCTGATATTCACGCGTGACTTCAACAACCGCTCCATCGGAGTTGACGTTGTCCATCAACCCAAACAACAACCAAGCTTCACCTTCAAGAATCGGAGAACCGTCTGTGTGCCACGTCAAAGTGACACCAGACGTTGCCATACCGTGAGGATACGTCAGTTCTTCACCGTCATCGGCAACAACCGTCCACTTGCTTGCAAGTTCTGGTGCTGCGATGTCGCCGAACGGTGGGTTGACCAGGAGAAACGACAGAGCAAGGAAGGTAAACGTGTGCAAGAATGCTGCCTTGAACCAAGTACCACCGCCATAGTGCTCGACAAATCGCTCTGGCATCAAAGTACGATGGAGCGTCGGAATGAGGAAAATGCATGTTAGAGGTAAAATGTACAAAATCTTGGACTTCGACGGATCTGTTGAATCCATCAAAACGTAGCGCATGAGGAGCGTGATGGTCAACGAAAAGGCAAGAACAAGCCACATCGATGCAGTGTCTGCCTTTTCTTTCTGAACGTGTTTGACAGGATCGAATGCTTCGATACCGAGGTTGCGGCCGGTTCGACGCACCTTCTTTTCCTTGTCCCCTCCTTGCGTTCGCTGACGACGTTCGCCTTGGGCCGCAGTCATCGCCGTTGAGAGGTCGACCATGCCCCTTCGGATGGGTGAGAGTGAATGAAGGATGCGGTCGAATTCCTTCTGTTTGAACCCGCATTCTTCAAATGGGGGGTTTCGCAGGCGAGGGCAGGCCGGGGTGGCGTAGTTGGTAGCGCGTCGGACTCATAGGGCAGCCTTCAAGGCGATCGTATGACGTGCAAACCCCCTTGTGGTGTCTGAGACATCCGAAGGTCGCGGGTTCGAGCCCCGCTCCCGGCACCACCATCGCATTGTTGAAGGGCTAGAGCCCACTCCAAGCACCATGGCACAAGTCCCTGAAGTTGGTAGCCACGTCCGGCTCAAACTCACAACACATGATGGTGACACCACGATTGCG
>JBMYNT010000067.1:0-7397 GCA_049598575.1 Candidatus Poseidoniaceae archaeon | reverse complement strand
CAGAAAGACGAATTTGGGCACCACTGCGCTTTCCTGGACCGACATTGAACCAGTTGGTCTTTCCTGCCAATCCTCGAGTCAAGCGAAGATGAGGATCTTGGTCGACACCGACAGGAACGACGATGGGACGAAGGCCTCCATACTCGTCCAACTGAGGATGTAAGATGTCACCGACTTGGACCATAGGAGCCTGAACATGAGCAAGATTTGTGTCGCCACCAAATCCGTAAATCGATTCAAATTCATTCAAGTTGGTTCGCTTTCCAAGTTGGAAACCAAGTCGTTGAACCGCAGGTCGTTGCGATTGGAAATAGACCTCAGTCGAATCAGAAAGCAGCCCGAGTGCAGCATAGTTTGCAACATAATCCTCTCGAGCAATTTGTCGACCCTTAGCCAAGGACACACCACGAGTGGCTTGCGACTCAAGATCGGCAACAGCAATGGTCACATCAGCACCCATTTCCTGATAATAGCGAACTTGTTCAATCACCATCGAGTGACCCAAATGCATTCGACCACTTGGCATCAATCCAGTCAAGACACCAAACGACTCCTTGCGCTGATGCGCTCCTAGGATGACATCAAGATCACGATGTGCGAAGACAATGCCTCGTCGATGCAGCTTGGTCGCATTCGGCAAATCCAAGCCATCGAGGGACGACAAACCGAACTGATCGATGATGCGGCCGTAATCCGTGGATTGGTTGCTGCTCCATGGGTCAATGCGTACTGAATCGTCACCCATAACTCACCCTCCGAATGCTTGCTCGAATCAAACCGATTAGAAGGCTTCGCTTCTATTCCTCTTCATACTGGAGATTTTTGTCCTGCATGAATCCGGCCAGTGGGCCAATTCCTTCACGTCCAAGAATCCCCATCATTGCGACAATCGTCACAACTCCAGCGACCAAGGCAGCATAGGGCAACCACGGGAGTCGCCCTTCGATTGTACGTGGAGAAACCAACCACGTGAAGCGTAGTTGATCTTCATCATCGAATCGCTTGGACCAAAGGAACAAATCGGTCGTATCGTGAGCAGCAATGGTCACCGCAACATCGTATCCATTCCAAAACTGCGTTTGATTGTGAACATCAAAGGAGATGTTTTCTCCATCCAGAATGACTGTTAAGATCGTTCCTCGCTTGACAGAGATCAGCAACTCATCTCCATCCATACGCCATCCTTCAGCCGTTTGACGCTCTCCAGTCAAGTTCTTCATCGATTGACCAAGGGCGTCTTGAACATCAACAACCGTGGCATTCTCAAAAGAGAGACGCCAAGTCGCAGGAACGTTCCAAGCATTCGAAGCAACGCTGGTGCATTGTTCCGTAACAATGGAAGAGAATGTGAACGTAGCAGCTTCTTGGTCAAGATCTTTTGAATGTTCAAAACAACGATTTGCAGTCCAGTAGGACCATGCTTGACCCCATGTGGTCATCCATGCTTGTGCATCGTTTTGCAAGTAATCAGCAATGTCTCGATCGTGGCGAATCGTGGCATCATTCACTCGACCAATCCAGTAGAGATTGACCAAACCACCTTCTTCGACAGCATTCTGAACGGCTTCAAGACTTCCAATCTCTTTCTCGAGACTTCCTCCACGACGACCAATGTTGTACCAATCCCAAACATCGTATGGAACATCATCAGCATCATGCCAAGCAGATTCAGTCAAACCAGTTTCATCACCATGAACGACAAAGTCCTGAGTAGCGATGTAGTTGTGCTGCGCCATAGTCAAGCCATCTGGAGCATAGGTTGAGAGAGCATTGTCGCCCCACTTCGAAGCCTCTGTGTTGTTCTCGATGTATGAACGGCATTCCTTTGCAACTGCACCTGGATCGTTGTACCATGAATAGCCAGGAACACCATAGCAACCGAACTCATCGCCCGATGCTAAGCGTTCATCGGCTAGAGCGGTCGTCAACCAACCGTCTCGCTCCCACTCAACATCAGCTACGACGGGTGCCGCAATGGTCGAACTTGCAAACAAGCCCAACAACAAGCAAGCTACGATACGTCGTGAACCTGCCATGACATTTCCAACCCAACCCTCTCTTTGAGGTTGGTGTCTCAATCAGAAGCAGTTGCAGTATGAATCACAACAGGCAGAATTGGTCGATCCGAACCGTCGACTGCAACCTCTGAGAGTGTCGTCACATGCTCACAACCACTCGTGATTGTTCCAAACACTGTGTGCACTCCATCCAACCATGTGTGTTGAGTGATGTCATCAGGCATCAAAAAGAACTGGGATCCACCTGTGTTCGGCATGCTCGTCTTTGCCATCGAAATGGTGCATGATGTGTGCTCCAAGCCGTTGTTAGCCTCATCAGGAACGTTGTAGTAGACTTGGCTAGGACAATCCGATTGGTTCATGACATCACCATCGCAAATGCCGTACCACTTTGCAGCATGGCCACCTGTTCCATCACCGTTAGTGAAGTCGCCACCTTGAATCATGAAATCATCGATCACACGGTGGAATTTCGTCCCGTCGTATTTTCCTTGTAAAACGAGTTGTTTGAAATTCTCGGCGTGTGCAGGAGCATCATTTGCATGGAGTTCGAGCGAGACAGTACCGGTTTTTGTTGCTCCGTTCTCAGTCCATGAAATGTTCAAATCGACATAATCTGTTGTTGTCGATTCAGTGTTTGCGATTGTAATCAATCCCAGTATGAGGAGGAATCCTCCGAAAATTGCGATAATACCGGCAGGAGTCGGCCCACCATTGTTGAACATTCGAGGAATGACGGTCTCGCTGATGCGCTTGTCTTGCATTTCATTGAGGAGTTTGTTGTAGAGTGAACTTGTTTTCTTGTCCTTAGGATTCGCTTTGCTCGCTTCTCGCAAAAACATGGCAGCCTTTCTGTAATCCGATTTTGAATCGTTGGCTTTGGCGATGTTCCATGTTGCCTCACCGACCAATCGTGCCGTCATTGGATTCCTCGCTTGAGGATCGATTGCTCGAAGCGTTTGTAGAGCACCCTCGTTCTTTCCTTTCGTGATGTCCTTCGCTGCTTTTTCCCAAGCCTCGTTCAATCCATCGTCCGCCATGGTTACCCAGAACCGACTTCTATTTTTGACCTTCACGGATAGGAACACTGAGGATTTTGATACAACATATTGAAGTGATGAAAGCGATGGGCAATGAATTAGAGGCCGCGACAAACGTCGCTGAGGCCTGAGGAGATACAACAGATGGATACCATCGCCAACGACTTCACCATCAACATCGCAACCGCCAACGGAACTGGGTCGCAATCGGCCAACCTGATTCTCCTTCAATCGCTATTCGACATGGGTGTCCCAGTCTCAGGAAAGAACTTGTTTCCATCGAACATTTCGGGTCTTCCAACGTGGTACATCGTACGGCTGTCCGATGAGGGTTACCAAGCCCCCGGCGATCGAACCCACATCCAAGTCTTGGTCAACAAGGCAACATGGGCTGAAGACCTTGCAGCGCTTGAACCGGGTTCTGTTGTCATCTGGAACATGGACTCCAAGATGCCTATGGACCGTGAGGATGTTGTTTCCTACCCAGTCCCAATGACAAAACTTGCACGAACACTCAGTCCAAAACTTGCGAAGTTGGTCACGAACATCGTCTATGTCGGTGTACTAGCTGAACTGCTCGGCATCACCGACGAAGCTTTGCACAAGGCTGTTGCAGGACAGTTCAAAGGAAAGGCATCTGCTATTGAACTCAACACAACCGCTCTTGAACTTGGTCGAAATTACGCCAAGGAGAACTTCACTAAAGGCGATCCATACGTTGTCGAGCCACGTGCGATTGAGCAGAAGCGGTTCTTCATGGAAGGCAACGAAGCCGTGGCTCTTGGCTGCATCTTCGGTGGCGTTCAACTACTTGCATGGTATCCAATCACACCATCTTCAAGCCTTGCTGAAGGCATCATTGGATGGTTGCCGCGATTGCGAACCAACGACGAAGGCGAGTCCACATGTGCCGTGATTCAAGCCGAGGACGAACTTGCTGCAGCAGGTATGGTTCTCGGAGCAGGCTGGGCAGGTGGTCGTGGAATGACCGCAACATCCGGACCTGGTATCTCTTTGATGCAGGAATTCATCGGTCTTGCTTACTTCGCAGAAATCCCGTCCGTCTTCTGGGACGTGAACCGTGTTGGACCATCGACTGGTCTCCCTACACGCACCCAACAGTCCGATCTTTCGATGCTCTACGAAGGAAGCCATGGCGATACGCAACACATCGTGATCATCCCAGGAACCGTCGAGGAGTGCTTCGAGTTTGGATGGAGAGCCTTCGACATCTCCGAACGCTATCAAACACCTGTTTTCGGTCTCTCGGACCTTGATCTTGGAATGAACCGCTGGGCATGTGAAGGGTTCACTTATCCTGACACTCCAATGGACCGTGGCAAGACCATCCGTGAACAGGATGTGTTCGATGCCATGGAAAACTTCGGACGTTACCGTGATCTCGACGGTGATGGCATTCCTTACCGGACGCTCCCTGGTAGCGGCATGGCCCCTATTCTCTATCGTGGAACGGGTCACAATCCAGATGGTGTTTATTCTGAGAAGCCTGATGACTACTTCGCTCTTATGAAGCGTTTGAAAGACAAAATCAACGGCGCTCGCGATCATCTGCCTGAGCCACTTCTTCGAGAAGAGATCGAAGGAGATGTCGGTGTCATCTATTACGGAAGCATGGAGAATACCATTCAAGAGATCGATGACATTCTCGAAGCAACTGGCCTCAAGGTGAGTCAATGCCGAGTTCGCTCACTACCGCTTCACAGCGAAGTTGAGGCGTTCATTCGACGTCACCGCATGACCATCGTCTTGGAAATCAACCGTGATGGTCAACTCTGGGGTATTCTACGACGAGAGCTACCAAACGACATTGTTGGTAACGTTCACTCGGTTGCATACTCCGACGGTATGCCACCACGTGCTCGCATTTACGCAGACAAAATCCTCGAGACCATCAAGGAGGTGAGCCAATGAGCGACAAACCAGCACGAGCCATCAAATTGAACGTCATCAACGAGCCAAAAGACAGCTACACAGGAGGTCCTTCCTCGCTCTGTCCGGGTTGTGGTCACGACCAGATTTCGAACGTGATTGTGAACGCTGCTTGGGAGAACGGAATCAAACCTCATCGAATTGCAAAGATGTCTGGTATTGGCTGTTCATCCAAAACGCCTGCATACTACCTCGGTCAATCCCATGGATTCAACACCGTTCACGGACGTATGCCGTCCGTTACAACTGGGGCTTACGCCATCAACAAGGATCTGCTGTATCTCGGTGTTTCCGGCGATGGTGACTCTGCATCGATTGGTATCGGCCAATTGATTCACGCCATTCGACGAAACATGGACATGGTCTACATCGTTGAGAACAACGGCGTCTATGGATTGACGAAGGGACAATACTCAGCAACAGCTGATGTTGGTTCCAAGAAGAAGAAAGGAAAAGCCAACGAAACACAGCCAATCGACTTGTGTGCTCTTGCCATCAATCTCGGTTGCACCTTTGTTGCTCGCTCTTTCTCAGGTTCGAAGAAACAACTCACATCGCTGCTCAAGGCTGCTATGTCGCACAAGGGATTCGCTCTTATCGACGTCATCTCGCCTTGTGTTACCTTCAACAACAACGACGAGTCCATGCGCTCGTATCAATACGTTAAGGACAACGAAATCACGCTGCACATGGCCGATTATATCCCACACTTTGAGCCGATGGCTGAAGTTGAAGTTCCTGAAGGGCACTACACGGACATTACATTGCACGATGGGTCAACCATCCGTCTTGAAACGATTTCAGCTAATCACGACCCAAGTGATTCCATGGCTGCATTGACAGCACTCCATGAAGCTGAAGTCGAAAAGAAGCACGTGACAGGTTTACTTTACTTCGATGCAAGCAAGCCATCCCTCGCAGAAGATCTTGGTCTTGTTGAGACGCCACTCCTCGATGTGAGCGACGATGAACTTCGCCCTTCGAAGGCTATGCTCGACACCATCAACCAAGAATTCCTGAGCCAATGATGAAACAATTCTCCTAAAAAGGAGCAGAGAGAAGTGAGGATTGTGGACGAAAAAATCCTCCTTGGAATCATCATTGGCGGTGGCTCTTTTCTCTTCTTCCTGATTTTGTTCTTAGTCAATCGGTTCCGAAAGCAACGAGAATTGAAGAAACAACGTCAACTCAGGAATGCGAGTCGAGCGCCTTTGTCCAGCATGCGTTCTCAACGCAACGATCGCAGAAACGCTCGCAGACACGTTGTTTCTCGTGGACTTCAGTTGGATCAACTCAGTGATTCAGCCAAACAAGCCTACCAGCAACGACAACAACGTCGTGTCTCACAATATTCTGACCTTCAACTTGTCATGGACGAATTGTTCATTCCTGAGCGTGATGCGCTCGAAACCGAAGATGAGGAGGAAGAGTCCGATGATGATCGTTCGACCTGGATTGCTGAAAATGAGGACAATCTCAATGCTCATGCAGACCTTGTCGCACAGGAAGAGGTCGGAACAGGCATCTCTGTTCGAGTGACTGAAGAGGAAGATCGTGAATTAATGGAACGCCTTGCTCGTGAAGGAGGGAAGTCGGGTGTTGTTCAAATCAGCCTTGCTTGGGACGATTACAACGATCTCGACATGCACGTCTTTTGTCCATCCGGCGAGCGTATTTATTTCAACAATCGAAAGAGCGAATGTGGTGGAGAACTTGACGTTGACATGAACGTCCGTCCAAAGTCTAAAACGCCGATTGAGAACGTTGTTTGGACGGATGAAGCCCCCGATGGCGAATACAAGATTGGGGTCCATTTCTATCGTCATCATCGCAAGCGACGAACAAAGAAAACCTGCCAATTCAGGCTACGTGTCGTTACCTACGGTCAAGCGAAAGAATACTCTGGTGAACTTACCCATGGTGATCCGATGTCGATGATTACATCGTTTGTCCTCATCAAGCCTGATGAAGAAGAGTGAGCGGCGAGTAGTCCCTCCCGGATTCGAACCGAGGTCGGAGGAACCAGAATCCTCCATGATGGACCGCTACACTAAGGGACTATGCCCTTGCCAATTTGATTCACTTCTTGAAATCGACGGTGGAGGCAATCTCAAACTTCAACGAAGCGATACATCCAACGAGAGACCCATGAGAGCATCATGATGATCATGAACGACGCGAGAGCGAATTTCGCCCACGGCCGAGGTGGTTTCTTTTCTGGCCAAGGATCGATTCCGAGAGCCTCAGCTTCTTCGACCAACTTCGCAAGATGCTCGAGTTCTTCCTCAACAGAATTGGCCTTCATGATGCCTCGATAACCTCCCAGTTCATCAATCTGCGTCTATTACCGACCTTCATCGTCGGTGATAGGTTAATAAAACGACTGTAT
>JBMYNT010000066.1:0-7497 GCA_049598575.1 Candidatus Poseidoniaceae archaeon | reverse complement strand
TACTTCGCCGTCGTTCTTCACGCATTGCGATGTCTTTGCAGGAAGGCGTCAATGCGGTCAAATGCTGTGTTGAGAGTCGGAACATCTGGCAGGAAAACGAGCCGCACGTGACCTTTTCCTTTGTCCTGACTGAACCCAGAACCGTGGACGAGCAAAACATGTTCTTCATGCAGTAATTGTAGGACAAATTGCTTGTCATTTTCTTTCCAATGTTCGTCCGTTAATCGAACGAACATGTAGAATGCACCCTCTGGTGTTTCAACTTCAAGGCCCTCAATTTCTGATATTCGTTGAAGACAGACATCACGGCGTTCTTGGACAGTTTTGGAATATTCTTCCATCCATGAGCGATCTTCCTGCAAACCAGCTAAGAATCCTAGTTGTGCTGGGGTGGATGCACAAAGACGTGAACGAAGGATTCGTTCCACTCCATCTCGGACTGATGTCAGAACGGAAGTCGGGTCGTGGATTGCCATGTATCCAATCCTCCATCCAGGTGCATAGTAGACCTTTGAAACACCGTTCATTGTTACAACTGGAATTGAATTCGATCGACTTGCTGCGCTCACTTGACGGTTTGAAAAATCAAGACCATCATAGATTTCATCAGCGACGAGGATACAATTTGGCCATGCCTCAAGAATCTGTAGCAACCGATCAATTTCTTCTTGTCCGACCACTGCACCTGTTGGATTGTTTGGATTGATCAATACAAACAGGCGAACATCATCGTTCATCTTTGATTCAATGTCATCAAAATCAAGCGACCACCCATCATCAGAATTTAATCGATATTCGATTGTTTCAGCACCGTACATTTGAGGATACGCCATGTAGGGAGGATAGTGTGGACCCGGAGCGAGAACTTGACTACCTTCATCCAACGTCGCTTGAAATAGGACTTGGAGTGCTTCAGTCACACCATGGCAAACGTAGACATCATCCGCTGAAGCAGGCCAGCCTTTTGCTCGTTCGTCGTTCGCAATTGCGGTACGTAACTCTGGCAAACCATAAGATGGCGAGTAACCGTTCCTTCCATCGTTCAAAGCTTTGGCGAAGGCTTCGACCATGTGTGAAGGGGTTGGCAACCCAGGGTAGGCGATTGGGTCGCCGATATTGAGTTTGATAATGGAGTGACCTTGTGCTTCGAGTTCAGTAGCAGGAACAACCACATCGCGAATGGCGTACTCGATGTTGAGAGCACGATCTGTTGCGCTGATGTGTTTCATGGAATCACTTCACTCAAAGTTTGAGGGGTCAACACCACCCATGCTGCAGATGTGCCGAAACTCGTTCTCTTGGACTGGTTGAATCGAGAGACGCTGTCCTCTTCGTATCAGCAACATATCCGCAAGAGCTTCTTCTTGTCGAACAGCATCCAATGAGACGATGTTTTCGAGTTCACATACAGGCTCGATATCAACCATGAACCATCGAGGGTTTTCAGGAGTTGACTTCTCATCGAAGTATTTTGAAGACGAGTCCCAAGATGTGAAGTCACCATATCCTTCGTTGCATACTTTGGCGATACCTGCTACATGAGGGGGTTTGCAGTTTGAATGATAGTAGAGAATGAGGTCTCCAACCTTCATTTCGTCCCGCATCATGTTCCTCGCTTGGTAGTTACGAACACCGTCCCAGTGGGTTTTACCATCAGCGACAAGTTGTGCGTAGGGATAAACGTCGAGTTCCGACTTCATTAACCAGTACTTGACCATGTTTGTTGGTAGGAATACAGGTCTTATCCCTTTGCTTGGCTTCACCACGCTTCTTTGTTCCTCGGATCGTGGATGAGAACGGCTTCCAAAACGTCGGGATCATCTGCTTTCATTTTGCCGAGTCCCAATCGTCTTGACATGGCGGACGGGCCTCCGACAACTCCGATACCAAGTTTCTCTAGTGTAACGAAAATAGCAGGGAGAAGGAGCAAGGCACTTGCTGCTGCAACCCAGAGCAAAATGAGGATAACCGTTACGAACGGTTTGATCTCAGGAATCGGAATTTGATAGGCAGTAAACATACCAAGCGATGTTACGACTGCGGCCTCAAACAGGGACATTCCTGTTCCAACCGCTGCGGATCGAATCGCTTCAATCCCCCCACCAAGTTCACGTATACGATTGGCAATGTGAATCGAAAAGTCCACTCCCACACCAACAAGAATCGATCCAATCATGACGGTTACGAGCGACAATGGCACATCCATTTGCCACATAACAAGCCATTGAAGTGCAACCGTGGCAATGACAGGTGATGTTGTCAAAAGGGAGTACCGAATATCCCTAAACACGACGGCAAGTACGATCAGTGTTAGCACGATGGCGAAACCGAGTGAAGTCCACTGAGAATCAACAATCAATTTGTTCACCTCGATAGCGGTTGCAGCGACTCCTGTTAGTTTTTCAGCACGTTCTTGATGCGTTCCTTGGAATCCCTCAGAGTACTCGTTGATTTGATCAACAGCTACGGCGGTATCAGCAACCGGAATAAACGGCATGTCGATGTAAATCAGCGTTCGATCATAATCCGAATTGATGAAAATTTCACGCATTTCTTTGGTCAACGAAGAGTAGAATACATCGAGCAAAAAGATCTGACTCTGAGTTGAACCCGGCAAGCCAAATTCTTCAGGAGTCGTCAACAAATCCCAGAATGTTGCACCTTGCGTGACTTCTTGATCGAGTAAGACTTCGAAGGTGTTTCGAACATCCTCCGGTAGAATCTCATAGCCAGGAATCTCTTGAATTTGTGCAAGGAGTGGTTGGCCAGACAATGTCGGTGCGAGTCCTGTTGCTTTCATCAAAAACACAACAGATACTGCAGATGCATTCTCAACGGTATTGAGATTCCTCTCTAGGCCGTCAATGATCTTCAGATTTTGAGCAGGATCATCATTCGTTGGATCGTTGTCCGTCACATCACCAGATACGTTGGCATGGACAAGAACCATACCGATTTGCCCCGCATTGAACTCACGACTGTATTGTTTCATCTTGATGACAGGCTGCTCACCCTCTGGAGCCATTCCCAACAAGTCGATGTTCTCTTCAACGTTGGCTTGGCCAACCGTTGCTGATAGAAGTACAAGAATCAAAAAGAATCCAATCAAACTTCTGTTGCGTTTGACTGGAACATCCACGGCAGCATCAAACACTTTCAGTGGAGGATGCTTCGGTTTGCGTAAATCGAGAATCAAAGTGAGATTCGGAACCATGAACATGGTCAAGATATAGACAATAACGATACCACCTGAGAGCGCGATTCCAACGGTTTTAATCGGGGCCATGGGCGTGAAGATTAACGAAATAAATCCAATGACGGTTGTAACAGCCGACAAGAACACCGCACGACCAGTCGACTTCATCGAAGCTTGCATCTTTTCGGTTCTGCTACCTTCTTCTTCAGCGTACCGATTGGTGATGTGCAAACCATACGAAACACCTAATGCAAGCAAAATTGGACCAACGATGATGACTGTCATCGTCACTTCATAATTGGATGCCCCGATAATCCCCAATGTCCAAAAGACTGCACAAAGTGTTGGGAGTCCAGCAATGATGACGACTTTGATTCCCTGTATTGGACGAATACCCGAGATACCTGCTTGCAGAAGATCGGAGTGGAAGACAAAGAGGCCAATGGCAACGAGGACAACTGCAGTAGGGAAAATCTCCCAGAACAAACGGAACGAAAACTCAGTTACTGAATTCGTGATTGGAACAGGGCCCGTTAGCGTCATTTTCAGACCTAGATCTTCCCAAGTACAGCGATCTGCGCTCGCAGGGTTACCGTTTTGATCGAATTCACATGGACGCTGTTCGGTCGAAATGTTGTCAAGGCGTTGTTGTGTTGCCTCGATGATATCTTTGGCCTCAATGGAGTCGACAACTGCAACCGCCATGATGGCTCGGTCGAGTTTCAAGTCCTCCCCATCAAAACAGCCATTGTCATCGGTACCTTCGTCGTTCGGTTGACCGCTGCATGCGTTGGTATTTCGGGCAAGTTTGTCGAGTCCAGGCGTTGGAGAACCATCGTTTTCATACATTTCACCGATGATCAAATCGATGGTTGTCTGTGATGGGATTTCGTATCCACCAGCGAATTGGTCATCACCAGCAGACAAGGCCGTGTTGACACTTGCAGCAAAATTCTCGCAGACCTCTTGGAAGGAAGGGCATTGACGACCCAATTCCGTGATGAAAGCATCACGTACACGTGGCAAACTTGAATTGATTTCCTTTAGGACCGTTGAAATTGAAAGAATGTAAATGACATCATCGCTTTCGTTGTCAGAGACGTAAGGATTGATGCTTTTTTCAACATAGCTGATTTCTTGTAAAATCCTTTGGTCAGTGATGTTGTTCTTATCCGATTCTATGTAGATGACCATGACGTTGGTTGTCCAATCCGCCTCAACCATTTCGATAAGTTCCTTGACCTCACTCCCATCGGGGAGATATACTTCCATGTCACCATTAACATTGAGTGCAGGTTCGTTCGGATCATCATCAAACTGCGTGTCGTCAAGGAATCCTGACGTTGTGACAAAATACAATGTGATCATCAAAAACAAGGCGACTGTTGCAATTGGAAAACGTGTGATAACACCGGTGGCTCCGGATTTTTGCCATTCTCGTTTCAACCTCTTCGGAGCTTCGAGAACTGCATCTACTGCTTTTTTTGCATCAAAGTCGCGTACTCGTGCAGAGATATCAACAGAAGCCACACGCATTCGTTCTTTGCTGTAACCTGCGATGGCTTGGAGTCGCCCGACATCCCCTTCCTCATGAGAGGATGCATTGTCTTCGACGTCATCCGGCATACGGCTACCCAACAGCCCCTCGGGTCTTTCATTGAAAGTATTGCTGTCTCGTTGTGAGGGAACCGTTGAAAAAGAAACGCACACAGGGTCAATCGGACCCCCCCGTTCACAGGGGGCAGGGCCGGTGTTAAGCATGGGAACGCCTCGACTTCCAGAAAAGCGATGGTCAATCGACCTCGAAAAGAGCATACAAGAACAACATTACGCCGATGAAAGCGCCTATCAACAACGATACGGTTTCAAGCCAGAGAGTGGGAAACCAATTTTCGTGATTGATACACCGCCTCCATATCCATCAGGAACGTGGCACATTGGTGCTGTGGCTCAATATTCGATGATCGATGTTCTGGCACGTTCTCAGCGATTGCTTGGTAAAGAAGTCTACTTCCCTTGGGGTGTTGATCGAAATGGAATCAACATTGAGTTCACCGTTGAAAAAAACACGAAGAGAAAGATGAAAACGTACGACAGAGAAGAGTTTCTCAATTTATGTCGTGAAACCATCGAGACGTTCACACAAGCCATGCGAAAAACTGCTGCTCGTGTTGGCCTATCCTGCGATTTTGCCGCAGAGTATCTCACCGATGCTCCTGATTACCGATCGGTAACCCAATCAATCTTCATTGAACTGTTCAAGAAAGGAGACATCGTTGAAGACTTAAGGCCCAACATTTACGATCCTGTCGAAGGAACAACCATTGCTGATGCTGAAGTAGAGCGAATTGGTCGAATGACCAAATTGGTTGATGTTCGGTGGACGACCGAAGACGGTGAGGACCTTGTCATTTCAACAACTCGGCCAGAATTGATTTGTGCTTGTGGCGTCGTTGTTGTCCATCCAGATGACGAACGTTACCAACACCTTGTTGGGAAGAAAGCCATTCTTCCAATGCCAGTATCCGGACGTGAACAGTCGGTAGAAATTCAGACGCATCCATCGGTCAAGTCCGAATTTGGGAGCGGAATTCTGATGGTTTGTTCGTTTGGTGATCAAAACGACGTCGCAGTCTTCAGAGAACTTGGCCTTTCACCATTCCAAGCGATCGATTTGAACGGCTGTATGACCTCAATTTCGGGTCCTCTTGAAGGGTTATCCGTCCTCGATGCACGTGCAAAAGCCATCGAGATGTTGGAATTAGAAGGTAACATCGATGCTATTGAAGAGCGACAGCAGGAAGTTCCCGTTTCTGAACGAGGAAAGAACCCTGTCGAAATCATCCTTCTGAAGGAATGGTACGTTCGTCAAACACATATGCAAGACAAAATGCTCGAATTGATTGAACAGATTGAATTCCACCCACCCCGTAATCGACAGTTCTTGTTGGATTGGATGGACAACATTAGCATCGATTGGCCCATATCGCGACGACGATGGTACCACACTGAGATTCCGATTTGGTACAGCGAAAACGAAGAACACATCATTGTTCCACCCGCTGGAACCTATGTACAGCCTTGGAAGGACGCACCTCCAAAAGGATCCAGAGTATTACAACGAGATACCAGAGAGGATATTGGATCCTATTCCGATCTTAAAGAACAAATGGGACAAATCCGTGGAGAAGAGAAAGTCTTCGATACATGGATGGATTCTTCCAACTCCAATCTGTTTGTCAGCGGCTATCTCAACCAACCAGAGGTTTTCGAAAAGGCCTTCCCAACGGCTTTACGCCCGCAAGGAAAAGAAATCGTTCGCACGTGGTTGTATTACACCCTACTCAAATCAGCGCTCTTGCTTGAGCAACCAGGATTCAAGCATGTATGGATCGATGGATTGGGCATGGACCCGTGGGGCAGAAAGATGTCCAAATCACTCGGAAATGGAATCGATGCAGATAGTGTTCTCGAATGTGGAGCCGGAGGACGAACAGGTTCATGGAAGGTGCGAGGACCAGATGGTTCGGTCAGTCTCAAAGCCAACAAAATTGGTAGCGAGTGTTTCCGACTGTGGAAGGCATGTGAAGCTCAAGTTGGAGATGATTTCCACATCAATCCTGAAGAAATTGAGTCGAAGTACTTCGGTGTACTAACGAAGATATTCAACGTCGCACGATTTGCTAGCCAGTTTGATTGTCCAGATGATGAACCATCTACACCGTACCCGATTGAAGATCGTTGGATTCAATCCGAGTTCGCAACCATGATGGCAAGTGTACGAACATCTTGGGAAAACCTCGATATTTACACTGCCACTCAGGCTCTCAAGACATTCGGAACTGGGATTCTGCCTTCGCATTGGCTTGAAATGGCAAAATCTCGGTTGTACGATGGAGATCAGCATGCTGCTTGGACCATTCACAACATTCTACGTGATTTCCTCGCTGCATTTAGCCCAGTTTGCCCCTTCTTTTGCCATCACATTTCGATGACGCTATACGGAACGAGCGCAGTTGATGTTGATTCCTTCCCAAACCTACCATCGGTCGATGAGGATTTGAATTCCAAAACTTCAGACATTGAGTCGTTCAACAGTGAGGTTTGGAAAACCAAGAAAGAGAACGGCTTATCGCTGAATGCTGAAATTGAAGGCATTGTCATTCCAGACAATCTCACTGGATTCAGGGACACGCTCACTCGGATGCACAAATTACTCTGATTCCGTCTAAAAATGCCCACTCATTTTGGTGAGCCGGACGTGTCTTCATCAACGAAGACCAGTTGGTTTGAAGGCAAAA
>JBMYNT010000065.1:0-7545 GCA_049598575.1 Candidatus Poseidoniaceae archaeon | reverse complement strand
TCGTTGACGATTTCCTGAATGGTTTGGAAAGCCGGACAACTTCATCCAACCAAAAGCAAGAACTTGCTCTTCATACAACACATGAACAGATGAGCGTCAACTGACATCGTACACCCTGTGAACCCATTGCATGAATGGTTTGCAATCCGTACTTCGTAACATGAACTTATTCCCGAATTGTTTGAAGCATGTCCGAAACAAATGGTTTGATGTGATTCCAAACTAATTGGTGAACCTCAGATACAGCGTGACGGGTATGAACAATCGGGTAGTTGTTTTCTTTGGCATGCATCATAAATGCTTCTCGAAGCAATTTTTGATATTCCAAAAACGATCTCGTAATTGAAGGTGAAAGTGCCATATCCGCTCCTGCCTCATAGTGGTTTAATTTTGTTAGAGAGTCGTTGTACATCATCCGGTTGAGCAACCGTCGCCCTCCAGCTTGCAAAATCACTGTAGCAGTTGGTTCTGGAAGTTTGTTGTACAATGTTTGGATCCAGTCAGAATCTCCTCCACGGATTGATTCTCGAATCAATGGTGTCAACGTGAATCGATCCGCAATGACGACGAAACCAGCCTCAAGTAAAGGCTGGATATCATGGATGTACTGATCGTACAAATCCGTAGCATACAACAAAGCCCGTGTCCTCCAATTGAGGTTATGGATGCCTGAGTTGGATGTTTTGATGATTTCTCCAAGGAGGCTTGAACGCGCCAATCCAACAACCTTTACTGCAACACCATGTGCTTCAAGACGTTCGCTGAGCAATCGTGCGTGCATGGAACGACCAACATGGTCCGGCCCTTCGATAACGATGAGTTTTCCTTCAGAACTCATTGTCCTTCCTCCAGTGAACTCCAGTCAAACGATGACATTCGTATCATTTCCGCCATACGATCGTTTTCATCGATTGGCTGAATCTTGTCGATATTGACATATTGTTTGATGAGTGCTCTGACACGGGACTGAACCTCAGTCACAGTTCCTTGCGCATCCACGCGGACGATGCGTTCATCCTCCACCAAACCGTCATAAATTTCCTTTATTTTTGACTGCAGAATTTTGTACGATTCAAATGGATCGAACGTCCATCCCATGTCCAAACCAGCCTCGTAATACTTCAACGTCGGTCTGCCTTTGACAATCCGGTCGTACCCGATTTCGGGAGGGATATCAAAGTACAATGTAATGTCGGGTTCTCTGGCAAACGAATAATTCGATTCGATGGTTTCCCGCTCAACGCCTCGTGCACCATCCCGTGCCATAGCCGTGAACTTGTATCGATCGCAAATGACGATTCCACCTACTTCCAGCATTGGTTCAATCTGCTTGCTCCATCGGTCAGCAAAATCTGCGGCGTGAATAAGGTGGAATGTTTGAGGCTTGAGTCGTTTTGAGTCCTTACCGGCCTTCGTTGCTGCGGCTACAACTGGACTTGAGTTCCATTCAGTGTGATGCACTGGGAGTCCAAGCGCCCGAATCCAGTTGAATAAGAGCATGGCTTGTGTGGATTTTCCACTACCATCCATACCTTCAACAGCAATCAACAAACCCTGCTCAATCGGTAATTTATGATTCTCATCTGTCAAAAAAACACATCCATTGTGTAAGCGTGAGCACTGCTGACAGATGTTTTCTTCTATTGAGATATTTAAGTCCAAGTTTTTTTTACTATAGAATATGAATTCATTAGTAAAAAATCGAACAGCAGGTGATGGATCCATCAGCCTCTCGAATCTGGCCCATGTCGAGGACGACTGGATCCAACCCTTTCTCCTTGAGCGTTTTGAGAACGGTTGGATAGCCTTCTGCAACCAGGACTTTCCCGTTTTCGAAACCAATCGTGTTGCACCCGTAGACCTCTTCTTCAGGCATGAGTATGACTTCACAGCCTTCTGGAAGTTCTCCGAAATCTTCTGGAGTAAGATAACCTTCGGCTGTGAGGATGATGTTATCGGTTGGTGTTGATGAAATCGAAGTGAGATGGAGTGCTTTTTCTGTCGGGATGTCGACGATTCGCAACTCGTGACCGAGGTGCGTGAGGAGGTTACGGAGCGTTTCGATTCCTGCTTCGTTTGTACGATCTGAACGACCTACGAAGAAGATATCACCAAGACGCAGAATATCGCCACCGTCCATTCGAGCATCACCAAACATACCACAGACTTGGAATCCGTTGAGTTGGCGTGATAAGAAATCAGCAATGGGTGGCTGCTCAGCGACTCGGGATGGGTGGCCAGGGACGGGTAGCAGTACGTGTCCATCGATGACAATGGCTTGATCTTCGACAAAGATACAATCAGGATGGTTGTTGTCAGCTGGAAGGATGGTGACTTCAAGGCCGATGTCCAAAAGCGCTTGAACGTAGGCTGCGTGTTGGGTTTTTGCCAATGCGATGTCGGTTGGTCCTGAACCGAAATAGGCGGCAATGGCTTTTGAGAACGATTGAGGAACGGCCCTCATCAGGACTCGTTGCTTCTGGTCCGTGCGGACAGTAGCCATGATTGACCGGCCGTTCATCGTCATTTAATCCTTGGCGAGGGATTGAAATGCGCCAAAGACCACTGAATTCAAACATAAGTTGCGAGTGGAGAATCTCATGCGCCTCTCTATTCAGGCTGTTAGCCTCATGGTTTTGATGGTCCTCGCCCCCCTCTCGGGATGTTTTGGTGAGAATGAAATCGAAACACTCGATTCGGGTTCACTTTCTGTTTCCAATTCGGATGCCTTGCAAGCCGGCATGTGGCAAACCATTACGTTGGAAGCGAGTGACGACCTCGCCGTTTTCATTCCATACTTCGTCCAAGACCCCGGTTCAATGCGCGCACAAAACGGGACTGTGCTTGATTTAAAATCTGGAGAAAAAGCAAACATGAACATTTTGTTCCCGCCACGTAATGAAGAGATAGTCTTCTTCCTTGGTGATATTGGACGCGTTGATTGGCCAATTCGTGAACCTGATCAATCGTGGATGGCCTGGCTCAACAATCCGAGTACAGGTTCTGCTGTACAAGCTGTCGAAAATCAGGATACGGGTGGTATGTGGCCATGGATCGTTCCGGGTAATGCAACAGGAGGTGAGGTTATTCCTCTGGTCATGGAAACAAGTCGTCCATTCCGTTCGGATTTGACGGAAGAGAACGGTGTTGGAGCAAGCGATGGATGGGTCAACGGCCGAGATGTCTATGATTGGGTTGATTTCATCACGGACGATACTCCCTGTGCAACATGCGGCCCAGATGGAGCTGTTGGTTACCTCGACCGTTGGATTGGCAATGCAAATCCATCGTACGAGCACGCAATCACGTACTTCGAAGGCGTCATGCTAGGATATGGATTGGACGTTGAAGTCCACCGTTTCCAGTCAAACACAGCATGGGCGGTCAATATTTGTGGTTACAAAACAGGAACAGTGTATCCTGATGAATGGTTGGTGTTTGGAGCTCACTTTGACATTGCACCTCCTGTTGCGTATACACCAGGTGCTGAAATTGGGATACCAGGATACGGCACTCGTCACGGAGCGTACGACAATGCGGCCGGCTCGAGCATGGTTCTCACCACGGCAAGCGTGCTTGCAGATTTCGATGCTCGACGGACCATGGTTTTCTGTCTCTGGTCCTCCGAAGAGGAAGGACTGTGGGGCTCTCGTTCCTTTGCGAATGATCTACCAGACGGAGTCACCGTCAGCAATTACCTGAATCTCGATATGGCTGGAGTCAACTATCCAGGTGATTATGCGCTCTCAGTCTACCTCGGACCCGATGGTACACAAGAAGCGATCGATCAAGCAGGAATGTTCCACTTAGCAGAATGGATTGGCGCCGATGCTCTCGACCTTGGATATGAAATGGAGCGTGGAAGAGAAGCCTGGCTTGAAGGCGGAGAGAGCCCACTTTGGGGAGACATCTACGAAGACACGGTTGCAATTTACGAATCGCCAACAGCTCGAAGCGATCACGATTCGTTCCAAAACATCGGTGTTGCAACGCTTGGATGGAACGGTCTTGTTGATGGTTATCCTTGCTATCATCGGGATTGTGATACGATGGAGACCCTCATTGATTACATGGGAACAGACAATTCCACAGGCATCAACAATCTCGTACATTCATGGGACATTGTGACATGGTGGGCTGTCTATGCCTTCTTGCACATGGACCAGACGCCCGTACCAAACGAGCTGTGAACGATTTTCACAGTTTCGAATCAATACTGTTCGAGTACAAGCTCGGTGGTTGTTGACGCAATTTCGTTGTCTGCAGCCATCCACATCTTATCGAGAAGTGTTCGCAATGCAACAGTGTCGTCGACGTGAACAAGAGCAACAAGATCCGCTTCACCAGATACTTCGTAGATGATTTCAACGCCTTCCCAGCCGGTGACTTCGGACGCGAATGATCCGATTTCAACACCAGGAGAGACCTTGATTCGGATAAGAGCCGTCAGACCAATTCCACTTTCTCGAACAGTGTAGCCACGGATGGTTCCGTTTTCTTCCATGGTTCGGATGTGTGTACGGACGGTACGCTCACTTGCACCAACTTCCTTTGCAAGTTCAACGAAGGACATTCGTCCGTTCTTTCGAAGTTGGGCGAGGATTGCACGATCAATTTCTGCGATTCGGGGCATGGACAACCCTCCACATATCGGTATATCAAACCTTTTCCTTCCCTATTCTGTCAATTTAATTGAATTATGCGTCATTATTCCGGTAATTATTCTCTTAAACCTAAACGAATTAAGTCAACACCCTTAACTCAAATCAGCCCGTTGAATTCAAAGAGCGCCTTTGCTTGGGAGGAATGAGAGACATGTCGGAGTTCATTTCAGGTCTGGACGCTCGTATGGTACTGGATAGTCGAGGCAACCCTACCATCGAAGTTGATTGTTATGTTGATGGCCGTCTTGCAGGCCGTGCTATGGTGCCATCTGGGGCATCTACTGGACAACATGAAGCACTTGAAATGCGAGATGGCGATCAAAGCAAGTGGTTAGGAAAAGGCGTCGATACGGCCGTTGACAACGTACGACAATCGATTTCTGAAGTTCTTGTTGGAATGCCTGTTGATCAGCAGAGGTTAATTGACGAGGCCATGATCGAACTTGATGGAACGCAAAACAAATCCAATCTTGGAGCCAATGCCATGCTCGGGGCATCACTCGCCTGCCTTCATGCTGGGGCAGCCTCCCATGAGCTTCCATTGTGGAAATACATCGGCGGTGTAGCAGGTGGGCAAATGCCTGTTCCAATGCTCAACATTCTCAACGGTGGTGCACACGCAGCATCAAACGTTGATGTCCAGGAATTTATGGTCATGCCTCACGGCTTTGATTCATTCAAAGAAGGCCTAAGGGCTGGTGTTGAGATCTATCACCAACTCAAGCATGAACTGAAAAACGACGGATTGCTGGGTGGAGTTGGTGATGAAGGAGGCTTTGCGCCCAATCTTGCAGCCAATGAAGATGGCCTGAAATACATGGTTCGTGCCATTGAAGGAGCCGGTTATTCGACTGACGATATCGGTATTGCTCTCGATGTTGCAGCCACGGAATTCGAGAAATCCGATGGGTATCATATGGACGGCAAAGTTCTCTCATCGAACCAGATGGTCGACATGTACAGTGAGTGGCTTGACGCGTACCCAATTCTATCCATTGAGGATGGTTTGGGTGAAAACGACTGGACCGGTTGGACGGCAATGACAAAACAAGAGGGTCACCGAGTCCAGATCGTTGGAGACGACCTCTTTGTCACTCAATCCGAGCGATTGGCCCAGGGTATCGACATCGGCGCTGCGAATGCCATGCTGGTGAAGGTCAATCAAGTCGGAACGGTAACAGAAACCTTAGAGGCCATGGACCTTGCAACCACCAACGGCTATCGTAACGTCGTGTCTCACCGAAGTGGTGAAACAGAGGATACGACCATTGCAGATCTTGCGGTAGGTACACGTGCTGGACAAATCAAAACGGGAGCCCCAGCACGTTCCGATAGAGTGTCAAAATACAACCAATTGCTCCGAATTTCGGAAGATGTGGAAGATTATCGGTCTCCTTTCTAACAATTGAGCAAGCATACATACAGTGGGTTATAAGGGTGGTTTCACGCCTAATATCATGCGCAAATCAACCGTTTGTACTATCGTAGCCTGCCTTCTACTTGCCGCAATGCCTTACTCAGTCGCTGCTGATGCAACAGAAGATATCCCAACCAATGCAGCAGCAACAGGTGTCCATGATTCTCTCGTGGCTGCCCTCACGCATGCTGGCCTCGTAGCAACGCTGCAAGGTGATGGACCGTTCACAGTCTTTGCACCAACCGATCAAGCGTTTGCTGATGCGGGCATCGACCTCTCCACATTTGACACACCAGAAGAAAACGAAACACTTGCAGACATTCTGTTGTACCACGTTCTCGCTGGAAGCGTCAACTCCTCTGCAGTCACCGACGGACTATCCGTCGTCATGGCCAACGGAGACAAAGCGTCGTTCACCGTCAGCAACGACAGTGTCATGATCGGTGCTGCAACCGTCACCACAGCAGATGTAGAAGCCAGCAACGGAATCATCCACGTCATCGACAAGGTCCTCATGCCACCGCCAGGGGACATCTGCTACAACGTCATCTCACACACCATTGTTCCTGGTGCGACCAACTTGATATGCAACTCCTACATGTACGTCGAGAACTATACCATGGGTGGTCAAACCATCACAGGATGCTACAACATGATTACGCACCAAGTCACAGACATTGGCGCTGCAGAGTGTGGCGCATACATGTGGACACCTGCAGTCAACATCGCAATGACCGCACAAGCAACCACCATTCACACAGCACTTGTCGCAGCACTTGGTGCAGCAGATCTTGTTTCAACGCTAAGTGGTGAAACAGAATACACCGTCTTTGCTCCAAGCGATGATGCATTCGAAGAAGCCGGAATCGATCTCGATTCTTTTGAGACCGACGAAGAGATTGCTATGCTTGCTGACATCTTGCTCTACCACGTTGTTCCTGGAACAACCCTATCCACAGACCTCGCAGCGGGTGAGAATGTGGTCACAACAGCGAACGGAGAGGAGCTAACAATTACGGTCACTGAAGCAGGCGTAGAAGTGGGAACAGACGGTGCAACTGTAACACTTGCAGATGTTCCTGCCTCCAACGGTGTCATCCATGTTATTGATCAAGTCCTGACTCCTCCTTCACTCTCTGATGATGACGACGAGGGCGTTCCAACTCCAGAAGAACTTCTTGGAGCCACAGATTCTGACGACAGTGGTGGCATGAGCATTGATGAGTTCAATGCATTCATGAACGACGATGAAGAAGGCGCCCTCCCACAATCCATACTTGACGACATCGCTGACATATTCGCCAACAACGATGCCGATGATTCAGGAGAACTTGACCTCAATGAACTAGAACAATTCATCCCAGAACTCGATGCATACATGATTGCACTTGAAGAAGGAGCGTTCGACGACATCCCAACAATCGCCTCCCAAACTGGCATCCATGAATCTCTTGTTGCTGCTTT
>JBMYNT010000064.1:0-7587 GCA_049598575.1 Candidatus Poseidoniaceae archaeon | reverse complement strand
CAGCACCAACGTCTGCAGCCTTGGTGTAAATTCCACCACCGACACGAGCGAACAGTGCGATGGACGAAGCACCCATACCGAATCCGGCTGCTGCTGAGAGTGTGTTTCCATCCTCAGCACCAAGCCAGAAGGCGATAAGTGAGATACCAAGCAGGCCGAGACCGCCAACGGACAGTCCCATGACGGCGCCACCATTGTAGGAGACCGCTAGTGCGCCTGCTTGTCCATCGTTCTTTGCTGCCATGGCTGTGCGACCGTTTGCCGAAGTAGCGGAGCGCATACCAGAGAATCCTGCTAGGACAGAAGCAACCGCACCCGCAAAGAAAGCAATTGCAGTTTCAACATCATTGAGGTAAGCGAGAACTGCACCAACCACAACAACGAAGATTGAGAGAATTCGGTATTCAGCGAACAGGAACGCCATTGCACCCTTTTGAATTTCGTCTGTAATGTCTGCGACAACTTCGTTGTCAATCTTGACCTTCGTTACCTGATTGTAAAGGTAGAATGCAATCAAAAGTCCTACGGCACCTGCGCCTGCTGCGATTAAGGGTATATTGTCCATCATAATGTACACCTGTGCTTCGCCCGACCTTGGAACCCCTCATAAGAGATTCCCTGCATATACAGGCCCGAAAGGCTAGTTTTTGCCCTTAGTTCCTATCGCCGAGGAACTCTACATCCAATCGTTGAAAGAGGTGGAGTCGCTCGGGGTATCATGAGCATCAGTGCTGAGGAGATCCTGGCCGAAATTGGTCCGGTTCAGGAAATTCTTGATGCACACGATGGCGTCGTTACCGTCCTCGACACGAGTGATGGAAACATCATGCTGTCACTCGATGGCGGTTGCAATGGTTGTTCGTCAACACCCATGACGGCGATGCAAATTTACTACTCGCTGAAGAAACTCGAAGCCGTCAACGACGTGATTTTTGTCAACGGCGAATTGCCGGAATACATGCGTACCTTCATCGACCAAAAAATGGAGAAAGAGGCTTCAGAATCTTCTGATGGCGATCCTGGAGAAATTGTTTGATCACTCTTCTTCAACAGCCCTGCCAATGCTGTGTGGGTTCGCTCCGAACGAAACGTTCTCGCCCTTGATGTTCATACGCGCTGCAATCGCCAAGACAATGCAGACAATGGAAAGTGGGCGTGGGAGATAGTTCGACCCCCATAACGAACCTCCTGCAAGCGAAAGCCACCACAGAGATGCTGCTGCAAGAAGGAGGGTTGTGAAAATAATGTTTTGAACAAGAAGTTCGGCCTTTTCCGAGCGTGAAAAAGTCGCTACAAACATGAAGAGAATGGCAGAGATTCCACAGAAGGTTTGGACGAGCATGGAGATGTACTCGACCTCGAGCATGATTCTACCAAACAGAGGGGGTTTTTGAAACAACCACTTGCCATCCTTTTTGAGTTGTGAGCAGTTGAGAGCATTATGGCAGGCAGTGCGTTCAAACTCCCGAAGGCTCGTACGAGTGGTGCTCCGTATTTTTCCCGCAACCAAGTAGCTGCAGTTCTCCATCAAGTTGCGGTCTTGCTCGAACTGCAAGGGGCGAATGTCTTCCGAGTCCGTTCGTATCAAAATGGAAGTCGATTGATTGGAACGATAACAGAAGACTTGCATGAGTTGGTCGTTACTGGACGCTTGTTTGAGATGAAAGGGATTGGAAAGGGCCTTGGTTCTGCCCTCTCTCAAGCAATCTTAGAAGGCGTCTGGCCTGAAGACTGGGTTCGTTTGCATGAAGATACACCGCAAGGGATGATCGAAATGCTCGGAATTCCGGGACTCGGTCCAAAGCGAATCAAACTGATGCATGAAGAGTTGGGTGTCGATTCCATCGCAGCACTCAAGGAAGCTGCTGAGCAAGGCCGTATTGCACCAATGAAGGGATTCGGAAAGAAATCTGAACAACGCATGCTTGATGGAATTGAACTTCTTTCGCGTTTCCGCGCACGTCGACGTTTGGATATCGGATTGAAATATGGAACTGCATTTGAACAGAGAATCAAGGCACTGCCTGGCGTTGAGCGTGTCCAACTGGCTGGAAGTGCACGTCGTCGAAAAGAGACCATTGGCGATTTGGATATTGTTGTGGGTGTAAAGCCTGAGAACCATGAGAACGTCGCCAACGCCATTCTTGCTTTGCAAGGCATCGCAGATATCAAGGGAGCAGGGGATTCAAAGATCAGTCTCATTCTTGAGGCGAGTATTTTCGAAGATGGATTTTCTGTTGGTCATATCGATGCCAACGTTTTGGAAGCGATTGGTGGGGATGATTACGAACAATTGGAGAGCGCTGGAACCATCGATGCTCAAGTTCGATTGGTGCCACCTGAAATGTTTGCTTTTACCTTAGCATACTTCACCGGGAGCAAAGAACACAACATCGCCATGCGACAGCGAGCCATCGACCGTGGCCTCCGTCTGAATGAATTCGGGCTCATTCCCGAGGACAAGGCGGGTGAACTCAAAGGGATTGAAGCGGCGCAATATTCGCTTAGCGCCATGACGGAACAGGAAATCTATTCGCATCTCGATTTGCAATGGGTTCCTCCAGAATTGCGCGAAGATACGGGTGAGATTCAATCTGGGAGCGAACAGAAACTCCCGCAACTGTTGGAGCTTGACACCATTCAAGGCGCTCTCCACAATCACACCGTCGTTTCAGACGGTGAGGCGACGCTTGAACAAATGGCGGATGCAGCTCAGGCACTCGGTTGGACATGGCTAGGAATCGCGGACCATTCTCCAACGCTGAAGGTCGCCAACGGTGCTCCTGCCGACCGATTGTTGGAACAAGGGCAAAAAATCCGAAAATACAACCAAAACTGGGAGGATGAAGGGGTAAATTTCAGATTGTTTCACGGAGTTGAATCCGACATCCTTGCAGGTGGGAAATTAGATCATCCAGATGAAGTCCTCAATGAGTTGGATTATGTTGTTGCTTCCGTCCACGCGATGACGAAATGGCGAGGTAGGGATGAGAGCGAGAACACGGAGGAACTCCTGAAAGTTCTCGAACACCCTGCGACAAAAGTGCTTGGGCATCCAACGGGGCGTATTCTCCAAGGCCGTGAAGGATACGAAGTTGATGTCCACCGACTCATCGATGCGATGGCTGAGCATATCGAAGAAGGTCGATTCAAGTCGATTGAATTGAATGCAAGCCCTTACCGTTTGGATATCGATTATCGGCTGTGTAAGTATGCCAAACTCATGGGCGTGCCCGTAGCGATCAGTCCAGATGCTCACTCTATTCGCGGTCTTGCTGACATTCAGTACGGTGTCATGACCGCTCGAAAGGGCTGGCTCGAACAAGGTGACGTCATCAACTCGATGAGTGCCGATGCGTTAGCCCAACAACTTGCACTTCAATGAAGCAACAGTTCTTGAATGAGAGGAGGGTGGTTCATTCATGCGACTCACGAGGACATTGATCATGGGAGCGCTCATGGTGATTCCAGGGCTATTCCTTGGCTTGCTCCTGTGGATTCTCGTGGGCCAGCCACAAGATGGTGAGTCACCCATCGTTGAGGCACTTGTGTGCAATGCCATTCCGTTGGCAAGCATCTTCTCTGGTCTGTTCTTTGGCTGGGTCACCGGTTCTGAGTATGCAGAATAGGTGATATCATGAAGCGGAAAGAAAAAGCTGAGCGCATTCAGAATATGCTCAAGGAATTGTATCCTGAGATACCGGTTCCGCTTGATCATGAAACACCGTTCCAGTTGCTTATTGCAGTACTTATGAGCGCACAGACGACTGATTTGAAAGTCAATCAAGTCACACCGGAACTGTTCAAGCAAGGTCCAACGCCTGAGAAAATGGCTTCACTTGAAGTTCCACACATCCAATCAATAATTCGCGAAGTTGGTCTTGCCCCGACGAAAGCCAAGAACATCAAGCGTTTGTCCGAACTCTTGCTCGAGCGTAATGATGGAGAGATTCCAAGCACGTTTGAGGAGTTGGAAGATCTTCCAGGCGTAGGACACAAAACTGCTGGTGTCGTCCTCGCACAAGCCTTCGGCATTCCCGCATTTCCAATTGATACTCACATCCATCGACTCGCTGCACGCTGGGGCCTCTCCAATGGACGCAATGTTGAGCAAACGGAAAAGGACTTGAAAGCCGTTTTTCCTAAGAACGCATGGAACGACCTGCACCTGCAAATCATCTTCTTTGGTCGAGAGTACTGCCCCGCTCGTTACCACGATCTGTCGCAGTGCCCCATCTGTTCATGGGCTGCTAGCAAGAAGCGTATCGCTGAAGAGGCGAAGATGAATCGGAAGAAATCAAAGTGAGACACTGAGATTGAATCCTGAACCGATAAGTTGCAACAGCATGATGGTTCCCAGAATCAGCAACGTGATTCGAAGAGCCGGCGTTGTTGTATCCTCATCGTAGGCTTCACGAACAAAGGCATAGCCAATAAGCCCAACACCAACCATTCCAATAATACCCGCAAATGTATCCATGAGTCGAACAAAATCGTTGTGTGATTCCGTATCTTCTGCAATTTTTGTAACGTAGTCTTCATCGGTTGGATCGTAATCAATTGCTGCTGGCGGTCCAGAAAAATCCGGTAGAACGCTCACCAATCCAGCAATGAGGATAAGGATGACACCAATCATCAAGAATTTGTGCAATGAGAACAAACCGCCTCCCATCATCGCTTGTTGCGGAGGCATGTACATGGTCGTTGCAGGCGGGCTTGGTTGTTGTGCAGGTGGTTGCATGACAACCCACCTCCAACAAAGCATATACTCTTTTTCTAGACTCCGAAGAAGGAAGATGCACCTTCGAGGAGAACGGCTGTAACCCAAGAGGTGATACCCGCAATCCACAACAATTGGATGGCTTGACCTGCAGCACTTGTTTTTCCTCCTCCTCGAAGACGTGTTGCAATGGCCGATACGGCAATGATTTGGCCAAGAACCAGGATGGACACAATGATCTTGAACATCCGGATGTTGTCTTCCACCGAAGATGCATCTTCCATAACTGGTAGGGCAATACCGCTACCAAAGTCCTGCAATGCACCCACATCCGTCGAAGCAAGTCCAGTCGCAACACCAGCGATTGCTTCACCAAGTTGCAGAACGATCGAAATGGTGACGTTCAAGGATGTAACGCTTGCAATAAGAAGACCAAGGGCAACGCCCCACATGGTGTTTGCTGAGAGGGCTCTTCGACGCCTCAATGACAGAAGGTTTCCTACCGAACGAGACACCATCTCAGCTGTTTCCGCTGGCTTACCGGATGATTGTGAACCCTCGATGTAGATTCGAGTGTAGCGTGAAATGACGGCTGAGTTTGTGTCTGCATTGAAGTAATCCCAAGCTCGGTCAGAATCGATACGCGTCGCAAGTCGACGCTCAAGCCGATCGATGGAAGCATCCAGCATACCGAAATCAACACCACGCAACGCTTTGATGGTCGCAGATGGTTCTGCACTTCGGGCCTGAGCAGTACCTCCCAATGCACGAATAAAATCAGGATAAGCCCCATCCCGACGTTGCACATTGCCCTCTTCTCGTCCAATCATCCATGCTGGAATCAACATCGGCGAGAGCGGGGCAGCGAGAAGGATGAGGCCATATCGATCCCATTGAGAACTGATCTCTTCCCAAGTTGAGATAACAATGATGATTGTGATGATGAGGAGAACAAGTGAAACTGCACCAGACGCTAGCAACGAGCGTGTGAAATTGACACGGAACGGTGTATCGAGTTCGTCTCGAGCAAAGATAAGGTCTCTTGGAATCGTTGCCCTGAATGCCATCATGGCTGCGACTTGGATGATGATAAACAACATCGATGCGAGCAAGAGGAAGCGCAATCGGGAAGCGACTTCAATCGGTGTGTCGTTGTCGCTTCCAACTTCGAAAAGAACGAGGTGAATGCCTGCAATAACCAATCCAAAGAGTCCAGCGGTCACCATCGAGACATAGATTTCTTGCATTGTATCAACACTTTCCAATCGTGTGTCGTAGAGTGTGTTGTATTGCTCAGCAACCGTTTCTTGTTCGGAGCGCATGAATTCATCGATTGGTTGACCTGCTTCAATGGAAAACGCCATTCGATCGAGAAAATCCGTCCATAGTGGGCTTGGGCTTTGTTGTGCGACAATTCGAGCAGCTTCAGGAAGAGACGTGTGCCACTTGTCGACAAGCGTTTCAATTCGTTGAACTTCGGATGCAAGTTCTCCATAATCTCGCATTTGTTTGAGAATATCGAAAATGGATTGTGCACCAACTTCTCCTAAGGACAGTATACCCATTCGAGTGATGAACATGTGCATTTCTCGTTCGATAAGATTCGCTGAACGGCTCACTTCGAGTAGAGGGAAGGCGAGAGCACCGAGTGAAGCAAGGATAGGCAAGAGGAACAAAAGGAGAATTCCTGATAGGCCAGCAAACAGAGCTCCCTCAGCAAAACCTCCTGTCAAGAAAATCAACAGAAGGGATGCAAGGAGACCGCCGGCGAAGGCTCCACCAACGTAGATGGTGATGAAACGACTCACCGGCATCTCAAGCCGACGGATGGCAATTTGCCACATCGGCATTCTCTCCAACGCTCATCCCCTCCTCACTTGTGGTTGACGCCAACCCATGAATCGACTGCGCTGTCAAAATGTTCCCAGCCACTGTTGTAGTAGATGTTGAGTAAGTCGAAGACATCATCGTAATGGGTCAGATCACGGTCTGCCATTCGTTCAATGGCTGCTGCACGGCGAAGCATTTCATCGTAGATATCACGCTTGTTGGCAAAACCAGCCATAGCAGCAATCTTGTTTTCCAACAGGTGCGATTGGAACATACCTCGGAAGTAATGCTTGTCCTTGACAGGATCCCATTCGAACATACCACGTGTGAGAACACCATCACTGTGTTTGTTGTATCCAATGACTTCGTCAATACCCGTAACACGTCGAGCAATGCCACCACCTGGTGCCTCAACCACTTCTTGGAAGATAGCAAAGTTAAGGTTGTCAAAGAAACGAATTGGAACGTTGATTGGGTCACCAGTGAAACGTTGAATCATCTTCACAATCGAAGATGCGTGGAACGTTGCAATGACAGGGTGACCTGTTTGCATGGCTTGGAACGCTGTTGCACCTTCAACACCACGAATCTCACCAATGATGATGTAACGTGGACGGGAACGAAGGGCAGCCTTGAGTAAGTCGAACATCTCGACACGAGAGTCCTCGTTCTTTGAGTCACGTGTAACAAGGCGTTGCCAGATCTTGTGACGTACCTTGACTTCAGGTGTATCTTCTGCAGAGTAAATCTTGACGTTGTGGTCAATGAATGGCAGAATTGCATTCAGCGTCGTTGTCTTACCGGACGCTGTTTCTCCAGAAACCAAAACGGACATACCGTACTCGAGACAGATCCAAATGTATGCTGCTTGTTGAGCACTCATGGTACCCCATTTGATGAGTTGAATAACTGAAATGGTCTCTTCAGCGAACTTTCGAATTGTAAAGGATGGACCCAGCATCGAAACGTCGTCTGAAAAGATGATGTTGATACGGGAGCCATCAAGGAGTGCACCGTCAATGATAGGTTTGTTGTCG
>JBMYNT010000063.1:0-7676 GCA_049598575.1 Candidatus Poseidoniaceae archaeon | reverse complement strand
CCAATGCTCCTTTCCCATCCATCTGAACTTGATAGCGTCCATAATCTTGGACAAGCAAAGAACCGTCGGTTTGACCTGAATCCGTGGTCCAACCGTTCGTAAAGACATGAAGACGAGTGTCGAATCCATTAGCAAGTCTTGCTGAGGTATGACGATCGATTCCACCCCATCGTCGTTGCCACTTCTTCTCACTCGGGAAAAGACACGAAATATCTCGAGCAGTCTGTTGTAAGCCTCCACTTACTATGGCCACATGATGCCCATCATCAAGAAGCGACTGAATCAGATGCTGATAGTTCTTCATCATCGGCATGCCTTCCATACAAGCCCGTAAATCGGCATCTGTGATTTCAGTTCCATGTTGTTCTCGCCAGCTGTCCTTGATGAGTGCGATATCAAGCTTGATCCAATCCCATTCATCCAACAATCCTTGATTGTAGAGACTGAACGATTCATCGTTGTTGATGCCAAGACAATCGTACACGAACTGCCAGGTGGAAAGGTGGTCGACCAAAACACGGTCCATATCCAAACAGACAAGTCCACGCATTCACTGACCACCTCTTGGCCCATCGTACTGGGCTTGGACTTGCTCAACTTGCTTGCCCATAATGTAGAGAATCAACGCAATCATCATTGCAAACAATCCGAACAAGGTCATTGCGATTGTCAGAAGTGTTACGCCAATGGACTCGGTCGAAAGTTCCGTGAACGTGTTGACGACACCTCCTGAGAGACGATATCCAAGCACAAAGAGAACAATCCCAGGGATGCCAAACAGGAACAACGGGTGTCTTGACTCAATCATCCACATGAACAGTTGAGCAAAACGAGATGCCGTTGCAAGCGATTCCCTCTGAGGGAGAGAAGGGAGGGTCGTTGATTCGATGACTCGGACACGCAATTGGTCGGAGAGGTCGTGAGCTGTCGCCTCCTCGTTTGCGGATACCAACTCATCCAATCCCTGCAGGCTCACCGAAGCGTGTTGGAAGCGAGAAGAACCAAGCAGACTTTTGCTTGGGCGTAATTCATCTTCATCTTCTGACGAAACAAGGCCGATGTATACATCCCAATTTTCACGGGAACGGTTGAGGTGAAGTGGGAATTCACGGAGGGACCATTGTTTGTTGATATGAATAAAGAGATAATTGTCAGCTGGTTTGAGATTGGATTCTTTCAGACATCGGGTGACTGAGAGAATGTCATCGCTTTCACAAGTGAGAAGTTTGCATCCTATTTCTTCGACAAGGATGGCAGTCTCATCGTCCGAGCCAAGATCGATGAACACTACATCGTCGGTAGCTTGGCGAGCACGAGTCAGGAACGATACAACACGTAATTCGATGTTGCATCCGATTCCAACGATGCGCAAAGGGACGTTCGCCACAGTTGCTGTTCAAGGTCTTGCCTTTCAATGCTCCCTCATGTGTTCCCCTCACAACCCCTTTTTGCTGAGGTGAATTGGATGTGGACATGATGGGAGGACAGACCATTTGCGTCGTCATCCCAGCGCGAAACGAAGAAGCACACATTGGCAAGGTTTTGCAAACACTTCCAAAGGTTGTGGATTACGCTGTTGTCATTGATGATGGTTCAACGGATTCAACCTACACGATGGCCTCAACAGCAACATCTTCTGCAAAAGTGACCATTCTTCAAACAGAAGGAATGGGCGTTGGTGCAGCCATCGATCTCGGCCACCAACACCTTCTCAAAACAATTCAACAACCGTTCGTGAGTGTCGTCATGGCTGGTGATGGCCAAATGGATCCAAACGACCTCGAAGCGGTTGTTCAACCAATCCTTGACAATGAGGCGGACCATGTCAAGGGCAATCGAATGTCAACACCTGATGATATTGAACAAATGCCAAAACGGAGGCGACGAGCTTCACGTATCCTTGGTTGGTTGACCACGTTGGCAAGTGGACGTGTTACCACAGACCCTCAATGTGGGTATACAGCAACCTCTTCCAACCTTCTTCAGCAATGGAACTGGGAACGGTCTTGGCGCGGCTATGGTTATCCAAACTACTGGCTGATTCATCTTTCGAGCCAAGGCTGGAGAGTCCAGGACGTTCGTGTTAAAGCCGTCTATGGGAGCGAACAATCAGGAATCAAACCAGTTCGATTCTTTGGGTCCGTTGGACGGATGATGACCATTGAGCATCATCGAAGAGCGTTCAAACATCTGTTTGGTTCGGTTTGGATGATGCTTTCCTTCCTATTCTACATCACAGGTTACGGATTCGGCATCTATGCCATCGAGAAACCCGTTGCATTACTCGGACTCCCTCTCTGTTGGTGGATGGCACACAGGCTTGACCGCCTTGCAATGCGTCGATTGATGGTGGGCGTACCAAGATTTGAACTTGGGTCCAAGCGTCCCAAACGCCCGAGTATAGGCCAAACTAACCCATACGCCCTTGAGTTGGGGGACGTGGTTCTCCCTATGAACTTCACTCAAGGAGGAGCCACGTTCCATCACGCTGGCGAACGAGGGTTCCATCCAACTCCATCTTCTCGAGAAGGTCATCAGCGAGCAGTTCAGAGTCGAGTTTGTCAAGAACGGTTTGGACATCTTCTCGGTGGAGAATCATATCCTCTCCAACCGCTTTTTGGATCGCTGAATAGATGGCACGAGGTGATGAAGAAGATGATGCAATGAGTGGTTCATCCATCTGTTCAAGCTTCTTCCTCAGTTCGTCACGCAATTCTTCGGGCGTGTTGGCTAGAGCAACTTCAATGCGTAGTTGTGCAGATGAATCGGCCGTTGCAATGATTGGTGTCGTCGCAGGAAGTGACTGGCCACAATGAGGACATTGTCGGGGTTGCCCTCGAGTGCCGTGACAATTGCGACACGCAGGACAGCGTACAACCGACCATGTCCCTGCCATGGGACAAAATTCTGGCAACGGATTATGAAGATTCACAAACTGAAGTCTGGACCATCATTGCCACGACGGGCTCCTGGACGAAGTGCTGGAGCTGCAGGTGCCTTCGTATCCACACGCTTCTTTTCAGGTTCTGCTGAACGAGTAAGTCCGCCACGAATCGGGCCTGTTCTTCCACGGCCAGCCATACGTAGGGAATCGGGAAGAATCAATGCAGCAATGGCGACGCCATGATGATCTTGACCTGCTGTAACTTCATCGACGGCAACATCGAACGAGAGAACTTCGAGGTCTCTGGATCCAAGACGGCGTTGGATGTTTCTGCGAAGCAAAAGAACGGTTTCTTCGTAATCCGCTTCGGTTGTTATGCTGGCAACGATTGCACACTCATCGCCTTCTGGAGTCTGACATAATGCATAGCCAACGCCAGCACACGCCGTCGAACCGCTCCATGCATATGCCGTAGCAAGATGGCATTCGACCAGTGAACCCATAGGGAGTGGTTCGGGTGGAACGACGTTGAATCCGAGTGGAAGCATTGCACCTTGAACCTGAATCAAACGAGCATCACCCAATCCCAATTCGACCAGACCTTGATCAAACGCATCCTCTGCATTTTCGCCCCAAGGGGAGACTGCGGTCATCAGCCAGCCACGAGAGGATTTGGAACTACCATCACCTGCCATGCATCCTAGTAAATCCATACGGTTCATGAACAACATGGTGCAATGCATCCACAAAACACGAAACGCTATGAAAACCGAAGCAATGGGAACAGCATGGCCAAGGCATCAAGACTCCTCTTGCTGCTGGCAACCGTTGGGTTGTTTGTCTTGGCCATCATCATGATTCTGAAGAGCGATTCAGTTCTGATGGCGATTCCTTTGATCGGCGTATCGGTCCTTGCAGGATTTGGCTACATGATGTTCGATGCTCAACCTCCATCGAAACCGAACAGCACGCCAGGAGCAGTTCAACACAACAACATCGCAAACAGCGAGGATGCTCACAAGGACGTCTTACCCGACATCACACAGAGTGAGTACGACGTACCAATCCTTTGATCAAAGAATACGAACGGTCTCCAAATTCTTTGGAGCATAGGTTCTGCAACGGTACTTGTCACGAAGCTCTTTTCCAAGTTCACTGCACTTGTAGTAATCTCCGTGGTGACAAATGATGTTGCGAGGTTTTGGATTCATAGAGTCGACGAACGCCAACAATTGACGGCGGTCGGAGTGACCACTGAATCCGTCGATGGTTGCCATTTCACAGCCAACCTTGACGATCTCCGTTCGTCCATTGATTTGCATTGGAACTTCACCGAATCCTTTCTGGAGACGTCGACCAAGAGTTCCCTCGGCCTGGTACCCGACGAAACAGAGTGAGTTGCGCTCTTCATGCGCCCAGTTCTGGAAGTAGTTCATGACCGGCCCGCCGTTGAGCATTCCCGATGTTGCAAGAACGATGCACGGGCTTGTATCCATAACAATGCTCTCACGTCGCTCCGCACCTTCCACACTACGGAACCATGGGCTTGTGAACGGGTTCTCACCATCGTTCTGTTGCAATGACTTACGGAGTGCAGAAGTCAGGTAGTTCGGGTGGCTAGCGTGGATGGCGGTCGCTTCCTGAATCATACCATCAAGCCAAACAGGAACTGGTTTGACAGCACCAGAGCGGAACAAGTCGTCGATAGCGATCATCACTTCTTGAGAACGACCTACAGCAAACACAGGACAGATGAGTTTTCCATTTCTCTGCAATGTTCTGGTCACAATATCCTGCAACTCTTGGTTGGCTTCTTCACGGGACGGTTGGTAATCACCAGCTGCACCGTAGGTCGATTCAATCACCAAGGTCTCACAACGTGGGAAACGAGTGTTGGCAGCATCAAACAACCAGGACTTCTCGAATTTCTGATCGCCCGAGAACACGATGTTGTGCTTTCCATCGGCAATGTTGAGATGGACGGCAGATGAACCAAGAATGTGACCTGCATTGGAGAAGGTCATCTTCACGTCTGGTGCAATGTCTGTGGTTTGGTTCCAGTCGACATCGACAACGTGACGCATGCACATGCGGATGTCTTCCATATCGTATGGAGCACGCTTTCCTTCAGCACCACCGACCTTGAGATAGTCGGTTTGGAGGAGGAGCATCAAATCACGAGTAGGTGGCGTACAGAAGACTGGCCCACGGTATCCGTACTTGAACAGAACAGGGAGCATTCCTGCGTGGTCAAGGTGAGCGTGCGTCAGAACAACTGCATCGATTTGCTCGAGTGGAAGTGCCTCGGGGGCTGTGAAGTACGGCATTGGGTCAGTATCGGACGCAATGTTGACACCAACATCGATCATGATTCGAGATTCATTGGTTGTCACGAAGTGGCATGCACGACCGACCTCTTGGTAGGAGCCAAGGGCGGTAACACGTGCCCATGTCGAACCTGGTCGCTTTGGACGGTGAATGTTCAATCCGAAGTTTCTCAACAGTTTGCGACGTTCTTCGGCATTGGCTTCTCGATAACCACGAATGTCTCGAACGGTCTTCGAGAGAATCGGAGGTGTACGCTCGACTGAGACTTCCCAACCCGTTGAATTTCGGATTTCCTTTGCAATCGAGCCGCGACGACCAACAGCATCCGATGGATTCTCACACTGAATGATGACTTTCCAAATGCAGGGGTCGAAGAACAGTTCGGAAATGTTGGCAGATTCAGGAACGAGGTCCTTGATCACAGCCGTAGCATCTTCCTTGTCCATGACCATGTCTGGTTCAGGACGCATGACAATTCGTCGCTTGATTTTCTTCGAAATCTTTCCAGCCAGTCCGTCGTTCGAAACGAACGGTTCGAAGTCTTTCGTAAAGATGGCAATATCACCAGCTTCGAGGTCGACATTGTACTCGATGTTTCGAGGTACAATCTTACTAATTTCATCTTTGATTTCCTTAAACGTCAATCGCATAATCTCATCTCCAACCACGCCATCGCACGCTACGCATATCCAGAGGATTGCGGCGACGCCGCGGGAGTGGAAGGATGCTCACTTCTTCTTGAGAATGGCATCAATTTCGGATTGTTCAACAGGAACGAATCCGTCTTTTGCAGTGATAACAGCCAGGTCCATACCGTTTCCGGATGCAGCATCACGCTGTCCAGAAGCGTTGAGAGCACGTGCTGCCAATCGAACTGCGTCGTTTCGGCTCATGCCTTCTGAGAATCCATCTTCGAGAACACCGTACATGTATGGGGAACCGGATCCCGTTGCACAGTAGACATCAGGAATGGAACCACCTGCAGAATCAATGGAGTACACGTGGGAACCGTCTGCATCGACACCGACAATCAGGAGTTGTACCCAATGTGGGCGGCCAGAAAGAATGTTGGCAGTGAATGTTGCAGCACCCTTGACAGTCATGTTTTGACCACGTCGCAGCTCGAACAAAGAAACCTCAGCAGCAAGCGTACGGGAGAGTGACTGGGCGTGGCCGACGAGACCAGCCGTAGTAAGCGCAAGGTTGTCTCCAATCTTGAACAACTTCTGAACGCTCTTGTTGGCAATGAAGTGGCCCATGGTGGCTCGGTGGTCCGCTCCAACAACGACTCCGCCGTTGAATGTGATTCCTACTGTACTGGTTCCAGTCTTCAATACACCATCTTGTGCTTCCATGATATCACCAACTCGCCACCCCATATGAACCGTGGGGTAAGCAGTCTGCCCTAGTCAAGCCCCCTTATCAACTCGACGATTGAAAACGATGATTTGTTGCATTCAACAAAGAAAGCCTTCTTGAGCCACCGAGGATAGGCTCGGACATGGCAAGGAAACGTCCCTCTGAACCCGATGAGGGACAGTTCTCGCTTGATGATTTCATCAATCAGGAACCAGCAGATGCAGAAAGCGTTCCAGAAATGATTGACCTCGCACCTCAACCAGAATCTGTCGAGCCAACACCAAATGAATCGAAACCCCTTCGCACCTTCACGATGCCAAGTGCAGAAGCGACACGTTCGCAACAACCAACGCCACCACCAAGTTCTGGCATCTATCACGATCTCGGCAAGATGTATCCAAATCCACCCATCCCAATGAACAACACTGGTTTGGTTCTTCACCGAGCAACACTGTACGATATGACTGGTATCGACACGCTTCTTGACTGGGTCAGTGACGGCGATGCTGCGCTCGTCGAAATGGCCCGTCTCATGAATCGAGAGCATGAAGTTGAGACGGTTCTTGCCCGCCTCCATCGATTTATAGAAATGGACATGGGTGGACAAATTGTCCAAATTACGGGAACTCGAGTCATGCTTCTTCCTCCTGGCTGTGTAGGAATCAGCGGTCTTGAAGACGAAGCATTCAACGATGAAGCCGGATGGTCTGGAGGGGTTTGATGGAAGAGCAAGTTATAGAGATGCCTTGTCCTATGTGCCACGACGAGGACAATCTGCGCATGATCGCTCACGTGGATGAAATCCCTTACTTTGGGGAGCACACCCAAGTGACCGTTCTTTGCCACTCCTGTGGTTGGCGACAAACGGATTTCATTCCTGCGGAGGGACGAAAGCCTGGCGGTTGGACCTTTGAAATCGAATCCGAAGACGATCTCTCCGTCCGAGTTGTTCGTTCTTCTTCGTGTACAGTCTGTATTCCTGAACTCGACCTTGAAGTTAATCCGGGCAGTGCAGCAACTGGGTTTGTGACCAATATGGAAGGCCTCTTAGTCCGCTTTATTGATATCGTCAAAATGGTCTCAAAGAGCATTGGCGATGATGAAC
>JBMYNT010000062.1:0-7845 GCA_049598575.1 Candidatus Poseidoniaceae archaeon | reverse complement strand
GGAGTTGCTTTGATTCTTCTCCCAATCCTTTCAGTTTCAGAACGCTGGACCAATTATCGCCTTCCTGAGGCCGAAGATCGGTGGGGCGGATTTGGTTCAGGATTTATGGGCGGTTTAACCGGCCATCAAGGTGCACTAAGAGCCATGTTTCTTCAGCGTCGTTTGCCCGACAAATCTGCCTATGCGGCAACGGCTGCTCTCCTCGCATTGACTGTCGACCTTTCTCGTCTACCTGTCTATCTGTATTCGGATGGAGAAGCACTTGCTGAATATCTTCCACTCGTTGCTGGTTCAGTTGTTTCTGCCATCATTGGCGTTCATCTCGGAAAGCGATGGCTCAAGAAATGGAAGAAATCCCACATCAGTACAATGATTACAATTGGAATTATTCTCTCAGGAATCATGTACGTCATCGAAGGTTTCACGATGTGACTGCATCGCTCAAATCAAGAATGACTGGCGCATGATCGGAGATATCGATGCCACCTTGGCGATCGATTCGAATGGATTCAACAAATGGCATGAGTGCTTCATTTCCAAGCATGTAGTCGATTCGCCAACCACGATCCAATGCACGGGCTTGACCACGATTGGACCACCAGGAATAGAGTTTCACACCTTCACCAACATGCTCGCGAAACAAATCGTGCCATCCATCACCGAGCAATTGTGAGAACCATTCACGTTCCTGTGGAAGGAAGCCACTCGATTTTGCGTTTCCTTTTGGATTCCAGATATCGTCTTCTGTGTGAGCGATGTTCAAATCGCCTACAACCAATACAGGCTTGTCGCTCTCGAGATACGGTTGAAGCCATGAACGCCATTCATCCATCCATGCTTCCTTGAACAATTGCCGCTCATCCTTGTTGGAACCGCTCGGAAGATAGGTGTTGATGCAGGTGAGATTTCCATGTTGGGTCACCAAAATGCGTCCCTCAGAATCGGAGGGATCCTTCTTCCCCTCCATGCCTCTTCGAAGTTCAACCATTTCACAACTCGAGAGTGTTGCGACACCAGAGTACCCTTTCTTCTCAGCAGGATGAAGAATCGCTTGATGTGATTCTGGCCAATTCCAGCCTTTTGGAAACTGTTCCTCTAGAACTCGAGTTTCTTGAAGCATCCAAATCTCTGCATCAACGTCTTCGAACCAGTTGTCGATACCTTTGCGGATGGCTGCTCGTAGACCGTTAACGTTCCATGTCACGATGCGCATGATTCTCGGATTGCTCCGAGGTTTTTCATTGTTGAAGTGGCATCTTGCTGATGTGTTCTGCTGTCGTTCGTGATGCTTCAACTGCGCCATCAGAGAGAATATGTTCGCTTTCAACCCAAGCACCGGTCAGCAGTATGCCATCCTTACGAGCGAAACCAGAAGGGACTCGATCGCCAATTGGAGCAATTTTTACATTCTTTTGTGGTCGTTCATGGAGGATGTGTGATTTCCATCCAGGAGCTCGTTGATCCATAAATTGATTCAACTCGACAAGTCGATCTTCACCTTTCCCTTTTCCAAAATGGACCGCGGACAAAAGAGCCCCTGAAGGAGCAATTCCGGGATGAATCTGTTTCATGTCAAAGATAGCCATTGAGCGCTCAATATCGAGGATACCATGACGCTCCCCAAGCGGTAATGCATCCAAGGCGACGTCAATGGTTGAGGCGGTTATGAACGAGACGTTTGGCAAATCAGGAATGAGTTTCTTGGCCTGTCCATAGCCACAAGCGAGGATGATCACATCCGTCTCAACATGTCGTCCATCAGCGAGGTGAACCTTGTGTTTCTCGACCTTGACAACACTCGCTCCTGTTTCGATTGGAATGCCAACTTCATCGAGTGTGACTGCGAGTCGTCCGACCAATCCGGACCATCCCTCTTTCAGGACCAAAAGTTGACTGTTGAGCAGTGCTCTGCTTCGCGCCTCGTCTTTGAGCCCCCAAGAAGCAATGTGTTCACTTGCCTGAATCGATGGGTGTTCGAGATTGTAACTTTTCACCGCTCTTCGGTAAAGTGCAGCATCCATCATCGGTTTACGGGGTTGCATCATGCCTTGGCCGAGAATTTCGAGACGATGTGGGCGCAATGGTAAGACGGACGGTTTGACCTTGCTCACTTTTCGGACCAATTGATGCAATGGGCCTTTCTTCAACAGGAAATGAGGACCGTATCCGATTGGAAAACCGTCCCGTGATTCACTTGAAGCACGACCACCTATGGACGGCCTTTTCTCAAGCACCACCACGTGATGGCCTCGGACAGAGGCTTCCATGGCTACCGAGAGACCTGAAAGTCCTGCACCAACAACAAGGACTCTGGCCATAGATGGCCTAAACGGTCCTCCTCATCAATCCCTACGCGACAACAGTTTGCTTGAAGTCCTCATAGACCTAGCATATTCCATGGGCGAGCGCGCGATGTTGCCTCACGACCGTGGCCATCTCCTGTGGACTTCCGAAGATGGGGCAAGCCGCATGCTCACGTCCAGCATGGACCGTTGGACCACAGCGATTGTGGGGGATGATGGCATCGATGGACCCGTTATGGGGTTCGGCGAAAAGGTCACAGCGCACGTAACATCAAGAGCAGATGGAACCATCGCTGGCGCTGCAGCCGTCGATTACATGCTGCAAATTTGGGCTCCAAGCCTCTCAACATCATGGAAAGCCGGAGATGGTCGACGTGTCAGTGAGGGCGATATCATCGTTGAGATCAGTGGTGACTCAGAATCAATTCTTCGTATGGAACGTTCAATCCTCAATTTGCTTGGACAACTCTCAGGTATTGCTACCAATGCAGCGCATTGGGCAACAATCGCTCCAAGGCAAGTAGCCGCTACACGCAAGACGGTTTGGGGTATGCTCGACAAATGGGCCGTTCACCTCGGTGGAGGATTGACACACCGACTCAACAAAGACGATGCGACCATGATCAAAGAAAACGACCTCGCTGTATCTGGGGAAGGTGGCATGCAAGCCATCGTCCAGCTGCTGTCAACGATGGACGTCGCTGGTTGTGGAGCCTTCCTTGAATTGGAAGTGACCGATGAGAAAGACGCTATCGTCGCTGCATCGACATGGAAGCAGCGACAAGAAAGTGAGTCGCTACCACAGCTTGTGCTCATGTTGGACAACTTTGGTCCAGAACGAAGCAAGGAGATGGTTGGCGAACTCACCGATATGGGATTGCGTGATGCAGTCGTTCTCGAGGCAAGTGGAAACATCGTCTTTGATGATTTGGAAGCATGGCGTGAATGCGGTGTCGATGTTCTCTCAACCAGTGCCATCAATCGAGGAACTGCTCCTCTTGATATCAGCATGCTCATCGACCAATGAGGTGGACCCATGGATCATGCTGCCGACCCATCTCATCCACGTTATCGTTCGTTGTTGATGCGTCATCGTCTCGAAGTTGCAGCCAAGAAAGGCATGCTTGCTGATTCGGCCATGATTGCCCATGGTCGAGGTGAAGCCTACGATTATCTCCTTGGCGAGACAACCATTCCAAGTGCCGATGTTGCCGCACAAGTCGCACTTCAAGCCTTAATGCAAGCAGAACATCCAGTGCTATCTGTCAACGGAAATGTTGTCGCTCTTGCTGGCGATGAGATGCTCAAACTTGCCGATAGGATCGGATGCCCACTTGAAGTCAACATCTTCTACAGAACGCCTGAACGGATGGATGCCTTACTCACAGATTTGAACGAACGAAAGGAACGACTCGGACTTGATGTCGACATCCTTGGAGCGAATCCTGATGCAACCATTCCAGGTCTCAAAGGCCCTCGTGCGAAATGTGAATCAAAGGGAATCCTGCAAGCTGACGTCATTCTCGTACCTTTGGAAGATGGTGACCGCTGCGAAGCCTTGGTTGCGATGGGAAAAACGGTGATTGTCGTCGACCTCAATCCGCTCTCACGATCGTCGCAACGTGGAAGCATCACCATCGTGGACGAATTGTCTCGATGCTTGGAAAACATGCTTACGATGGAGGCTGAGGCGTTACCATCTCTCGATTCATACGATCATCACCAAGCGCTTCAAGACGCACTCAACGCTATCGTCAATGGAATGAAAAACAAATTTTCAGAAGCAAAAGAATGAATCGTTCGAAAATTCATTGGGAAGGCTTCAAAGGCCGTCAACTCCGAGAGTTCTCCATGAGTGAGGACGGTCAAGAAACTCGCGGACTGATTGACGTCAACGCGCTTCCAGAACCTGTTCGCCGCATGGCTGAGGTCATGACTGGGCTTGATCCTGAATGGACCATCGACGGTTGGTTGACACAACAAGCTGAGCAAACACTGGCCCTGCTTCGCCATGACCTCAAGCGAGAGCGATTGCTTTTGGAACAGCGCAAATTCCGACTTGATGATCTTGAGCGACGAATCGATCCAGAAGATTCACCCAAGGACGAACATCAAATGTCCATCTTCGATTGCTTTGGTCTGGACGAAGATAATACCTTCACAGGGCTCTCTCAGCGAGGTGAAAAGCAACGCATCGAAGAAGGTGAAGCTCATGGAGCTGAAGCCTTCATCGAACTGCTACCGGATGATCAAGTCGATGACCCGCTCCTTGCAGTTGCTTGTCAATTGGTTGTCATGATCGTCGATGGAGAAATCGAGAAGGGAGAACCTGTCGCAACACTCGAAGCCATCTTCGAGCGCATGCTTGAACACGGTGTCGAAGAAGAAGAAATCGACGAAGCCATCGATTATCTCTTGACGACCGGGGGACTCATCGAAGTCGATGACGATTGCTTCATTTCAACAATCTAACCATGTTTTCGAACGATATAGCATAAGCAACATAAGGTAAAGGTCGTTGAAAGAACTCATGAAAAAATGGCTCCTCCTTCTGCTTGCATCTCTCCTCGTCCTCACACCAAGCGTCTATGCTGATGACGATGATGATGACGACGATGATGAGGAAACCATCTTCGGTATCGAAGGCGAAGGTCTTGGCGATGTCGCTCTCTATCTGATGGGTGGATCGTTAGCAATCGTTGCTTGGAAGCCAACCTTCCACTGGCTACGAAAGAACGGTCCGAAACGATTCAATGTTGAAGCTCGACCGTTCAAGAAAAAACTCGGCGTGTTCAATCGTCGGTTCATGAAAGTCCACACATGGCTTGGCTTTGGAGCAGCCATTCTCGGAACCATTCATGGCATCGTTTTGGAATGGCATTGGACACTTTGGGTCGGCATGGGCGCCATCTGGCTTCTCGTCATCTCAGGATCGATGATGCAATGGCGTTGGCCTCCGAAAGAAGTTCGAAAAGGAGCGCGGCTGCTCCATCTTCAACGTACACTGACGATTGTTGCAATCGTCCTTCTGTTGGTCGGTCACAGCATCGTCGATTAGGACTTATTCGGTTCCTTCTTGTTGCTCAAGAACCGTCGTTGCAATCACTCGGATATCGGTCTCCCACTGCGTAAATTCAGGCGTATCCATTGGATCTACACCGTGAACGGCATGAAGCCAAATCAGTGTTCCAGTATCGACGAGGAGATCTCCCGCATGGCCCTTCTCGTCGGTGAAGAGTGAGGTTGCCTTTGGCCCCTGAAGTCGTTGAATGTCCTCATCAAGATAACCTGCTTCGAACATCTCACGCATCTCGTAGGCTAGTGCGCCATGATGGAATGTGAACACGTCCGTACCCGGGTAATCTGCTCGAAGTTCGTCGGAAAGGTTGCCCCAGTACGGATAGAGGTCGAGTGTTGAATTGGTTGCATACTCGCTCGCATTTTCATATTCTCCGGGGAAATCCTTCCATGGCATGGCCAAACCGATGCGTACGTTCGGGTTCTTCTCAACAGCGTAATCCGTGAAATTCCAGACGGCTTGATCCGTATCGAGCGTTTGGATGAATTCTGGTGAACAGCAGATCATGATTAAGACATCAATTTCGCCTGTATCAAGGAAGGCTTTGATGTTCGCCTGATGCTGAGCGTCATCCCATAACAAGCCAGGTGAGCCAGATTCACCACCACTAAATTCGATGTATTGGGCATGATTGGTCTCGCCCGCAGTATGCGCATAATCTTCCAGCAATTCTGCAAACTTACGACCAAAGCTGTGACCAATATAGAGGACGTTATAATCATCACCGTCCACATCATCCGAACTGCTTACAGGCTCATCTTGGCCGCCCTTTCCACCTCGACCTAGACATCCAGAAAGGGATACGGAAACGAGCAAAACAACAACCAAAAATGCTACCTTTTTGTTCATAACATTTCTATGTTGAGAATTCTATTTATTTCTTTAGTTTCAGTCCTGTTACTCAGATTCCTGAAACCAATCAAAGATCCAAGTTCTGACGATCGACGAGGAAATCAAACGACAATTCGAACAGCCCCTTTCCATCAACAACTGCATTCCAAGCACCATGTCCATGACCTTCGAGCGTGACAAGTTCGCTGTGAATGTTCAATGAATCGTAAATGTCCTGGAGAGCAAGTGCGCCTTCATAGGGCGTTACTGGATCGTTTCCATCACCATGTGCCATGAACAATTCTGGATCGCCGACATCGTATCGGTCAACCTCATACACTGAATTGTACAATTCGACTTTGATGTTTGAACCCCAGAAATAGACCAGGCTTTGCACTTCGTATGTTTCGTTGAGGTTGGTCGTTGAAAGTGTTGGGTCATCGATGAGTGAAATCTCATCACGAAAATCGGCAGGTTCAGTGATGCCAAGCGCTACGGTCGTAATCGACCCAGCTGAGGCGCCTCCAACAGCGATTTCATTGATGTCGATGTTGTATGTGTCTGCATTTGCAACAATCCAGCGAAGTGCGGCTTTGGAATCTCGCTGAGCAGCGTACATAGCAACCGCTTGTTGAATCTCTTTCTCGCTTTCTGCTCCAGTAAAGGCGTTTTCAATCCATTCCGAAGGAGCAATACCACGATAGTAATCAACAATATCCTGCTGAGACTTACCATCAAGGTCACCCAACTCTTCTGTTGTTCTGTAATCAATGGAAATGTAAACCCAACCACGGGAAGCGTAGTACTTGCCCATCTCAACGATCTCAGGTTTGTGTTTGATGCCACCAGTAAATCCACCACCATGAATGAACATCAAGACCGGCCTGTTGGTTGAATTGCTGTCTGGGCAGTACACATCGAGCTTCAACGGAACAGCAGATGCTTCTGTGCTTGAATCCGTATGAGCAAGGCCACTCGCATAAACGATGTCTTCGTATGGTATAACTTCGTACGGGCCTGGTTCATACACGACTCCAGGTTCATCATCGCTACCGCCTTTTCCATTGCGTAAACAACCCGATAGTGAGAGTGTAAACATCAACGCAACAAGAAAAAGAGCAACCCTTTTGTTCATGTCACTCACATTGACTTGCGCTATTTATCTAAATTGTATCACTGTCGTAACCACCTAAGCAGAGGGTAGCGAGTGTACTGGGGGACTGAACACCCATTGTACTTCTCCATAATGTCTTGAGGGGGTTGCAAGAACCCTTACGATTTCATGGAAATGATATGTCGATTGATTGTATTTTTTTGACATTCATACTGAACTATCTGCTCGATTAAGCACCCATTCAAACATAGATTCTAGACTGGGTTGAAGTGAAATCGCATCTTCTGTAAGTTCGTACATTACAGTAGCAGGTACGGTTGCAAATGCCGTACGAGTGACCAAACCATGATCTTCAAGTTCCCTCAATCGCCTTGCAACGGTTGTTGAGGAGGAGTTTACTCTCTTTTTGATTTCAGAAAAACGCATAGGCTCTTTATCACAATTCATGATGTAGAGGATGCTTAGCATCTTTGATTTTGAAAGCAAAACAAGTAAATCATCAACATGGGCTTTAGCAG
>JBMYNT010000061.1:0-7982 GCA_049598575.1 Candidatus Poseidoniaceae archaeon | reverse complement strand
GCGTACCAGCATCATCCTCGCCCGTAGACATACTGTGCAGACCACCATCAAGAGGTCCGTGGTTGTCCGGCATGACACCTGCAAGTACGTCGATGATGAGACCGTCTATTACAGTCGTTGTCGAACCAGTACTCCCTGTCCCTGAGTTTTCCGTAGTCATATGATCTTGGATTTGAACTCCAGCGTGCAGAACCTCACGGGTTGTAAATCCTGTATTCAACTCAACAGTTGAAGATGTACCGTCTCCATCATCGACCACGAGTTCGTAGGTAACCAAGGACGAGTCTGTGCAATAGATACACGTTTCACTATTTCCTCGGAAAAAATCTTCGATGGGTATCTTGAACCTTGCACCATTATCACCCAATTGCTTAGAATCAGACCATACCTCTGTTACTACGCCTTGAGCGGTAACGGTGTTGATGGTAGCAGTTGCTTCGTCAATCCCCCCTCGAACCTTGAATGAAAGTTGATCGTCTTCTTCGTCGTATTCGAGGTCGGTGATTGCAAAAGTATCGGTAACACCAATGAACATACCAATTCCATACGGCCCTACAGTGAGAATGATAGCCAATCCAGCAGCCAACCCCATCTTTACCGGATTTATACCTTCTTCGGACAGCGATTGACCTCCAAGCAACGCTCCGATACCAATAACCAGAACGCTGAGAACAACGATGATGCCCCAAGAGCCTCCCTGAAGGGAAAGTAGACCACCTATGACGATGACAGCCCATCCAACCGAAGTGAGGATCGTTGAGATATCAGGACCATCGTTTTGCTCGATGGCTTGAGAGAGGGCGCTTGTGTCTGCCTTCGCTTCCTCTTCGACAGGCTTGGATGGCGATGTTTCTTCTGCGGCAGTAGCTTTACTCAAAAGTCCACTCATATTCTCAACTCATAGAACCCTCGCATGGATAGGTTATGAACCCAACCCCAAAAGGGGTGGCTTTTGTCTTGGTTTCTAGGTTACAGACCGGGAGCGGCTTCACGCCACTCTTCTTCTTCATCTTCAGCGTTGATGAAACGCCGACCTGCAACTGCTGCTGCCAGTGCAACCATCGAAAGCGCAGGGATGATTTCGAAGCCAGGGAGGTAGATACCACGGACGTAGATGGTGATCATTTGTGATTCACGATCGCAACCGCCGTTCTTGCAGGAGAAGTCGGATTCAGCATAGAAGTCGAGAGTGTGGTATGCATCGGTCCAACCTTGTGTCTTCGGTGTTCGAATTTGGATTCGTACCTTGGCAGGAGCGACCATTGGCTCAACGTTGACCTTGCTGATCGGGATGTTGATGTTGAAGCCTGCGTCCTCGAGTGATTCACGGGAGTTTTCGGAGATTCCGACCTTCATGAAATCGTACTGGTTTCCGAGGTTGTAGACCTTGAATTCAAAGTCCTTGTCGGTCTTTGGCATCAATTGAACGAAGGGCTCAACAGCCTCGACTTGTAGAAGAGCGAACTGGGTGATAGAGACAATCATCGAGGCACCGGAGGTTGCAACGTTGAGCGGAGGCACACCACTGATCTCTTGGACGCTTCCTTGAACGACAAGGCTTCGTGCCTGCATGGTCATGAACGGTTGGGCGCGAACGACAACTTGGAAGTCCTCCTCACTGTTCGGACCAACATAGATGTCCCCTGGCGCTGCTGCTGCCAATCCATCCGAAGTTACCGAGAGAGCAATCTTTTCGATGTATTGTGTTGGGTTTGAAGCAGTACAGGTCGTGAAACCAACCAACGTTGAACCAGGCTTGACATCGACCTTGATTTCCGCAGGCTGACATGTAATGGATACAGCCGCAGTTGGCACCTGTGCTTGTGCTGGTACGGCCACCAGCAACAGGGATGCGAGGTAAATCAGTAGAACGGTAAAGGTGCTCTTACGGGTTGACATCGTGCTCACTATACTTACCCACCCTATCGACCCTCATAACCATTGTGTCGTGAAGTGTCTCAAAAAAGGGCGGTTGGAGTGGGCCTGAAGGGATTTGAACCCTTGACCGCCCGGTTATGAGCCGGGTGCTCTAACCAACTAAGCTACAGGCCCCAAACGGCCCTGAGAACTGGACCTTCATGAGTTTGCCGAATCGAACATTGCGAGTGATGATTGCGATGGCTTGGTCTTGGCACGCACCATCGCTTCGCATGAATCTCGGATCTGTTCAGGCACAAAGACGAGTATACGCTCGTCGGATTGTGTCAAGGATCGGATGAGCGGTGAATGTTCTGCTGCGTCTCGACCATCCTCCAGAATGATGCCCTGTTCGTACGGCATATAACCTCGTTTTCGAATCGAAGCGGTGATGAGATCGTGTTCAGCATCGAATCCTTGTTCAACGAGATGGTTCGCCACCTCATCTTTGACCATTGCAAACATCTCGGTTGTCAACGAAGGAATTCTCAATGACTTGTGATAATCTCTACGAGCCAACAAACGTGATGCGTAACCTGACAAAATTTCGTCAGAATGGTTCGCAAATCGGCCCATGGCGACCTTAATGTGTGCATCATGCAGCGAGGCGTATTGATCTGGTGTCAGCGATTCATTCAGCAGCATTTCATGGATTTCTCCATCCAACTGCAACGATCCTTTTTCGGCCAACGTTCGAGCACGGGCCAGCATTCGAACAAGATAGGATTGAGTCAGCATGTTGACTTTGTGAAAGTACACTTGATTGTACATGTGATATCTCGTTACGAGGTAGGCCTCAATCGCAGGCAATCCCCAAGTCTTCACGTACAATCGACCCTCATCGTTCACGCGCAGGGCACGGATGACGCGAGCGCTGTCAAATCCACCAATCTGAGCACCTGTGTTGGCTTGGTCACGAATCATGTAATCCATGCGATCAACATCGAGCTGGCTGCTGATGATTTCCTTGAGGAACGGAGCGATAGGTACACCGTTGCATTCCTGTTGTCCGTCAAGCAGAGCAAAGAGACGCTGTTTTCGTTCTTCACCGAGAACATCAGCGAGGACTTGACCAATCTCTGAATCCTCGCTTTCCAGAAGAATCCTTCCCCAGTGTTCGTGGGAATGGAAGGTTGCAAAGACCTCAGGCGTTTCGAGAAGATGAGAATATGGCGGGTGGCCGATATCGTGAAGCAATGCACCAATCTGAACCAACTCAGCATCGGAGTCCGAGAGCAATCCTGGTTGAACCTCCTGCAGAGATGACGTCAACTCACCTGCGAGAAAGTATGCTCCGAGTGAGTGCGCGAAACGCGTGTGCGTTGCAGACGGAAACACGAACTCACAGGTTGAAAGTTGTTGGATGTTCCTCAGACGCTGGAATTCATGTGTGTCGATGATGCGTGCGTGATGGGCTGGAACCAGAACATCGCGATGGATTTCATCACGAATCACGCGGTCTCGCATGTTTTTTCCTGTTCTTGCCTTCCATTTCAAGGCATCTCTTCGGATAATGACCGAGGGGAAGTGATATGCATCTCAACCTAGAGGGGCGTCCATGGCAGATGGTCTCAAAGGCTTCCTGGCCCGATTATCGACCGACGACCCTGAGACCAATGGACCCCGATTGTGGGTTATGTTTGCGATTTCATTGTTCCTCGTAGCTACGCTCAACTGGTACGCCATGGTACGTGAACCATCGGTTGTTGATGTTGATGAATTAACCGATTACATCAACGAAGTTGTCAAGGTCGAGGGGCAATTGATTTCATGGGTCGAAGATCCATACAACTCCGGTGATGATCGACTTGATGCCATCATTGACGATGGCACTGGTGTCGTTGAATTGCGGTGGTATCGCCCAGCAGAATTACCGCCAATAGGGACGAACGTGACAGTGATTGGAGACGTTATCGAATACGAAGGACGAATGTGGTTGCAAGCACTTGGTGCCGGAGCAATGAATTGGGACAAGGAAGACATTCCTTCTGCGCCATTGTTGGCGATTTCCGATGTCGCCCTAAATCCGGAAAATTACGACGGACAGGTGATTCAATTGACAGGTTTTATGTCGAAATCGATTGCTCCAGACGTATCATTTGGTACCGCTCGACTTGGAGACCACCCCAACTACGGAAACTCAAATCACCAAATCGGAATGACAATCCATTCCGCAACTGGAGAATGGATTGAAGCAGGCTCAAAGGTGACCGTTCAAGGTGTCCTCTCCTACCAACAACGAGAGTTACGATGGAATCTGGCTGTTCAAGGACCTGAACTTGTTATTGACAGAAACCACCCGATCGAAATCCCGTTGCTCGACTGGTCCTCTCAATCAACATGGATGTACTCATCTGGCCGTACCGTCGATGTTGCGGGTACATTGTCCATCCTCGACGGGGAATGGCAACTTGAGGGTTCTTCTGGCTCTCCTTTGTGTGTCTTACCAAGCCAGGATGACCTCGATTCCGCTGATTTACTGAATGGAAGCGACATCCGAATGCGAGGTCGACTGGTCTGGAACACCGCCTCCTCATCTTGGTGCCTTGACAAAGGAGACGGATCGAACCCTGATTTGGTTGCAACATCATCCATCGATGATTTGTTGGTGATGCTTAGCGCAAATCCTTCTGCTATCTTCGACAACCCTGGGCAAGTTTACACCGTATCGGCGTACATGAAATACGCTCTTGAGCCAAGTGTCGAAGATGAATCTGCTTACTTTACGGATTCTCAAGGGTACACCCCAGGTTGGACAAGCATAGCTGTCACAATTCCAGGACCACGCGCAACCTGGCTTGAAGCAGGCCAAGCCGTCACAGCAGACGTCACCATCGCATGGGATGACGAAAATATGCGAGCAGAATTGCTCGTTGAACAACTCACGGAAGGCCAAAAAGCGTCTCCAATGACACTTCTCTGGGGGGATGGAGCCATCGATTGGGGATACGACAAAAACAAGATTGTTCGAATCAACGGCAAGGCCATCGAAGAAAATGGAACATGGTACCTCTCCGAACCAGGTAGCGATAAGAGAATCCTACTTGATGCCGTAAACAATTGCATCGGTTTGGATGAGCTCCATCTCGGTACGGCTATGCAATGGGAGGGTCGTTTGCTCCAGGTTGAAGACCCTGATTCGCTCGCCATGGTTTACACCCTCAGTAGTGCTGATGTTGATGACAACGATAACGATGGGCTCAGCGATGCGCTTGAGTCGGCTTTCGGAACGAGTTCCAACAACGAAGATACGGATGGCGACGGGATAAGCGATCGTCAAGAATACATCGACCAATCCTAGGTGATTTGATGATTGAAGCGTACTTCCATGAACTTTGGTGGCTCCTTGGCGCCTTGTTTTTTGGCGTCATGCTTGGTTCACTCACAGGCTTGATTCCTGGTTTCCACGTCAACAACGTTGCGCTCATTCTCCTAGCCCTTTCTCCGGGATTGCTCGAATTGGGCATTCCCCTCTCGGCTGTTGCCGCCATCATCGTATCAACGGGCACTGTTCACACGTTCTTGAATTACATTCCATCCGCATTGATTGGAGCACCAGATGGTGATACGGCGTTATCGCTGTTGCCGGGGCATCGAATGTTGCTTGCAGGAAATGCTGCGCGAGGCGTTGCCTGGTCTGCACGTGGTTCACAATTGGGCCTCTTCTTGTCCCTCCCTCTCATTGTCGTGGCACGGATTGCCTTCGGGCCTGAACTCAATTGGTACAATGGGCTACGAGATTGGCTACCTGTCATATTGCTCGTGATCTCATTGCTCTTACTCGCCACAGAAACAACACGTCTCGATTGGCCAAAGTGGGTCCAGAAACTAACCGGTAAGCGCCTCGGGAACGACAGTCGTTTAGCAGGGTTCGTTGCTGCCACTGTGTTCTTTTTGCTCGCAGGCCTTTACGGATGGGCAGTGTTTGAACTTCCCGTTGACAGTCCTGTTGGTATGCCGTCTCCGTCACTTTTGCTCCCAAGTCTCGCAGGTCTGTTCGGAATTGCCAACCTATTGGACATTTATGCTACGACAAGTCATTTGCCTCCTCAGAAAGAAAATTGGGACCTTCCACCGGTCAAGCCGCTCATTGCCCCATGTTTCTGGTCGGCTGTAGCTGGCGCAAGCATGGGAGTCCTTCCCGGAATGACTGCATCGCAGGCTACTGTTCTCGTCATGGGTGGCAGAAACGTAGCAGCGAAGGTGCAAGGCAAAGAAGGATACGGCATGGACTGGGAAACCCGCCGATTAACCGAACTGAGCGATGAGGAGTTGCTCGAAATTGCCGTGGCTGAAGCAGAAGAGGGGTACGAAGGACCTCAAACAAAGCAGGACCTCGAAGTGATTGCAATTCTTTCAGCGGTTAACACGGCAGTCACCGTTATGGTCCTCGGATTCCTCTACATCATCGGACGATCTCGATCTGGCGCTACCTTAGCGCTGAAAATGATGTACCCCATTGAGACCTGGAATTCGACGCAACCAACTGCAGACTTCGTACGTTTGCTTGCTGTTACACTGGCAGCTGGAATTATGGCCATGCCAATCATGAAGATTGTAGGAAAGGGTATGTTGCGATTGCATGCAGCAATTCCTCTTCAGTCCATGGTCATGGGCGTAATCATCTTTGTCACTGCATTGGTCTGGCTGTCAACTGGTTTCGTAGGGATTGGTGTGCTCATCGTAGGAACCATTCTCGGTTTGATGCCACCACGTATCGGAATCCGACGAAGTCACGGTATGGGCATCATTTTGGTGCCGATTATGATTTACACCTTTGCTCAAATGGCCGACAGCTTTGGTTTCATTTGAAATCCAGAGAATTCCACGTACCAAAAGATATGAGGGGGAAGGCGTTGGCTTGAACGTCGATGCTGTATGCGAATTGAGTCAATTTTTCTTCTTGCGCTGATGCTTTTGGTCCCGCTCACACCTCTGGTCGAACCAACAGAAGCCGTTTCTGCACGCAGCCAGCCCTGTGGTGGTTCGATATGCATCAACGAAGTCATGCCAAATCCGAACGGGTTAGATGATGCCGTTTGGCCAAATGGCGAATGGCTCGAGCTACACAATTCAGGAACAACATCTGTTGATGTACGTAATTGGTACTTCTCCAACAAAGCCGCAAAGACGTTGACGTTGGATTCAAACTCCATTGTAGGATACGACGCTGCGAATGCATCAACCTACACCCTCGCACCAGGAGATTACATGATTGTCGCTCGAAACGGTGCAAGCAACTTCTATGTTGCAAACTCCAACGATTTCATGACATTGTATGACTCCTCGAGCGGATGGATCGATGAGGCCACTTGGAATTCAAGTTCCAGTGGCGTGAGTCTCGAAGAAGATCCATCAAACGCCTACAACGACTGGATTCCAACATCAAACCCAACGCCTGGTTCATCGAACTCTGGTGGAGGTACGGGCGGCCCAACCTATGCTCAAAGCGATGTCATCATTCATGAGGTCATGGCTGATCCTTGGCCAAGTTACGATAACGCCACTTGGCCCGGCGGCGAATGGGTTGAACTCTACAACAACGGCACTTCGACCATCGACCTCACTGGTTATTGGCTGCAGGACCTCGCAGGGAACATGATTCAATTGGATGAAAACCACCTCGTTGGCGCTTCAAGCGATGCAGGTACGATGCTCATCTATCCTCAAGAGACTCGCGTTGTTGCTGTCAACGCCACAACAAACAGTGGTGTTCTCAACAATGGCCAAGAAACCCTTCGACTCTACCTGTCCAACGGAAGCATTGGCGATGAAGTGATATGGAGTTCCAACCAACCTGGATTTTCAATCGAAGCAAATCCAAATGGTGGAATGTGGCAATATTCCACTTACCCTACGCCGAACGCAAGCAATGCTGCGAAACTCTCGGACATTACAGCATCTGGTGATGTTCAATTGAGCGAGATCTTCCCTGTCAGCACGATGGATGGCAGTGCTGCGCCTGATGGCGAATGGGTTGAGTTCTACAATGCCGGAACGACCTCAGTCGACCTCAATGGTTGGTCCATCATCGATGGCATGGGGAACGTGACCTATCTCGACCC
>JBMYNT010000060.1:0-8075 GCA_049598575.1 Candidatus Poseidoniaceae archaeon | reverse complement strand
ACATCAACCCCTCTTTCGGCGCACGGCATCAATGCGAAAGGCGAGGTTCATTGGAACCTCAATACCGACGTACTGATTGACATTTCTCTGTCGAGAAATGAAGGTATCTTGAGCGCTCACGGAGCACTCGTCACCGAGACGGGTGAACGCACCGGTCGTTCGCCGAACGACAAATACATCGTCGATGAAGCATCGACGCACGATGACGTCAATTGGGGCGATGTCAACGTCTCAACAGACCTTGCTACGTTTGAGCGTATGCGAGCTCAAGTCGTCGACTTCCTCTCCGAACAAGACGCCCTGTTTGTCCAAGATTTGGCCTGTGGAGCAGAGCCAAGCGAAGCACTACCAATTCGAGTCATTACGCACAATGCATGGCACAGCACCTTCGCTCGCAACATGTTCATTCGACCATCGGATGAAGACCTTGCATCGCATACGCCTGAGTTCACCGTCTTCCACGCACCGCATTTCGAAGCCGATGATGAAGCACTCAACTCGCAATGCTTCGTCATCGTCAACTATGCTGCTGGTGAAGTCATCATCGGGGGAACACGGTACGCTGGCGAAATCAAGAAATCGATTTTCTCGGTCATGAATCTGATATTGCCAAAGAAGGGCATCCTTCCGATGCACTGTTCTGCCAATACCAACGGCGAGAACACGGCGATTTTCTTTGGGCTCTCCGGAACGGGAAAGACCACACTTTCAGCCGATCCAAAGCGTGCACTGATCGGTGATGATGAACACGGTTGGGGTGCAAACGGTGTCTTCAACTTCGAAGGTGGATGCTATGCAAAACTCATCGATTTGTCCGAAGAAGACGAGCCAGAGATTTTCGGAACCACCCGACGTCGAGGGACCGTTCTTGAGAACGTCGTTCTCGATGGAAACGGCGTTCCTGACTTTACCGATGTCAGCAAAACACAGAACACACGAGGTTCCTACCCAATCGAATTCATCGACAACCGTACCATGGATTCCCGTGGCGGCCACCCACAGAATGTCATCTTCCTGACCTGTGATGCGTTCGGTGTTCTTCCACCGATTTCTCGTCTCACGCCAGAGCAGGCAGCCTACCACTTCATCTCTGGTTACACCGCAAAGGTTGCTGGAACGGAAGTTGGTGTCAAGGAACCACAAGCAACCTTCTCGGCTTGCTTCGGTGAACCGTTCATGCCAATGCATCCAGGTGTGTACGCTGATCTCCTGTCTGCAAAGATGGAGCAACATGGTTCAACAGCTTGGCTCATCAACACCGGTTGGAACGGCGGTCCATACGGTGTCGGAAATCGAATGAAGATCCGATACACACGTGCTATGTTGAACGCAGCCCTCGATGGTGATCTCGACAACGTTGAGTATGTGAAAGACGATCGGTTTGGATTTGAAGTTCCAACTTCGTGCCCAGATGTACCGAGCGATGTTTTGCAACCGCGTACCACATGGGATGACAAGACAGCATACGATGCAACAGCGGACAAACTCGCCAACATGTTCAATGAGAATTTCGAGCGATACGCTGCTGGAGTCTCTGACGCAGTGAACCAAGCAGCGCCTAAGGCTGTTTGACCGTCATCTTGAATATCCGAGATGCATAGCAGCAAGTATGCAACCGCAGCAACCGAACGGGCAACCTGCATCAGTTCCGATTCAGACCATGCCCATGCCACAACCGATTCAACCGGTTCAACCGATGCTGTATGGGCAACCTCAACCGATGATGGCTCAGAACATCTTGGTTGCTCAAAACAGCGGCAATGGCCCTGCAACGACGGGGTTGGTCATGGGGATTTTAGCCATCACAACATTTCTTCTCGGACTCATTCCATTCCTGTGTTTCTTCCTTATGATCAGCTGGTTGTTCGCTCTTCTCGCAGTCATTTTCGGGCACATTGGAGCATCACAAGGAAGCAGGACCGGTGTTGGTGGCGGCCAAGGTGTGGCTGGCTTGATCCTCGGATACCTGACCCTTGCCGGTTATCTTCTTCCAATTCTATTCCTTGGCTCACTTGGCGCAGGTGCGTCGATGTAGAACCAGATCGAGATGTTTGAAGGGAACACCTTGATTATCGTGGAAGTCGACAGACCACCATGACGAATGAAGTGCAAAAGCCACCTCCTTCAGTCACGATTCAATCGGTCGTGATTCAACAACCACAACAGGATCAGACTGCAACTCCGGACATGGTTCATGATCAAGGTGCATCGAAGAATCCCATGGCTGTGTTGAGTTTTGTATGCGGTGTACTATCGTTTCTTTTCATCTATTATACGATTGAAATCGATGAATACGATGCTTGTCTGTACATATGGTTCATTGGATTACTCGCCGTCATTTTTGGACACACCGGGGCTGCAGAGGCATCCAAAACAGGTATCGGCAAATTTCTTGCTGTAACAGGCCTCATTCTTGGCTATATGACGTTCCTGGCTTATGTCGCAGGATTTTTTGTTGTACTTTCAATACTTCAGAGCCTAGGTAACTGAACAACTCCTTCAAAAAGGGGAGCCAACTCGGATGGGTTGGGCGATTAGGGTAGTCTGGATATCCTTCCGGCCTTCGGAGCCGGAGACGTGGGTTCGAATCCTGCATCGCCCGCTCAATCTTCACATCACTGCGAAGCCTTTCTCAACCAAACCTGTACGGTCTCTTCGCCCCATGTTTCAGTTCGATGCAAGGTCAAACCTGCCCGACTGAGCACGTCCTGATCGACGTTGGATGGAACAGGCTCTTGATGAACAACCTTGCTTTGAACCAGATAGAATTCATCTACCAACCCTTCCTTGAGGAACGAATGGATGGTTGTTGGACCTCCTTCAATGAGCAGTCGTTGCTTTTCCATATCGCCTAAGCGGTTGAGTAGAGGAAGCAAGCCATTGTAATCTGCTCCGATTTGTACTGTCTCATGACCGTCTGTGTAGACAATGGATTCTGGATTGGTTCGTTCTTGTGGATCAAGAACGACTCGAAGTGGTTGACGATCCGTCTCGATTCGACGAACGTTAAGGGAAGGATTGTCGCGTTCGATGGTCTCAGCTCCGACAAGGATGGCATCGCAATCTCTGCGCAAGCGATGAACTTCATCGAGACATGCTTCACTGGTGAAGCGTTGTGCTTCACCGCTTTGGTCATCGACTGAACCGTTCGCATCGACCGCGAGTTTGACGGTAACGATTGGGCGTCGATGTTCGCACCAATGGAGAAAGGGTTTCATTTGTTCAGCAGCACGATGTTTGAGAAGTCCTGATTGAACTGAAACTCCTGCATCTTCGAGGACTTGGAAGCCTTTGCCGCGAACGGTTGGGTTTGGATCCGGATGAGCGACAATGACATGTTTCACACCGGACCAAAGCAAGGCTTCCGTACAAGGGGGGGTTCTACCGTAGTGATTGCATGGCTCCAACGTCACATAGGCCGTTGCACCGTTGGGGGACTTTCCTTTCGATTCTGCATCATGGATGGCCATCTGTTCAGCATGCAGACCTCCAAGGTGGTCGTGCCATCCTTCTGCAATGACCTCACCATCCTTGACGAGAACACAACCGACCAAGGGATTGGGAGCCACACGACCACGACCACGTTCAGCAACATCGAGAGCGCGTTGCATGAAAGCCTCGTCTTCCTTGGTCCACATGGATGGTCCTCATCGATGCCGAAAGGTATCGAGTTGATGAGTCTGTTCGTTCATCCATGGATACATTGAAACCGTGCAAGAATCAGCAAACCGTATGGTCAAGGCGCATTTTATCATAAATCCTGCAAGTCGGGACTTTCGTTGCGGCAAGGCTTGGCCTGGTATCAAAAAACGATTGATTGAGCGTGGATTTGAGGTCGTTGAACACATGACTGAACGGATTGGTCATGGTGCTGAACTCTCGCATCAGATTCGTACAGAGATTGAAGCAAGTGAGGAACCGTCGTCACTTGTTGTTGCCGTAGGCGGCGATGGCATCGTTCACGAGGTTGCTTCAGGACTTCGAGGTTCGAGCATTCCACTTGGACAGATTCCCTTTGGTTCAGGAAACGATTGCTGCATTACCCATGGGATTCCGCGTAACGACCTCAATGCTGCACTGGACATTCTCGTGGACGGTGTCGATCGAAGTTGTGGAGCTTGGCGACTCGAAGGTGTTGCAGCACCCACGCTCGACGGTTATCCGAGTCCGCCTGCCAACGCTTGGGATGGAGATGCAAAGCACGATGGTCGAACCGTTCGCTGGGTGTTCCTTGAGTCCGATGCTGGTATTACATCGGCCATCAGTCGAGCGAAACTCCGTCGGGCAAAATGGATCAAAGGTCCAAAGAAGTACACCTATCTCGGCGTTACAACCATTCCGTTTTGGCCACGTAGAAAGGTCGAGTTGACGTTGGACGATGGTGAACCAACGATTCACGATTTAACCATGATGACGGTAACAACAGGCGAGACCTTCGGTGGAGGCTATCGTGTTGTTCCCAACATGTATCCAACCCGTAAGGATGGCTCCATTGTCCTCGCTTATCGATTGAGTCGCCTGCAAATGCTCTCACTCATGGGCCCGGTCAAGAAAGGAAAGCACGTCGGAAAGTGGGGGATTGAACAGATCGATGTCAATCGTGTCACGCTTCGACCTGTTGACAAGGATGGGAAACCTTCGGATGTTCCAGTTGGACATCCAACGTTCATACAAGCCGATGGTGAACCGTTGTTGCAACTGCCAGCAGCGTTGGAATGGCATCAGGATCAAATCATCTTCAGAGGCGCGAAGGACGTCTCTTGGGCTTAGAAACTGAAATCGGAGAATTCTTCCTCTTCATCGTTCCAGAACTCCTTCTGTCGCTGAGGTTCTGGTTCTGCTTCCGGCTCAGGTTCAGCCTGCTTTCGAACAGCTCTGCGACGTCGAGGCTTTGGCTTTTCAGCAGGTTCAGCGGATTTCGGTGGCCCTGATGATCGAGCGTTGGAGGATGGTACTGAAGTCGGAGCAGAGGAAACTGAATTCGAGACTGGAGCGCCTCCGCCGAAGGTTGAGGTCGGTGGAACGAACGGTTCAATCTCTTCGATTTGCTTCTCGACACGCTTTGCATCATCGGAGGCGACGACAGAACTTCCAGAACCGAATTCTGGACGTGAAGAGGAGGAACTGGCACTACCGAGTGCACTATCGATCGAGAACGAACCAAATCCATCGTCTTCGTTCTTTTTCGACTTCTTAGGGGTCTCAGTAGGTTTGCTTTGTTTGCGTTGTTCAGCCCGTCGCTCATCAGGCGTTGTCATTCCAGAGCGCTTCGCATCTTTGACGTCTTTACGAACTTGAGCCGCCTTCTCCACACCTTCTTTTCCAAGGAGGGTAAGGGCAACGCTTCGAGCACTCATTCTCAGTCGAAGTGAGGAATACATGTAGGCGCCAACTGCACCGCCTGCGCCAACAACGAGGAGGAACAGAATGAATCCGGTTCGACCGAGGAACGGTACACTACCAAAGGTGTACTCATCCTCATGTTCACCGTCAAGACTGACGACATTGTCAGCGAGTTCGATCTTGGTAACAAGGACATAGACCTGAGCAATGTTTTGATTTCCAGTTCGTGCAACACAATCCGTTGATACTTGGACGTCGTTCGGACCGCTCCAGATGCCTCCTACTGGAGATCCACCGTTTGTGCTCTCAACGAGATATCCTGTGATACGGACTGGTTGGTGGTACTTTCCGAGGGCTGCAACACCATCGTTGATGTTTTCAGAGGCAGGAATCAGCCCAAGGACGAACCATTTGGTGTCCGATTCACTATCGATTTTCTCTAGGTTGGCCGTACCTGCCCCTGTCTTTGGACCGACTGGGTCGCTCCAATCCTTGACTTCGACACGTTCACCTTGTCCCGATTGGAGGTTCTTCGCATCTGCAAACGACATGGAATGAAGAGCGATAGCCGCTGCAGTTGCAAAAGCAACATCCTCATTCAACAGTTCTCCATTGTGCGATTCGTAGATTTGACTCGCACTCATGTATCCCTCGAATTTGATGGTTCCAGTTTGATCGGCGTTCACAGTTCCATCGGTACAACCGCGTTCATCGTATTGTGAATTAATCGTTTGACCGGACATTGAGGAGGTAAAGGTGAATGAACCATCGCCGTTGCGCTCAACGGAAATGTCGTCACCCCAATCTGGCGCAACAGGTGCAAGACAACCTGCGAGGAGAATGGTGGATGCAAGAAGAATACCCAGCAACGCTCGGCCCATATCCCGTTGAGAGGTCCTAGAGTTTGTGAATGCTTCTCTTGAAATGGATGGCGCGGAGAGAGGGATTTGAACCCCCGAGTCATAAGACACCGGATTTCAAATCCGGCGCAATACCTGGCTATGCGACCTCCGCAGTGCTTTGGCGACAACGCCCTCTATCAAACTCTTTTCCCTTGTTTACTCAGATTTTGAGCGCAGGGAAATGGCAGCCATTGAGACGACTGCGACGGAGACAAGGAGTCCAACCGAAGGGACGCCTTCGGACTCTTTTGTGATGATACCTTCTCGCTCTGCGAGTTCGACAACATCTTCAACGAAATCAGAAGCGAGCCATGAATCGTCGACGTAGCGAACACGAGGCTTCTTGTCTTCATCGAGGATGTAGGTGTAAGCAAAATGCCCGACGGTGTACTCAGGTTCGGATTCAACAGGAATGCACGTGAGCATATCGTCTTCGGCCCATTCGTAGCCAGCGTCGCACATGCAATGCGCTCGACTACCGGATCCCATAATCCATCCATGTCCATTGCACTCACTGTCTTCAACAACAGCAAAGCCTGGGAGTGGAATCGCATCATTGCTGGTATTGTTGGAAGCCCAAGCGATAGCCATGGGCTGATCGATTCCATCCATGCCAACTTGAGCATCTTCCCATTCGCTTGAGGTGTCGTTCCATGTGTGAAGTTCCCAGTACCAACTCCAGTCGGCTGGAGCAGATACGTTGTCGATGCTGTTCAGGAAGTGATCAAACGAACCATCTCCAATATCAACATCGATTTCAGCGCCGTCAAACGCACCTTGTGTGAGATGATATCCAGTGAAGTTGGGAACGCTTGTTGTTGCGGTCGTATTGTCCGGGAAGACGACTTGAACGCTCGGTGTATCGCCCATTGGTGGTTCAAGGAGGCTGATGTTTGCACTGGTCGCATACCATGCGAGGTGGGTTTCCTCAAGTGCGTTCACGGAATCGACACCAACAGGAGAATCTTCCCAACGTTGTGTTGCCTCATCGAACAATTTGAGACTCCACCACCAACTCCAGTCGTCTGGAGCTTCATAGCCATCGATTCCGTTGATCATGGTCCCATATTGTGTGTCCGATGTATTGAGCGACCAACCTGCTTCAGCTGCTGCTGCAGAGGTCATGGTCATGCCCGTTGGAAGGTACATCAGTTCCTCAGCAGTCCCATCCGGTCGAACATAAACGACGCTCGAATCGTGAACTTGGCCTTCCATATCACTCACATTGTCATCGTGTGCATCGATGACGTATTCTTCAGCATAGATTGCGAAGCGTGACCAGACGTCCTTGACATCCTCGGTTGGGCCTGTAAGGTGAGGCCAATCAACACCATGTCGAGCCATGTATTCGGTCAGAACTTCAGGCGTGTCGTACTTTGGATCGAGGGTAACTGCAACAAAGCCTACATTGTCTTCCAATTCTTCAGGAAGTGTATCATGAACCAATTTGAGATTCTGGGTAATGACCGGGCAAACGTCAGGACAGCGTGTGAAGAAGAACGAGATGATCACGATTTCTTCTGTTGCATCCGATAGCTTGTATTCAGAATTGTTTTGATCGACCAATGTGAAATTGCCCACGCTGGCATAACTCAACTGAATACCGTTGTAGGCAGAGACAGGTGCTCCTGCAAGAACAACAGACAGCAACAATCCGGCAATAAAGACGGCAATGGTTCGCATCAAACCCACTCAGCGCTCGGTCACTAATGAATCCCAGTTCGGTGTGCACCATCCTGGAAGTCCAGTAACACCTTCAGGGTTGGAAAGACCAATTCCCCAAAGCATGAGTAGAACGAAGAGTGTTGGGAACAGTGCAACTCGAAGGTA
>JBMYNT010000059.1:7929-8166 GCA_049598575.1 Candidatus Poseidoniaceae archaeon | reverse complement strand
CAGAACCGTAGCCAATTCAATGCTGTGACGAACGAGAATATCTGAGCCACGGCGTTCTCGACTGCGACCACGGCCGCCACCAAAGAATCCCGAAAAGAAATCTCCACCAAGGAGATCCTCGAGGTTGATGTTGAAACCGCCTCCAGAGAACCCTCCAAAGGGATTGCCAGCAGGACCGTCATGACCGAATCGATCGTAGTGGGCTCGCTTGTCTGGATCCGAGAGAGCGGCGTAAGC
>JBMYNT010000059.1:0-7919 GCA_049598575.1 Candidatus Poseidoniaceae archaeon | reverse complement strand
TCCTCAGCATCGGGCTCTTCGCTACGGTCGGGATGATAGCGTCGAGCGAGTCGCCTGAATGCATTCTTCAGGTCCTTTTCTGTCGCTGAGCGCTCGACGTCGAGAACTTCGTAATAGTCTCGTTTGTCTGCCAGCGTTCCACCCAATCGATGCCAACAGGCGCTCCTCTAAAACCTCACGTTGAAATTAGGGCTAAAGTGTGGTGCCACAGGATTGACAATAGCGTTCGGAGGGAGGATTATTTGCACCACAAGCGGGACAGCCTCCAGGGACAGAGCCTGACATCGTCTGAACACTGCCACCACTCAACATCGCCAAGTCTTCAATGGACTCTTTGCGCTGAACGGGAATGGTTGGAGTTTCAATGTTGGTCGAAGAGATGATTCCACCATCATCACTCATTGTCGTCATGGTTAGTTCATCATTTTGGCGGGTATCGGACATTTCTTGTTTGATCGGTGCAACTGGACGTTGGGCAATAACCGGCGTTTGGTGTGCATTTGAACGTAGGCGTGAAAGGCGCTTCTCTTCACGTTCCGCAGCTGTATCTCGGCCAAACAAACCAAAAATTCCATCGATGATGTTATCCATCCAACTCGCTTGACGGACTGAACCAACCGTTGAATCAACCATCTCATCCATTTCGGCACCGTCTCCACTCATGCGCCTCGTGGCTTTCTGAACGAATCCCTGCTCTGTAAGCATCTTGACATCCGAGGTCACGTCCCGATCGAGTTCAAGTTCAGGCGCTTCGCGACCAAATGATCCAATGGTCGAGTTCAGTTGTTCTTTGTTAATTTGAGTCTCCCCTTGCAATGGAGTTTCCTTTTCCCAGACTCCTTTTGCTTCAGCATCGTAGACATGCTTCATCTTCTTCATGATTTCAGAACGACGGAATTCATGATCCTTCGTGACGCGTGTTCGCCTCATCAGAATAAATCCAATGAGGAATCCAAGACCATACCACACAGCGGAATAGATCCAAGAAAGTGAGAGAATGTCTGCTAATGGCGTGACAATGACATGGAGTGCTCCCATAACCAGCAGAGGCAAGGCGAACAGTCCAATCGAGGAGGATTGTCTGCTTGCCATATCATCGACTCGTTCGTTTTCTTCTTATGCATTCGCCTTGGTTGATTCATCAACGATCGCGTGATGCACGACCTTTTCGAATCAAACCATCGAGCAAGCCAATCGTAAAACCTGTGTGAAGAATCAGCAGACAGAATGGAACACCAAGGATGTGCGAAGGCCCCTTCTTGGCGGAGATTAGGCCAGAGAGGAGCAAAACGGTCCCATATGCTCCAATCAACATCATCGACCACATTGGATTGAACATCAGCAGCATCAATGTAGCAATGAGGCCAAACAGAGGCAATAGCTCGCGCATGACGATGCGACGAGGGTGCTTAAGCAACACTTTGGTTCGCCAAAAACCATAGCGGTGGCTCATCAAAAACCACGACCTAAACGACGTTCTGCGACGCATCTTTGCAACAATATCTGGAGTGCGACATAGAACGTATCCCGCCTTTTTCAATCGCATGCTCAAATCGCTGTCCTGGCTCGTCAGAAACGATTCATCCCAGCCACCAACGTCATCCAATGCAGAACGCAAGTGCAATGCAAAAGCAGGAACATTGGTTTCCCCTTCCACATGGAATTGAGCGAATTGTCCTGTGCCACCTCCCAATGGGTTGTTCAGTGTTGCATCGATGATGGATTCAACCGTATTCTTCGTCGAATCACTTCCCACTACACGACAGCCAAGTCCTGCAAGCCGCTCATGTTTGGATTCAAGCCGTGACCAAGCTTGTTTCATTTGAACGAGATGATCTCGTCCAATCTCAATGTGACCATTGAATTCGAGAACGTGTGTGATGCTCTCCGGGAGTTGTTGCAATGCCAGATTTCGTGCATGTGGCACGAATCGGCCCGGATTGTCTAGAAGATGAATCGATGGATGTTGGTTTGGTTCGAGTCCTTCACAAATCTTCTGAACAATCTCCTTTGTTGCATCCGTGGATCCTCCATCAAGGACGAAAATCGTATGCTCGTTTGCTGGAAAAGATTGATCGATGAGGGATTGAAGGCACGATTCGATGTATTCTTCCTCATTTAGAACCGGCAGCACTGTTGCCAACCATGGTTCTGTTGCGCCCATAGGCTGCTCTGTAGCAAACCTGTTTTGATACTTCACATTCACAAGCAGGTTGAAAAGCCGTTTCCTTATCCTCACAATATGGACCTCAAACCGTTAACCTACAACGGACGGGACGAGGGTATTGAGATTGCATTGCATACAACGCTTCGTCCTGGAGATGACGCAAAGAATGTCACAATGGCAATACATACACTGTTTCCTGATGCAGTTGTGGCCGATGTAGAGACGCAAACATTTCCCAGCGAGCAATTGGTTTCCATTGAGTGCAAGCATCTCTCGTTTGAGGCATTCCTGGAACAGCTTCGCAAGCAGTCGATCCTCGACACTGCAATGGATGCAATGGGCAAGAATTTGAATGAACAGAAAACCACGTTTCGCATTTCTCGATTAGCCGCATTTGCAGGTAAAATTGCTTTTTCATACGAAGAAGCACCTTTAGGAGGATGTTTTGAGATTCATCTCGAAGGCATGGGTCTAGCCGATTGGATTGAGGCGTGTACATGGCACTCAGGGCGTCAAAATGTTCCACGGCAATTGCATGATGAGGCAGCAATGGATGAGCGTGGCGATGCATCAACGTGGCATCAGTAACGTCCGTTGAGCAGATCTTCAACAATCGGAATGTCGGCTTCAAGCCAGTCAAGATTCAACCCTTCTGATGATGAAATCCACTTCATCTCACTATGAACAGACAACTGAAGGTCATCCAAATGATCTGTCTCAACGAGGAAGCCATGAATTTCAACGTGTAAAAAAGGATATGTGTGTGTCCAAATACCGGCCTTCTTGATGATGCTTGCTTTGACACTCAGTTCTTCTTGTAGTTCACGTAACAGTGCGTCTTCAGGAGATTCATCTCGTTCAACAGTTCCTCCCGGAAATTCCCACTTGCCAGCTTTGGGTTCATCCTCGCCACGTTTCATCGCTAGGAAACCACGTTCTGAAGTGAAGATTCCTGCAGCAACCTGAATAGAGGGTTTGTAAAGCATGTGTGAAAGGACCTTACGAACAAGTTTGGATGCGTCTTTCACGGACAAAAGTTCAGCAGGTGGCAGATGGAGAAAGAGACAAGGGATAGCGAATTTATGGGTTTGAAGCGCCTCGAGTGTGCGATAGTAGGTTTCATTGCAAATGTATCTCCCTGCGTCCTTTGACAATTCGATCTCAACCTCCCAGTCTTTCACACGCCACTTCTTAACCGGTACAGCTGCTTTCAAATCACCAGCACCACTGAGTTTGGCATCGTTGGTCTGACGTCCAGAATTATCTGGAATCCTCATATCGAGAGCGTCTTCTGCAAGAAGTTCAATGCGTGGTTGCCTACATTCTCCACAAAGACCGAGATGAAGGATTGCGTCCCACTCACGAGAGTCGAGTTCATTTGCCGTCCATCTCGATCCATGTTCATCAACCGAAAGGACGTGTTTCTCAATCGACATTTCACTTGAACCCTTTCCAAATGGATTCTTGATCGGAATCAGTGATGGAATTGATTCCACGATGAGTTCTGTTGGATTGACATCATGACTTCCAAACGGTCCAAAGCCTGTGAGAAGTACACGTGGCATGGTTTGTCCTAGGGTCGATTGTTCTTGATTTTGGTGACAAATTGGCAACAGATTGACAAACCATTGGACAAACCACCCTCTGAGGCACATGACGCCAGCAGAGCAGTCGAAACTGAGTCCTATGCGCCTCATCACTGAGATTTGGAGAGAAATCTTCCTCGGTGTTGGGATGTGGGGTGCATTCCGTCCCATTTTTGCAGCGCTCTTAGCTGCTATTCCAGGTCTTTTTCTTGGTCAACATTTCAATCGAAAGCATCAGCGAGCATTTGATTGGACGCTTCTGCAGATTCCACTTGCTTTGACCATCGTTCTGTACGTTCCACTTTGGCTGTGGTCCATCTACGATGCATGGAGAGATGCAACAGTGATTGTTTCTCAAGCACGTTCACGCTAAGGCTGCCACAACTGATCCGTCGTAGGGATTTCACCGCTCTTCATACCGGCTAAATCATCGAGGTCGTCTTGGTCGAATTCCGTCGGAAGGTCACCGCTGAACCATGCACTGATTGTGACAGTCTCAACGGCCCAATACATGACTGAGTCTTCGTTGTTGGAATGACCAGGATGTTCAGAATCTTCATGATCTGCAGGCGAAGTGTAAACGAGATTCACGAGACCAAGCAGATGTCCAAACTCGTGTACCATTACACTGTTCTCGATATCCTCTGCAGATATTCGAGGGTTGAAGATGGATGTTGCATCATCGATGGAGTCCGAAAACAATGCAATCGTGGAAGCATCGACTGCAACACCGAGAACACTGTCATCGGAATACTTTCCTTCGGGCATGATGACATGCCAACGTAGGACGGATGTCTGAGGTGGAGCATCCATAGTGTCATGTCCGATTTGTCGAACTTTGTCTGCAGTCCAAGTGGACGTTTCTGCAAAAGTCACCTCATTGAGTTCAATTCGGATTCCATCCGGCTTGTCGCAAACTTGACCGATTCGTTCCTTCAGTAAGCTAACGGTCGATGACTCAGGGTTGTAGCCAGGTGCATGATCGATTTCAATGACGAGTTCACGGTAAGTATCGTCTCGAAGACAAGCAAGCGCGAGTCCACCTGGAACACCCCATGATTCCCCAAGGATGGTTTCGATATCAGATGTACAACCCGCCATCGGAATGGAAAGCATCAGGCAGGAGAGGAGAACGCCCATCAAACGCTTGTTTCGCATGAAATTCACCTCCACTCTCAGTTCTAAAACATCTGTCCATTACCACTCATCTGGTAACTCAATCGGCGAGAACAATTGACCAGGCCCAGTAGCATCTGCAAGTTGTTGCCGCACAAGTTGCTCCCATGAGCGTAAGGCGAGGATTCCCTCAACAAGGTCCATTTCTGTTTCAACCAAGGTCACACGGATGAGGGTTGAAAGAATATCCATCCGGTCTTGGTCAACAATCTTCAGTACTTTCTCAACGTCGAAGGAGATTGGATTATGGTCCACATTGTTTTCCTCAATTGGCCAAGGTTGAGCTACCTGGTCAGTGATTGATGCTCCCGTTTTCTCGACGTATTCATTGAGAGATCCGAGCAGGCCCTGAATATGATGTTGCAAAACAAGGGCAACCTCAGCAACAGGCATGGTCAATTGACCAATCAGGTTCACCATGCGCTCTTGGAGCGTCACCATTGAATCCGTTGCTGACACAGGTCAACACCTACTTTTTCTTGGAGAATCCTTCAATGTATTGCCAGCCAAAGTGGTTCCATTGCTCCTGTGTCCAACCTTCAGGTAGACCTGTTGGTGGTAGTGGAGCAATTCCTCGTGGATCTGCTTGAACAGTTCGTTGAGGCGCTGGTTGAGACGTTGGTTGAGGAATCGGTGCAGGGACTTGGGTCGGTTTTGGCGGTAGAGCGGGTTGAACCTTCAACTCAGGAACCTCCTTCTGTTCCATCTCCTCAGCAACAACTTCTGTTTGGTCTGCTTCGAATTCGTCATCACCATACTTCATCTTTCGATACATCACAAGCATCCACAGGAACGCAGAGAGCGATGCAACTGCAACAAGATACATGAAGATGGCAAATTGACCATCACTCGCTTGTTGTGCAAGCGCATCACCATCACGAACTGTGTCTTTCTTGACAATGAGTGGATCGACGTTGTAACGGTCCATCTCAACGCCATCGACAAGGACCAACAAGCGATATGCTTGAGATTCTCCTGCTTCCACGTTCGCGAACACTGGTATCGATGCAACAGCTGTGATGCCAGCAGATACAGGCATGCTTGTGTTTGCTTCTTCGTTCCAGTATCCGGTATCGACCAATCGTTGGAGGACAAAGCGAACGTCACCCTTTCCACCTTCGTTGAGTACGCTGATTTCAAGTTCAGAGGACTCACCACGTGTTGGGCTTGGATTGCTCCATTCGATTTCGGTTTCTGGATGAGTGAAGGAAATACTCGGTCCGAGAAGGGACAGTGGCCACGTTGCAAAAGGTTCGTCGATGTTGTTGTTGGATGTATCGAATGGATTTCCTGTAGCGTCCGAACCAGAGACCCATACATCGACGACATAGGATGGTAGAAGCATTGTAGCGCCCATGTCCGTCAAATCAATTTCGCCAGTCCAAAAGAACTGATCGCCAAACGGAAGTGTCTCAGGCAACGCAGTCGCTCCACGTGAGATTTCAGCTTCTCCTGCACGGATTCGGTAATGCAAGACAGCAGGGTTATCCATATCGAAACCGTTGTCGTCAATGGTTTCAAGCATGACTTGCAGCGAGTTTGCCTCACCGATTGAAAGAGGTGAACCAGCAGGAACTTCGTTCAACATGACCGTTTGAATGGTCGGATTTGAACTGTCGACTGCAAAGCGTACACGTGGCAGAGGATTGGTTTCATCCTGAGCCAGTCCTGGCAAATCATCGAGGCGCAAGCGGAGGTCAAGGTGACCTGAATTGACCGCAGGTACCAACAAGTCAAGACTGAATTCACCGTTGTCACGAGGAGAAGTCCTCCATACGTGATCGAAATCACCAAAGACAACATCGAAAGCACCCGCAGGAGCAGGAGTTTCATCTTCGCTGAACATGACACGTCCTGTGACTCGTAGCGCTTGTCCACTTCCTATCAGCGTCTCCTCTGCCTCATCGTTGTAGTGGTTGGTACCATCACGGAGTTCAACAGCCTTGATGTGGCCGGGCTCTGTGTAGAATCGGAAGTCGTTGTCGAGACTCCAAGCGTTGGAACCCAACCCACTGATCTTGGAGAAACATGGGGTTGTTTCACCTTCATTGCACGGTTTGTCCGTCACCTTGAGGACTGGAATGAAATGTTCGAGTCCGTCGGTATCGTAGACTTCAGGGAACGACCAGGTCAACTGGAAACGAGCACGAATCAGCAACTGATTGGCATCGTCACCAAACGTGGAGACTTGTGAATAGAGATTCGAGACAGCAATGTATTCACCGCCCGACTCGAGTCGAGCCTTTGGCATGCCGTTCTCATCTTCTTCAAGTTGGATGAAAATCGACGTCTCGTCATCGTTGACATCTTCGCCAAGAGCGAATTGAACGAATTGGATATCATCCCATCCATTTCGATCCGAAAGGACAACTTGAGCCGTGTACATGACACCCGGATGAAGCGGTTGCTCGTCTTCGTGTCCAACAATGCTTGAATTGGTCAAATCGACGACAGGTTCGAATTCTTGTCGAATCCGGTATGTGGATGCATCAGCATCCCAGTTCGGCATGATTTGGCCCGGAGCATAACCGCACACCTGTGGTGTTGGTGGACAAACAGGCCCTCCGCCCATAGCAACCTGATTTTGTTGCCCATCCTTACCACTCACATACATCGATACAACTTGTCCATGTTCGAGCATTGAGTCGTCGACAAGCCCGTTGAAGATGTTGAGACCACCAGCGATGGTTTCCGGGGAGGAGAAGATCTTCTCAGCGTATTCGTCTTCCTGCGGCAATCCGTCGAAGTTGAAATCGTGACATCCGATGGCGACGGTGGACTTGCATCCAACCCAGTAGTGGAGACTGATTTGTGTTGGCGGGTCAACACTGTCCTGAATGTTGACAGTGACCGCTTGACCACCAGGTGCTGGTGGACCAACGTGGCGCTCTTGGCCATCAAAAGGCGTAACGCCCAAGACAAGGGGTGAGTTTCCATCGAGAACAAGTCGAATGGTATTGTATCCTGGGTTCGTGAAGGTTGAACCATTT
>JBMYNT010000058.1:0-8575 GCA_049598575.1 Candidatus Poseidoniaceae archaeon | reverse complement strand
GATGGGCCATGAGAGAGGATACTCTTGAACTATTCCACAGTCAAGACATTCTAGTCGATACTGAAACCCATTGCGACGCAATCGACACACTTCTCGACATTCATATGGCCAATTCCGTCGGTTCGACCGCAACGGTGACAATATCCAATGTGGCTGACAATGCTCTTGCTCTGACTAGGCTGCACGAGAGATAACCATCACCGGTCTACTATGAAGACTTGTTCAGTCCTTCGGTGACATTCATGAGGTGGAATGCTATCAGGGATGCATGGGAGTGGACTTGAATCCCGAACATTCGATTCTCCACGCCCAGGTTCGTAAAGCAAAAGCGAGTCATTGTGTTGATGATGCAGGATCGTTTCTTCGGCCATCGACGTTCAAGGGGCCTTCCTCCAAAGTTTACCTCGGTGATGTTGCCGAAACGTTGCTGCGCTGCTCGACTGGTGCTGAAACACCGACCTTTTCGCATCGACCCGGGTTTGATGAACAGCGGTGGATCATGGAATACACAGCAGGCTCGCTTCACGTCAGCATCCAGTCTGTCCCCTACTGGGGCTTTGGTTTGTTAACCTCAGGCTATCGCAACGAGGTGGTCATTCGAGGACCTGTTGAAGAGCGAGCGCGGTTGGTGCATGATTGGGTTGCAGCCTTGCAGCACAACCCTTGGGAATTCGCACACCGTGGTTCTGCCAAGAAAGCACTCCAAGCCGTAAGCAGTTCACTCAAAGCCAACGAAGATAATTGGCGCTCGCACCAAACCCGGGCTCGAAGTTTGTTGAACGAAGCCATTGCATCGCTTGAGCATCACATCGACCGTATGGAAAAGAAGGGTGGTGTTGAGGCAGACATGATCGAACTTGCACGTCTTGAAATCGACTTGGCACAACAAGCACTTGCTGATGACAATACGCCTGCTGTGGAGCGAGCGCTCTCTCGCGGAGAGGCGGTCTTGTTGATTCCAATTGATGAGGAACAAGAGGAAGCGCACGGTTCGGTACTCACCATCGAAGATGAAATTCCGTTCGTCGATTTGAGCGATGATGCCTCCGAGTGACCGCGCGTTGCGTTGATAAAGGGAAGGCAACTCGGAGGGATTGGTCCACATGGCAAAGAAGTCGGAAGGAAGCGGAATCCAGCAAGCAGCAGGATTGATTCGATACTTCGACGAGGAGTCGGAAGAATCGATGAAGATTTCACCGTTCCAAGTCTACTTTGCTTGTTTCGTCATTGGTGGCTTCTTCTACCTCGTTAACGAGGGTGTTGTCCAAGCCATCATGGATTTGTTCTGAGTCCTTACATCGGACGAATCAGAACAATTTTTTGTTCCTGTTCAGCCATGCATTTTGCAACCTGCATAGCCGATGCGAGATTGATGGTCGCACCGATGGTTCTCGTCCCTTCCTCTTCGTGAAGGACCAATCGATGTGTCAGTTGGTGAAGGACGTCCTGATCGATGCGCTCGAAGACCCACTTCTCATCTTCAATTCGGACGAGGGCTGGAACATCAACAAGTGGCCCCATGCTTTGCTCAACGGTCTTGGTACGAGCTTCTAAGCCTGCAAGATCTCGAAGTGGTTGCCAACGACGTTGCCGTGTTGGTGCTTTGATTCTGCGATTTTTTTCAACGCCTGCGCGAAACGCTCTGCTCATTCCCATCCCATCCAGAAATCCGAAGATTTCTAGTTGCTGCATCGCCATCTCGCATATAACAAGCGCGACAAGATTGTCCATGAAACGGTCAATTTCAAACGGATATTGTATCAATCCACACGGAACAAACATTCTGATGGACGTTTGAAGAATATGTGACGGTATTTAGCAATCAAACGATAGCCAATGTTGCGCATTGGTAAAGGAATCGACCACAGCACTGGGAACCACATCTTGTAGTACCAACGCATGTACAAGACACAGCGAATTCCTGCAGCTGAACGAATGTAGGGCTTCCCATTTCGAATCAAATAAACAGAATCTGCGTCGCGCAACTTCGCTGGGAGCGTTTCGATGACTCGTTGTGCATCCTCGTGAAGGATTGGACGATAACCCAACTGCTTGCCCCGGGCAAGACGCTTGTCGATGAAGGTCGCAAGACGATGACAGAGCCCACAATCGCCATCGAGAAACAGGAAATCCCGTTGATCGTTCACATCAATACGTTCAGCCACTTCAATCGACCATGTTTTGACAGGAAGTCCTTTGGAGAAATGAACCAAATCTGGAGAAAGAACGTCCAGCCCCGTGTTGTAGGATTCAAGCAACGTGTTGGCTTCAAGACGGACTTCACCATCTTGGAAGGACCATGGTTGATGGTACACATAGGCTCGACGAAGGCAGCCTTCGTGTTCGGTGTACAGGCAGTAACGTTCGAACAGGAAGTATTCCAACGAATCAGGTTCAGCCGACCGCATCGAACCTTTCGCATTTGATGTTCCTCGCAGTTCTGCACCATCGCTCGAGCGACGCGATTTCCATTGCAATTCATCTCCATTTCGCTTGATCTTGGTTTTCGCATAGCGATAAGCCAGACCGTAGGCACGAGGTGCATGGAAGCATGTCACCAAACTTTTCGCATCCAACGTGAGGAAGAAGACGCCTGGTTGTCCGTCCTTGACAACGTACGTACGTACATTGAATTCAGCAAAGGTCGAGATTCCAGGAACTGCCGGCAGTCCTCTTGGTCGTACATTCTTCATGATGAACGGAATCACGCCAACGTAGGCTTCACCTTCGAAGAGATCGATTTCCAATCCATCAGGAAGGTGCAGTTGGAGCCGTTCTGCATCGACCTTCCAATGCATAAAGGTCAGTTCACGCCACTCTTGTGAGATGGCATGTGGTCGCGTCGGCATTGGAAACGGAAGATGTCCGTCCTCACGCTTTGCGCCCATGCCTTGCCCAAAGCCTGCTCATGTTTGAACATCATTGACGGGCTCTGGTTGCATGACGTAGGTCAAGCATGGATGAAAACACGCACAGTGCAGCGCCCATTGGCAGTGCGTAACGCAAGCCTTCCCCACTCAACACGACCACAGCCAGCGTAATGATTGCCAGCAGAGCAATCGTGACCATTTGGTAAACAGGAGGCGAGGGTGCAGATGATTCCATTGTCCAGGACAACGGCGTCGTTGCCATGATGGCGAACCATGCACCGAGAACGAGGAATGGCGCATGCTCAAACATGAGGAACCACAACAGAGGTCCGAACATCAAGCTCCAACGAACCCAATTCAGTTCAGGCCGTGAACCATCATCAAATCCAAGGAACGGGAGCAGCAACACGCCTGCAATCAAAGCACACATCCATCCAACCAACCACAATGAGGACCGTACAGATGTAGCATCCGGTGCCTGTTGATCGTGCATGAGGACGGCTGTAACCAGCAACAGAAGGGCAACGCTCACGCCAATGCTCCATGCAAGTGCTTTGCTTCGACCGTTACCGGCGCCGAGGTGTGCATCGATGTCTCGATGTGGAACCGAAAACACGTGAAGATTGAAGGCGACAATCACCCACAACCACAACGTTGCTGTCTGTTCATCTTGTCTTGGATTGCTCCACCAAGAAGCATCAAACACGCCAGATTCGAGATACGCCATGAACAGATAGACAAATGCGGTCAGAAGCAGTGGCGATAATGGAAGATAGAAGCGTTGCTGATGGTGTCGCAACCCTCGCTGTGGTGCATGGGCATTGAGCAGCCCTGTGATGACAACACATTGCACCAGAACGAGGAACACAACGCTCCACACATCGACCTGTGGAGCAGGCATGGAGACCAATGGGAGCGTTTCTGGCGCAATGTAAGCCGAATCATCGAAGACCAATGTGGATGAAATCAATAGCATAAGCGCCAAGGTTCGCTTGAGTTTCTGCAACCCTTCAACCGTCCACGATTGTCGTGAGCCTTGACCGTTCCATGCGAACAGATAGACGAGTGGAAGAACCATCCACTCAACCAATCCATCGCCTGCAAACAAAACATGCAGTCGCTCCGCCACGGTCGAGTCACTGCTCAGGTAGGCTGCTACCTCGATGTGTGTTGAATCATGCGAAAAGAGAGCAGAGATACGAAGCGAGATGATGACAGCAAGCAAAGCGAAGGGAAGCCAACGCAACGCTCGAAGCAGAGATTCACTCTTGTTACGAGCAAAGGTTTCCACCGATTGAGGGAACATCCAGATGGCGATGGACCCGAAGAACAACGGGACCAACCAAGGCATGTCGTCCCCCAGCATGAACCGACCATACATTCTCGCGCTATGATGCTAACGGCTTCGTAAGACACAAAGGGGTGCGTCTTCAGGGACCGGCATGGGCGAGCGCAGTGGTGAGGACGGTCTCCTCGCCCAAGCAGAAATTGCACCGCTCACCGGTCTTGCCGAATCGCTTGGTATCGATCGAAACGAATGGATTGGCATTGCAACGCAACCACTTCCCGAAACGCTTCGCTTGACCATGAACCACTACGATATGGGATGGACGCGACAGCAGCTTCTCGATATGGGTGCGAAAAAAATCACATGGTCGGTTGGTAACGAAGCATACCAGCTACCATTTGCTCGTGGCCAAGCTCCACGCGATGGGACAAGAGAACTGCTCGCCTTGCTTCACGATACGGGGCGCGTAACTCGGCAAGAAGCGGCCAGTATGCTTCCAATTTTGGTTCTTGATCCACAACAGGACGAACTGTTGCTCGACCTCTGTGCAGCACCTGGCTCCAAAGCGACCCATGCAGCAGAACGTATGGCTCCAAGCGGTGTGGTCGTTGCCAACGAACCGATTTCTGGTCGTGTCAACATGCTTGCGAGCAACCGAGGACGCTTATCGCTCCACAACGTGATGATTACGCAACACGATGGTCGTCACGTTGGACGTATTCCCAAACCCGGGTTCGATGCCATCGTTGCTGATGTACCGTGCACAGGCAGTGCAACATCTCGCAAGAACAAGGACGTTTGGTGGAGTTGGTCACCAAAAGGTGGACGTACCATGTTCCAGTTGCAAGTTGACATCGCTTCTAGAGGAGCGCAGTTGCTTCGACCTGGTGGCATGATGGTCTATTCGACCTGTTCCATCGACCCTGTCGAAAACGAAGCAGTCATCGCAGAATTGGTTCGCAAGTGCCCATGGATGGAGGTTGTTGAGATCGATGAATCCAATGTTGAAGGCTTGGTGTGGCATCAAGGTTTGACCTCATGGATGCCACTCGATGAAAACGGAAAGGTCCCAGAACAACCCCAAGATGTTCCGTTCTTTGATGAGCGATACATGCCACCCAAAGAACAAGATCTGCTTGCAGCCTTGCCAAAGACGCGTCGATTGTATCCACAAGACAACAACACTGGAGGTTTCTATGTGGCCTTGCTGCGCCATCGAGAAGATGCTACGCCTGAAGGCGTTGCGAAGACGTTCATCGATAAGTTGGCCAAACGTCGAGAAGAATCCGGATGGGAGTCGCGCCTTCTTGACAAGCCGGGGACCAATCGCCACACCGTCCATGCTGCTGAAGAGAGAGAAGCTGCCATTGTCATGGAACAGTGTCAATTGACCGATGCTGGCTTCTCATGGTGGAAGCGTGGCAAGCGAATGGCTGTGGCTCCCAAACTTGTTCATGACCGCATTTGGGCTCAAGAAACGCCAAACAAACGCGGCGATCGATGGCCGCCTGGAACCTTCCACCCACTGCAAGTGCTCCATGTGGGTCTACCTGCTTTTGTTTCCAAAAACGGCAACTGGCGTGCTCGACAGGAATCCATTCCTTTGCTCTATTCACAACTCTCCGAGAGCATCCCACACATCGAACACGATGTCTTGATGCGTCTTCTCAACGATGAAGCACTCGAACCAGACATGGTGTTTGGACAACAAGAACCGCCCCAAGGCGCTTTCCTGTTGCGATGCATGCATCAAACAGGCTCGCTCATCGTCAATGCATGGTGTGGAACACGGATCACACTGATGCTCGACAAAGCTGAACGACGCTTGTTGTCGATTCGTTTGGGTTTGGAGGAAGAGGAATGAAGGCGTACAGCGTCTTGTTCCTCATCGCTTTACTTCCGCTTGCATCTGCTGCGACAAGCATCCACATCGAGTGGGATGTCGAGCAACCCGTCGATGTTGACCGTCGCTACGTCGAACATTTTCCTAGTTCATCGGTTGAATGCACCGATTGTGTGGAGACAACCGATGATGACATCGTCGTGCAATGGTGGCGATACAGCGACCAAACCGGCTCTTCATGGCCTGATGATGATGCGAATCTTCGTGCGGGACTCATGGGTGTTGAGTTGAATCAGAGTCGTTCCATCATCAATGGAAATGGTGAGGAAGAACGTCAACATCTCATCGACGTTCAAGGTACGCTCTCCATTGCCTCCGAACTTGAAGACCAGTACTTTCTCGTCGCCAATTTGACGGTTGAACCACTGGTTGATCTTCGCAACGATGTCATCATGCAGTTCCTGTTTGTGGAAGAGCGCAGCACCGATCAGCACGGTCGTGAACTGTCCTACCTTGTTCGTGATTTGACCTCGGAAGTTGGATTCTTCCGAACTGCCGGGAACATCTCAGAAGTGAATGTCACGGTTTCGTACGAGCACCTCTTTGCTGCAGGTGTTGATCTTGTTGACGAACGCTATGGATGGAAGGTTCTCATCGTCGTCATGGGTGCAGAATCGGATTCAGTCGACTCACCTGGCGTTATCGCTCTCTACGAAACATCGGTACCAACCTCGAGCGAACAACTCGGCTTCATCGATTACCTGCCGCCCATCGTGTTCATCGCCGTCGCCCTTGTTATCGTGTTCTCTGTCGTTCGTGGTTCGTTCAACCAGGAACATGGCTTACCTGAAATCCGAGCACGATGGAAGGATGGAAGCGATCCAGCCATCACCATCGAGATCGATGCCAAGCGTCGTGATGTCGCCATCCAAGGGTGTGAAGCCTCTGAACCTTGGTCGATGCGCGGTGGTGTCAAACGAAGCACGATCGATTCGGGTTCGTCAACAAACTTCGATGTTCGATTCAAGAAATGGCACGACCAAGGCTTGGTTTTGAAATTGAAGATGGAAGTTGACACGCTTGGTGGATGGACGCAAAACATCCGCTTACCACTTCGCAGCAAAGCAGAACGAAGCGTTGAAGATGAGCAGGACTGACGTCTGTTCATGGACCTCGATGCGACCGACCGTGACCTCTTGGCAGCCTTGCTTGAAGATGCGCGCATCAGCCAACGCGGTCTTGCAAAACGTGTTGGTGTCGCTCAAGGGACCATCACCAATCGATTGCGACGCCTCGAAGAGATGGGTGTCATCAAAGGTTACACCGTTCTTCTCGATGCGGAAAGCATCGGTTGGACCATGACCGTCATCACAGGACTACGCATTCAGAAAGGATCGATGATCGATGTTCAACAACAAATCGCTGCAGACCCTCGTGTCTTCGCTGTGTACGATGTGACGGGCGATTACGATTCGATGGTACTTGCACGCGTTCGCGGCCGAAAAGACCTCGACGATTTGACCAAGACGGTCTTCACGCTGAAAGGTGTTCAGCGCTCCTTTACACAGGTGGTCTTGAACACCGTCAAAGAGGACGGGCGTGTCGTTCCACCGAACGAATGATCTCATTCTTCATCTTGACGAATGATGGCTTCCATGTCCATGTGAGGCACGAGAGCCCCTGCTAAACCACCCAAACTTTCGACGACTCGCGTCTCCGGTTTCAGCGTCTTCATCAGATTCTTTCGAAGCTCTTCATCGATCATCACATCAAACGATTCGAGGCGACGGCGAAGATTGGATTGCAACTTACCCCCAGTTCGGTCCCAGTCCATCAACAGCGTCATGGTCGAGCGTCTGTCGCTCGTCCGGGTTCCATATGTTTCGTAGAGATACGCAGCCAAACGGTCCATTCCCCATCCGCGATTCACCACTTCGATGGGGCCAACAAAACCGAGTCGGAGCAATGCCGCTTTGTCTCTCGGACCCTCGACAATGATGGCAAATCCTTCCTCGCGATTGCGGTGCCTCGCCTCACCCAAGGCTTTTCCAGCAGACTGGAATCGCTCGATGGTGTTGGTCGGGTCCATTGTTGCACCTAAATCGTGGATAGTGGAATCTCACTTGAAGATGTGTGAAATTGCGAAAGAACATACATTCATATGATAGAAAAATGAGGTCAAGAATTTCACTCTGAAGCCTGCTTTACGCCAACGCTTAAAGTGGGCCCTCTCGCCCCTCTGAACAGGGTGCAGCCATGCCAGCGGAAGATACCGTTTTCTACGTCCTTTACGACAAATACATGTTCTGGTCAATTCTTGTAGCGATTTTCACATTTGGATGGCTCTTTACCGCCATGCTGCGCTACCGTGACGGCGTTGAACCAGATACCACAAAACTCGATCATATTGAGGTTGGTGCCTTCCCTGTGGAACGGCACAATACCAAACTGGAAGCCATGTTCTACATCCTTCCAACCATCCTCGTTGTTTGGCTCACCATCCTTGCCCTCGGCTCCAACACAGCCGTTTGGAATCCTGACACCGAGGACTCCTTCGAAATCAACATCAACGCC
>JBMYNT010000057.1:0-8933 GCA_049598575.1 Candidatus Poseidoniaceae archaeon | reverse complement strand
GCATCGGACATGGATACTTTGAGGACATCCATTTCCATGACTTCCTTACATGTGGTCTCGTTGACATCAACACCGTTACCGATGGCCTTCAGCATTTGACGCTGTCCGATAACTCCCTTGACTTGATCATCATCATCCAAAACGATGAGAATCCCTGATGGAATGCTGACAAGACGCTTGCATCCTTCTACGAGTGTATCATCCAAACCAATGGTAACGTGTTCATCATCCAGTTCCAAATCAGCAACAGTTTCGCTCATGTTCCTTGCTGAACGTGACCGTTCAAGAGGGTTTTGACCCTAGGCGACGATTTTGATGATGCGGTCGCAACCTGTGCATTGTATCCGAATTGGGCGCAAATCGGAGGTCACTGGGTTTGAGGTCTGACATTGAGGACAAGCGATGGTAGGGAAGTTTTCGACAACAATCTGTGGTTTTGCCTTGGATCCACCAGGATGTCCAGTTCGGGGAGAAATAACGGCCGTTGCCCACCAAATCAGAACAATTCCGCCGCTTGAGCCTAGAATGTAGACTGCTTCGAATGCAAAGAAGAGCAACAAAAACACAATTGGAACGAGAATCATTTCGATCATGATTGGATATTTGGATCGATTTCTTACCATTCGAAAGGCCACAAAGAGGCCTCCTGCAAGCATGAGTGTCATAATCAGTGTCAAACTAAGAGGTGCATGAAGAATGGACGTTGTTGGCCTTGATTCAATCCTGAAGTTATCGGACTGAGTGAAATCTTGAGCTGAGATTGTGGCAGATTCACCCCAAGGGAACCGAAGATAGGTCACTTCAATCTCGTCGTTTTGGAAGACATCCATGTTGGTGAACGAGGTGAATCCACTCGACTTTATGTTGATGAGCAAATCGTACGATGACCACAATGGTGATGGTTGTGAGGTCATGAACGCACTGTCAAGGACACGGTATTCCGAACCGGAAACAATCGGCGTAAGGGAATCAATCCTCAACTTTACTGGTGCATTACGGACACGATTTTCACCCATCAAATCCAGTGTGATGGCAAAGGTCTGTGCATCGGAGAGATCCCCTACAATCTCATCGGATTCCAAACCAAGGCCAAACTGGAAGTATGTGATGTAGTAGGAACTCATGTAGTTCTCGAATTGACTGATTTCAGCATTCTCAATAACACGGCTTCCACGCTCATCATCGTTGACGTTTCCACCGTCGAAATTCTTCAGTACATTGGACAGTGGAATGGTTTCGTCACCAAGATGGTCCAATCCCCAGCGCATCCAGAATGCCATCTCCCCCTCAATGGTCAAAATCGTGGTCTGAGCCAACAGAAGGCCACCATCCTCAGACTCAAGTTCCATCGTGATTGAAACATCGAGTGGGGAACCTTTGCCGTTGGTTCGCAATGGTTCGTTGAGAGGATAGTAGCCACCTCCATCGCCTGAGCCGTCAAACGTCTCAATCTCAAAGTTGGTAGAACCCGTCAAGACGAGACCTGCTTGTAGCTCGTAGGAAACAGATACACCAACGGTTTCAATTCCGCCTGCAGCTCCATCCCACGTCCAGATAACGAGGATGGCTTCACCCTCGAGGACCTCTGTTGGGTCAACGGTTAATTCAACGCCATTCACACTCAAAGAGATGGATTTCGAAAAGACAAGTGCTTCCATCCCGAAAGGCGATTCAATCCGGGCAGCGAAGTAGACCAAATCACCTTCGACCTCGGGTTGGTCGAGGGTGAGATCGACGATCGGCAATTCAGCAGTAAGTTTGGAATCATGTTCTTCACTGCCCCAAAAGAATTCAACTTTCGCACCAGATGCAGGAACAGTGAAGACGAAGTTTCGTGCACTTACGCTGACAGAGATTTCAGACGTTCCACTTACTGGTACTTCTTCTACCGGTATATCGATGGAAAGTGTTCCAGAACCTTGAGGCACGAACAAAGACTCAGCTGTCCCAAGGAAAGCAGTGAACGAAGAGCCACCGATTATCACCGTAGCAGACATATTGACGTTGGCACCACCAGCATCGGAGATGGTGTAATCCATCTCAACCGTCCAGGTGGATTCGGGTACAGTACCAGGCCATGCGGATTCAAGACTCCACTTACCAATTTGCTCGGAAGATGTAATGGCTGTTTCGAACGATGCTGAAGAGGATGTTTCAGAGAACAAGTCGGTGAATGGAGAGAGTGTTTGGTCCGAGTCACCAAGGAGATAGAGGTCGATTTCGGTCGCATCACAGCAAACTTTGGTATCTTCCGCACGCGCCGTTGTACTCAGTGGAGAGTACGGTGCAAAGAGCGAGAGCATAAAGCAACTCAACAGAAAGAAGACTCGGCCTCGCATTCTCTCCACATCGTACGGTCGAGAACGAGGCGTATAACATCAACGCTTTTCTGGACAAGACTTCGTTGGATTTTCACTCAAAGCGCTTTGTCCAAAAGTGTTCCAAGTTCCTTCTCAAACAGGCCAATCAAAGCCTCACCGACTTCACCTTGCAATTCATCAGGTAGAAGTCGGAGACCCAGTCGAGTTGCTGCACGAGTTGCCTTCAGTTCAGCATAGACGGAACGTGCCTTCTGATGGAAGTAGTATGCCACCGCTTCTTTGATTTCGGCATGAAGATCCGGGTCCTCTTCGATCTTGTTTCGAATGTGTGCCTTGAGTTCATCCTTGACGATGTCTTTGAACGATTCAATGATCAAATCTTCCGTGGACATCAAATCCTGAACTCGTTCTCGGATGCTACCTGTGAGCAATCGTTCAATCGCCATGATAATCCCAGCACCTTTTGGTGTTTCAATCCGTCGATGCTGCTAATCGTCCAGTTCGGAGGATTTCATCGGCCATTCGTCCAGCATGAAGGACAGCAGCATCGGCTTGTTCGGGCCACGCTTTTGTCAATCTGTAAAGAGTGGTGGCCAAATCCGTTGATTCGTTTGGAATACGCATCCGTTTCCAGATCAACTCCTCGAGCCGTGCGGTTGAGAGCCCTTCGCTAGAGAGCAAAGGCAAGGAGAATTCAGAGAGAGCCTGAGCTCGTGTTGGTGCGTCCATTTCCATCCAAAGTTTCTGAAGCCGTTTCAACCGGCGTGGTGAGGCAAGAGGCATCATGTCGACACTTGCATCTGGAATCTCTGGTAAAGGTACGACCTGAATGGTTCCTTCATCACGTAGAAAATCACGTACGATGGTGTGAATTGGATCGATGGTCGTATCGAGGCTTTCCATCATCCATTGTCCACATCCAGCGTAAGGACGACAACGTTTGGTTCGAGAACCGTTGGTAGCAAGTACGGAAGCGATGACGGCACATTGTAGGACAGCATCAACTCGGCCTCTCCTCGATGTTGATGAGTTTCGAAATTCAACTTCAATCGGCTTTGGAGCAATGATGAAGGCATTTTCCATACTCGTTTCAACCCGATTCCAAGGATCGATAAAGAGAACATTGACGCCGGATTGTTTTGGTATCAAATCGACTTCATCCGGTGGAATGTGTGAGTTTGGAGCAAGGATTCGCCGTGAATAGGAAATGCCCCGGTCAAGGAGCGCAGATTCCAAAAAACCGAGCGCAAGGACTGAAGTCAAATCAGCAGTTGTTACAAGAAGCAACGATTCGGATTGAAGGAAGGCAACTGCATCGTCGATGACATCGTTTAGCGATGCAAACAAAGGTGCTTTGCTCAGGTCGTTCATGTCCGTCTCATAAGGTCCTTGACCCCGAGACAAATGAATGCTCCCAATCACTCGACGATGAGTCGGAGCTGGTCTCGCTTGTACTTCCAATCAGCGGAAAGTTTGCCCTCTGCCTTGTAGTAGTTGCCAAGTCGACGAATCTTTGCTTCGGTCAATTCGAGGGAACGCTTGTTGTGAATGTCACGATGATTGGTTGTGAGGTGGTCGATGATAGCGACAGCTTGTCGCATGAGGTTCATCAGATCTTCAGGGTACGAACCGCCAAGGTCGTTCTCAGCGAGAACGGCTCCAATACGCTTTCCAAGAACGAGGCGAGCGTTTGGAACGGCGTGCTTGTCACGTAGGACAATACCGATTTGTGAGGTGCTCATGCCCTCTTTTGCGTACTTGACAACCAAGGACTCAACTTCCTTAGCGTCGGTGTTGGACCAAGCAGATGCTTCTGTCATGAACGGCTTAGAAGAACCGCTTTTTCCTTTTCGAGATGAATACATTCGTGCCATATGGACCACTCGGAGCAATCTTGCGACCTGCTTACCCTTCTTAACCACATCGCTTCAACAGGTCATCGCTTTTGATGCATTTTTGCTAAACGACCAGGCGTTCCTGCCCATTCCCAACCTGGAGCGAGCGCTCGTGCAGAACCAACTGCTTCACCGTTCTGCAGAACCAAGACATCTTGGCCCCGTCGAATGTTTTGGTCAAACGAATCGATGATGCCAAGATGAAGATCACCTTTCCATCTGATATCAGATCGAAGCCTTACCGTTGGGAGAATGTTCAATTCTGACAACAACGGAATCGCCTCCTTACTGAACGAAAAGCCAGCACGATCGAACAACCAAAGAGCGATCTGCTTGCCGTCTTTTTCAATTCTCCATCGTGGAGGTTTCCCACGGATTCGGCAATCGTTCAACCATGCATCGTTTCCGTACAAATACCTCGATATGCTCTTGAATCGATCCAGGTTGATCGACTCACCTTTTCGACGACGTAACTCAATCGTTTGCTTGCAATGAAGGACTGCATCTGAAAGACGTTGCAATGCCCCCCGTGAACCAGACGATTCACCTTGACGCGTTTCGATAAACTCGATTCCTTCAACTTCGAGGAGGAGGCCACTGTGGTTGACGATGTATGAGTAATTGTGCCGTTGAATTAAAGCATCAACCATGCTTTGCACACGATCTCGTTCATCTTGCGTCCAGTCACCTGTGACTGGAATATCGTAGAAACCTGCTGGCCAGACATCTTCAAGGTCTCGAGGAACAAGGCCGAGTGGCGAGGTGACCATGACCTCGTGACACGCATTGCTGCCAATGGCATCGATGAATTTTCGATGCGATTTTGATAGGCGATACGGTTTCCTGTCCGAACACGGCAATAGTACGAGGACGTTGTCCAACCCCTCTGGAGCCTGATAACGATGCGTCATGAATTCAACCCATGATGCCACTTCGGCATCAAGATGGCTTTCTTGTGCCATGAATTCAATGGTTTCTAGACCAGATGGGTGGGCCCGTAGTACATCCGATTTTTCGTTCATCAGTGCATCAAAATGACGCATGTGCTCAACAAGTCGCGGGCTGTTGAGGCTCTGTTGTTGAGCAAGACGACGCAAGGTTCCAGTTTCGATAGCTGATTGAACAGAACGTAGCGCTTGTTGATAATGATGCAAAGCAACGTCCATGCTCAAGGATTCACCATCGAGTGGTTGTCTCGGGCCAAAAGCGGTCAACAGATGATCTGCACTGAGAGCAAATCGAGTTCGTGTAGTATCGAATAAGTCAACTCCAAACCAGGCAAGAACTGCAGCATTGTCTGGACCACCTAAACCTGGCGTCCACAACAGTGCCCCTGGAAATCGATGCTTCAGCGTTTGAATTGCAGTAACGAGTTTTCCAGATTGAGCTGCAAGTTGAACTGCATCCACAAGGACGACGATATTGGGTTGCAAATCGGCATCCAACAACGATGGATCGTGATGCAAACGTTGCCAAGATACCGGAAGGAGTGGGCCAGAATCAGCGGATTCTCCAGCGTTGGCCTCTTCCAGCGAGGGTGGAAGTACATGACCGACGGATGCTGTCATTTGAGGTCCGGGGCTATCAAACGATGGTGGCATCAAAGCAAATTGGGTCGAAATGGTTATTTCAGCAGGAATGGTGCGTGTTTGCGTGCAATGAAACGCAGCAAGACCTTTGCAAACCTCATCATCATCATCCGTTGATATGAGGGCAGGCGTTCGTACAGCAGGCGACGTACGGTCGCCCAAACCCCACACACGGCCATAGCGGTGACGATGAAGAACCGTGCGACCGAGCCCTTCTGCCATGTTGCCTGCTGAAGTGGTTTGTTTTTCAAAGATGCCACCGATTGCGAAGAAAGTGTTGAAAGACTAGGCCCTCGAGCAATCAACATGGAGGATAACACGACCAAGCATCAGATGATGCCACTGGTTTTTGTTGGACTTCTTCTTTTGAGTTTCACAAACGTCGTTCACGCTGATGAAGCATCCGACGAGTTCATCATCGATGGTCGCTTGCAGATGGTCACGCTTGAATCAGGTGAAACTTACGAGCAAACCATCAACGTCGAGGCAGGAGGAATCGTCTCTGTCAACGTTGGTTGCAGTTCATGCCAAGTGCAACTTGATGCAGGAGATACGAGCATCTCATCTTCCACCTCGGTTACCTACGAAGCGACTGAAACTACATCAATCCAAATCACAATCTCTTCAGCCACTGCAGAGACGGTTTCAACCTCTGTCCTTGTTGCCGAAGACGAAATGCATCTCGATCAACGACCGAGTCCGGATTCAACAATCGATCTCGTCGATTCGTACAGATGCGAGAATCCGAGTGCATGTCTCGATATGCATCGAGGCAATCTCCAAACCATTCTCAATGGAGATTATGCATCGCTTGGTTTTGATGCAGGTGCGGTCAAATCGGGTGCTGAAGAATATTATGGATTCGAGGTTCAAGCAGATGAAACCGTGGAATTGACACTCCATCACGCCTCCGATTCGATTCGGTTTGATTTCTACATGCAAACTGAAACCGAGGAACAACTTCTCGATGCTGTGATTGAGACAATGACCGCCACAAACCCAAACACCTTGGAGGATACGATTTACTTTGACGTTGCAGAAGATGGCAGAATCATCGTCAAAGCATCGACCTCTGCCCCACTCTCAGCTTATGCCATCCAGCGTACGATCCACGACGCTCAACTGACCATGACCGTGGACGAGGGTACATCACAATTCACGCAAATCGGTCATGGATTGTCCAAGAGTGCCTTTGCAATCGATGCAACGGGTGTCATCAAGCTTTCACCGGTGATTGAAGACATCACAGCAGGTGTTTCGCTTCGTATCGGCGACGCATGGGTTGCTATGCCAGAGGTCCTTGTTGAACGTAATACAGTGGAGCGAATTTACGTCTATCCAAACACGACAATGGCGATGCTCAACATCGAAAGCAGTGTCCACTGGGTTGACGTTGCATTGGAATCCACAGCAGATGGCAATACGACCAGCGACGCTCCAGCCTATCGCCCATCGAATCTAGACCAAACCACTTGGCCGATTCTGTATGCCGAAAATACCGCTGACTATACAGGCGAACTGACCTTAGCGACGATGGATACATCCGATGTGTACCTCATTTCGGTTGATGGCTGGGTTGATTCTGAACATCGACTTCACATCGTCATCGATGGCAACAGTCCCGAGCTTCGAGGTGTTGTTCAAGAATTGGACCAAGAAACAATGGAGGTGCTCTCAGAACACGAACTGTCTCCCGATCTCTTCACGTACGACATGGATTTGTACATCACATTGGGACCAGGATTCCATTTCATTGAGTTCTATCATGTCAACGACTCAATCCTACAGGATCAAAACTGGGGCAACGATCTTCAGGCACTGGAATACAGCATTGAGATCACAAAAGTGACCACTGAAATTGGTGAAGAACCATGGTTTGCTCCATCCGATGAAGCAAAGTTTTGGGGAACCACCGTTCGTTGGATTCTTGGGCTAGGCATGATGTTGCCGGCCATCTATCTCTTGTATGCGATGCGAAAGACTCGACGTAAAGCGGCTCGTATTGGAGCGATGAAACAGCGCTTGGCCATGTTAACCAATCTACTCGACGAAGGAGCTGAATCACCGGAGCAGACACGAAAATCATTGGTTCGTTCCTTGGAAGCTGTAGCAACCCTTCCATGGGAATCTGCAATCGCTTCATGGGGTGAGCCCCAACGCTCCTACACAACCGATGGGACGTCCATTGCAGTGTGGAATCTTGATTCACGTCTGGCAAAATCCCTTGGCAATTGGCCAATCCTTGTTGGTCTGAACACAGAAAACGAAACATGGGACATTGCCGCATTCCGCTTTGATGCACCATACGGACAGGCATTGTCGGTAGAACATGTTGAACCACGACTCTTGCATCAAGGGGAGGAAGTCTTTGTCGATACCATTGCCAAAGGAACGACGATTTTCCTGACCGTTGATCTCGCAGGAGAGGCGACACAGGTTGATGTTGAGCTGAATGGCCACGTCGATGGAGTGCCAAGAGGGATGAGGATTCCTACTGCGTTGACCCGATTTGATGAAGAAGAATAATCACTCATTCGCCCTTCGTTCGGATGCATCATCAAGGATTCGTTGCACCTGATCACTCGGATTAAGACTTGATTTCATCGATTCAAGTTGTTTCTTATCCGCCTTCGAAATCTTCTCAGGAACATGAAGTTTGAGCAAAACAACCACATCACCACGTCCACTTCTGCGTATGTGCGGCAAACCTCGTTTCTTGATTTCAAGGGTGTGGCCTGCTGAAGAACCTGCTGGAATCACAATATCGAGTTTCTTCCCGTCAATGTGGTCGATGCTGATTTTCGTTCCCAACACCAAGTCAGGATAGCCTAGTGGTAGCGACATAATCAAATCCGAACCGTTTCGTTCGAACCAAGGGTGTGTGAGAACTTCAATCTCAATGAGGAGATCGCCGTGTGAGCCTTGACCACGCTCCGCAGGTTGTCCTTGACCTCGCAAGCGTAGACGAGTGCCATGTTCTGCACCAGCAGGCACGTTGAATCGAATGGTTTTCTCTTCAACACGGTGGCCTCGACCAGAACAATCTGTGCAAGGTGAATCAATCATCGATCCACTTCCTCCACAATCACGACAATCTTGAACAACTTCGTTGACAAACGGACCAATTT
>JBMYNT010000056.1:0-8936 GCA_049598575.1 Candidatus Poseidoniaceae archaeon | reverse complement strand
GAAATGCGAGCGATTTCCGATAACGAAAATCCACTATGGGATTCGATGAATTTCGACTATCCTGAAGCGCTTGATGCAGGCCCGCCTATTTCCGATAAGCGAGCCATTCGATTCCTAGGACCCGAAGCGTTTGATGGTGAGTTGGCCGACCGGCTCGGCGAGAACATCATTGCAGGTCTAGGCGAGTGGCCTACACCAGAAAACATGAGCGAGAATCGCGGCATCATCTTACCATCGACCATTGCTAGTGAAGCGCAAGCCAAGGTTGGTGATGTTCTCGATGAACTCACCTTCGCCTATGTTGTCGATGAATCGACGTTGCTCGAAGCGAGCATTACGGAAGACAACTGTGCAGGTGAAATTACACCAGAAAACAACGAGATGATTTACTGTCGAATGTGGATGACCGTTGAAAATCTCACTGTTATGGGCATTTACGAGCCATGGGATTTTGGCAACCCAACACTTCCATTCAATCCAATCTTTACCACTTGGGAAGTGCTTGAAGAGTCGCAACGAGCGACTTTGATTGACAACGATCACATGTACCTTGGTGTCACCATCGACCGAGGTCAATTACCAACCACGTCCACGGCTGATGCAGCGGAATGGCTTGAAAACTTAGGAACTGAAGTACAAGATGGCAACTACACCGATGAAGGTGTTGAGCTGTATTACACAGACATCGTTTCAGGCACCATTCTTTTCCTCAACATCTTCCTTGGGCTCATCCAAATTTTTGATTACATCATCATGATTCCAATTGTTTTCCTCTCCATCGCTGTCCTCATCTATGGACTGGTTCTTTCGCTCGAACAACGACGTCGTGAAGTCAGTATTCATCGTGTTATTGGAGCAGATGGAAAGAGTCTGCAAGGCATGGTGCTTCTGGAATTGTTCGTCATGTCTTCAGTCGCTTGGTTGATCGGTTACATTCTGGCCCTCATGGCCGTTCCTATCGTTCTTTCAGCTGTCGGATTCATGGAATTCAGAACCGGCGATTTCGATGTCAACCCAACGCTTAGTATTGGCTCAACCATGTTCACTGCCATTGCTACGCTCGGACTTGCGATGATCTTTGGACGCAGTCGTGCCAGAGATTTCATCGAACTCGAAATCGAAGAAGGAGTCCGTAAAACAACGGTCAAAGCTGAACCAAAGCGCTGGCTCCACTGGTCTGCATTCCTGTTCGGTATGCTTGCCGTTATCGACACATGGCTTGAGATGAATGGCAGTGAAGATGGTATTGTTTCCAACTTCTTCATCGAAGGATTGATTGGAATTATTGGACCATTCGCTCTTTGGATTGGTGGAGCATTGCTCCTTGGTCGAATTGGTGCAAAGGGTCCTCAAATCATGCAACTCTTGTTCGGTCGTTCACCGCTTCTCAAGGATGTGAAGCGCGGTCTGAAAGGATCAGGATCGGCCGAGTCCGTGAACCGTCTCGCCGTCATTATGCTCCTTACGCTTTCCATTGTGACATTGGCAGCTGTTCAAGGCTACACAGGAACACTCGTCGATGAGAAGACAGCCGATGCAACGGTTGGTTCGGACTTGCAAATTTCAACCGAGCAAGCCATCAATGCATCTACACTTATTTCTCTCGTTAACGAATTCAGTGACGCTAACGTAAATCCAATCGCGACGAGCGTCCCTGAGATCACGCTTGCTGACGAACAAGGCGGCGATAGTTTGCAAACCTTTGTTCTCCTCAATGGAAACGAAGACGTCCTGCGTTGGAGTGAGCAATCAATTCCCGGTACCGATGTTGATGCTGCCATGAACGCCTATGCGAACAACGGCTTCTCTGCAGGCGAGGATTCCGCTTATTCACTTGACTTGCCAGGTTCGGATCGTGGAGGCGATGAAAACAGACTCGACGATGTGCTCCTCAAGCCAGGAGATGAGAAATCACGAGAGATTACATTCGTTTGGGAAAAGATCGAATTCAATTTCACCTCTGGCGGATCTGAAGAAACAGACCCACTTGCTCTGTTCAACGCGTACACACTCCTGATGGATGCCGATTGGGGTGGACTCAATCTTTCTGGACAAGACTTGGATGAGCGAGATTTGGGACGCGTTGATTTATCGAACACCAACCTTGCGAATGCTGACCTCTCAAACATGAACATGAGCGAATCGATTCTTCTCGATGTCAACCTCAGCAATGCTGACCTAAGCGGTGCCAACCTTGAGAACGCCATCCTTGTCAATTTCATGGGCGGTTCATTGGAAGATGCAGACTTGACCGATGCGAACCTTGCAGGCGCATTTGGTTTCTTTGACCTTTCAGCAGCGACCTTGTCGAACACGACATGTCCTGATGGAACCAACAGCGATGAAACAGGTTGTCTCAGCGGTGCAAGTGAGATACCTCCTCCGTTGGCAGCAGATCTCTTCTTTGCTGATACGCGAGTACAACTGATTGTAACACCGTATACGACCTCGATGTATTACATGGGAACACACGAATACATCCCAGGAGTTGGAGCAGCAACGATTGCTTCTGCGTTGATCATCGGTGAGGATTCATGGCGTAGTCTCGTTGGAGACGATGTCGCCAACAATTTGACTTCAAAGACATGGATTGTTCGTGTTGATGGCTTGTCAGGCGATGCACTCGAATCGCTTGCATCGCAAATCAAGGCAGATGCCCGTGTTTCAGGCGTTCTTGATTGGTCAAGCACACACAAGGAAGTTGAGCGAAATGGTGGTCTTATTTTCGGAACACCTGGATTGCTCTCTCTGCAATTTGTTGTTGCGAGTGTGGCTGCAGTCGCATCGAGTTTCGTTTTCCTTTCATTGGTGTTGAGCCAACGTCAGAAAGAGTTGGCTGTCTTGCAAGCGATTGGAGCCTCTCCAAACCAAATCATTCGATTGGTTCTGTTCGAAATTCTCTCGATCGTTGTTGTTTCGATGGCGCTCGGTATCGTCCTTGGTGCTGGATTAGCACTCTCCTTCAACGGTTTCTTTGACATCTTTGGATTCATCTTCCAAATCTTTGGAGGTTCATCGACGACGATACAACGAACGTTGGTCTATCCATGGTCACAGATCATTCTCGTGTCCTTGGCAGTCTTTGCTGCCGTTGTCGTTGCCTTGTTGGTGACAACACGTCGAGCGTTAACAGCAGACTTGGCCAGTGTGCTGAAGGGGGAATGAAGATGAGTGAAACAATTCTAGAATCCGATGGCTTGTATCACGTGTACGAATCGAAGGCTGAGGACGGAAACGTCGTCGCATTACGAGGACTTCACATCAACATGAAAGCTGGCGAAGCCATTGCCGTTGTTGGTCCTTCTGGCTCTGGTAAATCCACGCTCATGAAGTGTCTTGGTGGATTGATGAAACCAAGTGCAGGTTCGGTCAGCCTCGCTGGAAAGAACATGACTCGATTGAAGGGTCAAGAATTGGTTGAGCTTCGTCAAAAGACCGTTTCGTTCATTTTCCAAGAAGGAAACCTCCTTCCTGATCTGAACGCTCGTGACAACGTTGCTCAACCACTCCGTCATCAAGGCGTGTCTTCAAAGAAAGCACTCGCACAAGCCGATGCTATGTTGGAACGATTAGGAATGGCACATCGAACACGAGCACTCCCCGCTATGCTCAGTGGTGGAGAGCAGCAGCGTGTTGCCATCGCTCGTGCGCTCATTACCCGCCCTCGATTGATTCTTGCAGATGAGCCAACCGGTGCACTCGATCCAGTCACAAGTCGAGAAGTTCTTGCTTTGTTCAAGGATTTGCACGAGAACGATGGTGTATCGTTCCTGATTGTCACGCACTCGAAAGAAGTCGCATCCTTCGCAAACCGTTCCTTAGAACTTCGAGACGGTCGATTCGTTGCCGAGCACGGTGACTCAATCGATGTTGAGGATTTGAGCAAAGATCGAGAACTCATCATCGACGAAACAGGCACCGTCACATTGCCTCCAGATCTCTTGGTTCGCCTTGGTGGAGCGGGACGATACACGGTAGGAAACGTTGCCAGTGGATATCTTTCACTGCAAGGCGATTCTGTTGAAGCCATGGGCAAGATGGAACTAGCCCAAGTGTGTCCTGCCTGCAAACATGACTATCTTGATAGGGATGAGCAAGAGTGTCCATCTTGCGGCTCAAGTCGGCCCATGGTGGAAGTTCAAGCATGAAGCAAATCGTCTCATTCGTTAGTTATCTCGAAGGTTTCTCAGCCCTGTTCCTGTTTGCAATAGCGATGCCTGTCAAGTACATTGGTGGTAATCCCGAACTGGTATCGCTCGTCGGTGCCATTCATGGCGGACTCTTTGTCGCATTCATTGCCTTGCTATTCGTCGGTGTAGGACGTCAATGGAACATGACCGCCCTCATTCACGGATTCATCGCTGCAGTCGTGCCAGCAGGACCCTTTCTTTTCGATGGAATGCTCATCAGCGGTGAGTATGACCTTGAGGAAACAGGACTTTGACCGTCAACTGTGGTGGAATGATTATATCCTTTGAAAATAAAATACACGCTAGGACGTGATAATCTTGGATGCAAAAAAAATCTTTCAACCGAAAATATGGTACATCATTTGTGGCGCTATGGCCTTGATTGGTGGAATTGAAAATATGATCAACGCTGAAACTTGGGCCGAAGGCGCCTGGGGTAAGGACGGTGTAACTGAACAAAGTAAAGCAATGGAGACGCTGTTCGGCCTCTTCATGTGCGGATTCGGGGCAATGGGGCTCGTTTGCGCCTTCGTGTTGGATGGAACAACCCAAGCCAAGTTTGCTGTGTTTAATGCAGGCGCCATCATGGCGTTCTTCCTAGCCATGTTCGTTGTTCTCCCAACAACTGGTTATGAAATGCCTGGCGTTGCTTGGTTGGTACCACCATTCCTTTTGCTAGGTGGTCTTCTTGCTGCTGGTTACTTGCACATGAATGATGCAGATACCGCCTAAGAGGTTGCTTGAGATGGATGCAAAACGTATTTTCCAACCAAAAATATGGCTACTCGTATTCGCTTTGGTCCATACTCTTGGGATGAGTGCTGATCTTCTACCAGTGTTAACGGATGAGGAAGCTGCAAGTACACATTTAGGCAATACGGTCAATGAATCGCTTGGTGATGATGGAAGTGCAGTCGAGGCGTATCAAAGTGGCATGTCACAGGTGTACGGTATTGGATTGTCATGGACGATTATCATGGTTGGTGGCGCTTTCTGGACACGTGGAAAATCACAAGCCCAACTGAGCGTATTGTTTGGCGGTGGACTATTTGTTACCGGCCTGACCTTGGGCGTTATGGGTTCGATGGTCGGAGATGGCTTCGACGTGTTTGCTTTTGTAATGACATCACTCTTTGCAGCACCGATCATAGCCAGTGGCGTTCTTCATCTCGAAGACGATGATGAGGAATCGGCCGTTGATGCTTGAATAGAATTGGATTTAGATCAAGCAGCTTTGACTCCTTGTGGCCAAAGCACAAGGATGAGTGTCTTTCCACGTGTCTTTGGTGTGTGGGTAGATTCTGGGTCCATCCACACGATCGATCCGGTAGGATAGGTTCCGTCCTCATCCCAAACTTCTCCCTCGAGGACGACGTAACATTCACCACCAGGATGGCTGTGTGGCATGAAAGCATCCACTTCGACTTCGGATTGTGCCTCGTAGAGAACCAAGGATGTCTTTTCTTCACGCTTGAGTTTGCCCAAACGTACACCAGTTCCAAAATCCTTCCATGAGATGTTTTCTTCCAGCCAATCCTCATCGATGTTGAAACTGAGCCAATCGGCCATGTCGTGTGTAAAGACCATGAACAGCCGAACGTATCCAGTTTGATGAGATGTTCGGTAGATGCTTCAGGAATTATTGAGCTGTTTCCCAAAGGTCCAGTACTTCTTGTGGATCTTCAAGCATGCCAACCTTAGTGGCTGTAATCATCCCATCAGAATTGACAAAGACCACCGTTCCAGGCGACGTGATTTCAAGCTCTTGACCTGCTTCGACACCTTTCATGAACGCGTAGGTGGTGAGTGTGACGCCCGTATCACCAGATTCGTCGTCATCATCGAATGCATTGGCCGCTTCATGCCAATCTTGCAACGTAATTCCGCTGGCGTTCTCAGCAGGATCAGTCGACATAACCAGAACCGGGAGCTCTGGAATGGCTTCCCAAATGGTAAACATCGAGGTGTGGCAAGGGTTGTTGCACCATTCAGCAGAGAACATGACGATGAAAGGTGAACCAGCCATCTTGGCCTTGTTGTAGGTTTGGTCGTCATCAGCTAGACTCGAAAATTGCGGGAAGGCTTGCAACTCTTCGACCTCTTCGGATGTGCATCCAGCGAAGCCTGTTGAAATCATCAGCAAGACAACAAAAATGGTAAGATTCGATTTCATCATGTATCTTTCTCCATCCAGTGCTATTGAAATGTTTTGTTTCCCGGTCTTGCAAAAACCCAAATACAGCAGGCCATAGTATGAGACATGAAACAACGGGTGCTGCTGGTTGGTCTCGTTGTTTTATGCTTGGTTCTTCCTATTGTTCATGCTGAAGATACATCGTACGAATGTACGGCGGGTGACTCGACCGAAGATCGAGTTGGCTGTCTCGATACGGATGGTGATGGTTGGTCCGACCCAGACGATCATTGGAACGAATCGATGGGTGCAGATGCTTTTCCACAAAATGCTTCCGAGCATCGTGATCTCGATGGAGACGGGCTCGGTGATGTTGTAGACCCTGACATGGATGGTGATGGTTCCAACGACGATGTTGATGTGTGGCCAGAGGACGCAGGCATTTGGTCGGATTCCGATGGCGACGGATATGCAGACCAAGGACTGCATTCGCTATCTGACAACTGTCCATTCATCTACGGGAAGAGTAAGATTCGGCTGAAAGGTTGCTCAGACATCGATGGCGATTTCATGCCAGATGAGTACGATGATGATGCAGATGGCGATGGTATCCGAAATGAGATGGAACGTGCAGCTTCCTCGGGAACCATCCTCTACGACCCGTACAACGCAGCGTCAACACCTCTTGATTCAGACAAAGACACATTGCCTGATGTTCTCGATGATGACAACGACAACGATGGATGGCCAGATGATGTCGAACTCGACAGAGGTTCGGGCGTCTTTGATTCTGATTCCACGCCGTTCAACATGTACTTGGGCGTGAATTCGGGTTTCTTCTATCGAGGTGGGCTTAGTGGTGACTCGTTTACGACAGAATACGATCCTGAAAGTTTTGAAATCTCTCTCTCAGCACTTAGCGAGATTGTGTTTGAAGAACTTGTGATTCCACTTCTTCTTGTTCCAATCTATTTTGCGATTTTCTTTGCTCGCCGCGGAGAATTCAAGAATTGCTTGAAGAAGATTGAGGAATCATCGACAGTTAGCGAACTTGCTGAACTTGAGAAGGTCATCAATGAAATGGTCAAAGAACGAAAAGTCAAGGTCTATCACGGACTTGTTCTTCGAAACGCTTTGGAAGAAAAGGAATCGGAGTTTGGATTGGAACCCGAATATGAACCAAAAAATGAGGAAGAATGAAGCCTCAAATCCAAACATCGTTGGATGCGGTTAATTCGCTCTCAGCCTCTCCCGTATTGACAACACCACGAGGTTCAATCAGCATGATTTTGCATTCTTCTTTGGCATAAGGACGATGTTGTACACCTTTTGGTACAACGTACATCTCTCCAGCATTCAACTGCATCGTTTCGGATTCAAATTCAATGAACAGCGTTCCTTCGATGACCAGAAAGAATTCATCCGTATCCGAGTGATTGTGCCATACAAAATCACCCTCAACTTTTGCAATCTTGATTTGATAATCGTTCAACTCACTGATGATTTTTGGTGTCCAGTGTTCATTGAACAATGTAAATTTTTCATCCAAATTGATTTTCTCCATAACCTCACCTCAAGTTGCTGATCATCCGATGGAAGTGATAAACACCTTGTTCATGCTTCGCTGAATACCTTCCTCTCTTGTACGAACTTGAACGTAGTCCTTTCATGCAGTTTTCGACGACGAACTGGTCTTGAAGCTCGACCTTGTCAAGTTCAGCACCAGCTCCTTGCTCCAACAATTCAGGATGTTTCACGTAACTACGAAACAAGACCGTTGTTGAATCACACGTGTTCGGAACAACAACGTTCACAGAAACACCCCACGGATAGACATTGACCATCAGGTTTGGAAAGAACCACCAGTAGTATGCAGCGATGTTCTTTCCAAAATCAACAGAAGATTCTGGAAGTTCAAAACAAACATCCCCATCCTTCGCCATTCCAATTTGTAAAACGCCGTGTTCGAAGCATTCCGTGGTATATCCGTCCTTGTCCAATGCTTCGTTCAACTCGGGATGGACGTAGGGTATGTGAAACCCTTCCAAGTAGTTGTCAACGTACAACATCCAATTCGCATCAATGTCCCAATTTCGGTCTCGTTCAGAATCGTATTTCAAATCAGAAAAGAACCAACCAAGACGCTCCTGTATGGGCCTAAGCACTTCTCCCACATCGTTCTCTGGTTTCAATGATGCAAATTCAAAACCATTCCACGTCTGCACATCGAACGATGTCAAGTGATCGTCTTCAGTCGGAAAATCAACAACATCTTCGAAACCAGGCATGTGTTTCATTGTTCCATCCCGATTGAACGTGCGTCCATGGTAGGGGCATTGCAGTGTCTTCGCATCGGAATGTTCGTGACACAGAACCATGCCTCGATGTGTGCAAACGTTCGACAGCATGAGTGTTGATTCACCATCCTGAACGCGTACCATCGGCTCATTCAGAACTCCACCGATCTGGTCAATAGGTGTAATCGCCGATGTGAATTGATTGCTCAAACCAACAAATTGCCAAGTTCTTTTGAAACTCTTGAGGATTTTGCGAAACCGCTTTTCATCTGTATAGTATTTCGACGGAAGCGTCTTCGCAACTCGGATATCCGA
>JBMYNT010000055.1:0-9263 GCA_049598575.1 Candidatus Poseidoniaceae archaeon | reverse complement strand
GGTTTCGGTCATGTACGGTGATGAAGAAAAATACTACAACGATTGTGATTGGAGCGAACCAAACGAAGACGATGGAGTTGATGGCTACTACAGCATTGGAAGTGTTGGATTTTTCAACGATGATGGCGGCACCTACACATTTTCTTCCAGCCATACCATCTACATCACTGACTCAGGTGAAGAAATTGGAGAGGCAGTTGGTGGATTCTTTGCAGCAGCAGGCGGCATTTTGATTGCTATCTGTGGCGGTGTTATTCTCCTCATCGGACTCATTCTTGCTTTGACGCTCAAGACAAAGGATCCTGTCATGATGCAACAAGGACAAATGATGGGTGGTCAGATGATGGCAGGACAGATGCCTATGCAGCAAATGCCTGCACAGCAGATGCCTGCACAGACAACGGCACAGCCTTACGAATACGAACAGAAGTAATCACTCTTCTTCGTCCTCGTAGAGGAACGTCTTGCATGCAGGGCATGTGAATGATGTTGGCCGATCTCCGTCGAGTTCGGTTACAACACCACATGGTCCACAGAGGATTGTTGTCTTCTTTGGTTCATCGATGGTCACATCGACTCTGTACATGATGCGATTCGCATCAGGGAGTTGCTCTGCACTTGGTTTCCAGGCAGCAATGTCCTCTTCGTTCATGGTTCGCTGACTTGGTGTGCTCATGCCAATCACGAACAAGAGTACGCCTGATACTCCTATGACAGCACCCATGGACAGGACGCCTCCAACCGAGAGAAAGGCTCCAAAGGCAATGCAAATCATTCCGGAAAGGATGAGATTCTCTCGCACGTTGCGAACCATGCATCTCACCTAGTTGAGAACAGTTGCGAGTGTCTTTGCGACACGTTCGACTGCATCGGTTGGCATTGCACACAAGCCGATTCGAATTCCGCCTCGTAGTGGTACGAGATAGACGTGGTGCTCTGCACAAGCCTCTGTGATCGATTCTGGATCATCATGTTCAAGCCATGCAAAGAATCCATCGTGGGTTGGATTGATTGGTACACCGTGCTGCTTGCATGCATCGACAAAGATGTCTCTTCGTTCTGTGAGCAAGCCTTGGAGGCGGTCTCGTTCGTGTGACCACTCTTCTGCAGATTCTGCTTGACTATGCAGTTGTGCTGCAGTATATTGGAGAATCCGTGGTGCAGCCGACCATGTTTGTCGACCCGTGGTTCCGAACGTATCCTTGAGTCGCTCTGTGACGGCTTGGTCAGGATGAATGCCGATGAGTGCTCCCGTTCGTAGTCCGTAAGCAGTGTGCGATTTGGACAATGAAAGTGCATAGGTGATGAGGAAATTTTCTGGCCAAGGCGTTCCATCTTCCATGGCATCAACGATGGTCTGGCCCCAGCCGTGTGGTTCGTTTGCATACAGGCTGTAAGCTGTATCGAGAAGGAGCGTGTGGCCAACACCAGGGTGCTTGGAAGCACTTGCCATCATGATGTCGAGTGCAGCTCTTCGACCTTCAGCCGTCATGGTCAGTCCTGTAGGATTGTGTGCAGGATCGTTGAGCCAAACCATCACTGTCTTCTGTTTCTGTGCGAGTTCCTCGACAGTTGCCTCAAAGGCTTCATCGGCAAAGTACGGATAGTCGCCCTCCTTCTCTGGCAAGAGAGGCCACGTTGCCATTTCGAGTCCACATCCCTTGAGGAAGCCTGCGTATGGTCCCCAATGACGGTCGCGTAGAAGAATGGCGTCACCACGTTCACAAAGGTTGTTGGCAGCGAGGAACAAGGCTCCAGAGCCGCCAGGTGATGCTGTTGAAACGAAACCAAAGCCCATCGATTCCAATGCTTCTCGATGATCGCCAAGGGCAAGAGAGATGCTCAAGTCAAGGAAATCTGGTAATCCTTTGAGCGGTGCGTAAGAAGAAAATTCTAGAGCAGGTGCTTCTCGCAACATTCTGTCGACAACCTGGTTGATGGCCAATGTTCCATCGTTCTCGAGCAAGATTCCTGCAGTACCGTTCACGGCATCATGACCTTCTTCCTTGGCTGCGAGATAACGTGCGTACCATCCAAAAATGGTATCGTTCCCTTGACGCGTCGAGGCAAGCGCGTTCAGCAACGATGAACCTGGTGCCTCGTCCATAGCCAACCCAAGCGGGTTTCCCTCTTGACCTTGTCGAGGTCCAACCGTTTCCTTCATCAAGGGGAGACGCAACCCACGGTTCAAGGCCAACGTAGCACAGTCTGGTAGTGCGTCTGATTTGTAATCAGACGGTCGGGGGTTCGAGTCCCTCCGTTGGCTCCACCAGTACCTTGAACAAGAATCCTCAAACCGTTGAAGCGTTTGGTCGAATCATGAGCGCTGCTCGACTCGATGGTAAAGCATGTGCTGCTGATTTGGAAGAGCGACTGAAACAGCGCATTGCTGAATGTTCGGTTCAACCTCATCTTGCAGTCATCATCGTGGGCAACGACCCCGCATCGCATGTTTATGTGAATAACAAAATTCGTTCATGTGAACGACTTGGTATCCGTTCTACACACATCGAACTGCCAGAAGATACCGAACAATCGGTTGTCGCAGACCACATTCGAGCCATGAACGAGCAACGTGATTTGCATGGCATCCTGATTCAGTCACCGCTACCGAAGCATATGGACGAGGAAGCCCTAACTGAACTCATCGATCCACGGAAAGATGTTGACGGATTCCATCCTGTCAATCTTGGACGCTTGGTTCAAGGTCGAAGCGATGGTATGGTCCCATGTACACCTTCTGGTGTCATGGAAATGCTTCGCTGGGCTGAGGTCGACTTGACTGGCAAAAAAGCCGTTGTTCTCGGTCGTTCGTTCAACGTAGGCATGCCACAGGCCCTCTTGCTTGCTGCTCGTGGTGCTGATGCAACCGTTACAGTTGTTCACTCCCGAACCAAGGATGCACGCTCCGAATGCTTGCAAGCAGATGTCATCGTCGCTGCTGTCGGTCGTCCTGAAATGGTTCAACCCGACTGGGTCAAGCAAGGAGCCATCGTTGTTGATGTGGGAATCAATCGAGTCGATGATTCCAGCCGTGAGAGAGGATGGAGACTTGCCGGTGATGTGCACCCTGATGTGGCCTTGAATGCATCGTTGTTGTCGCCAGTACCAGGTGGTGTTGGCCCGATGACCGTGGCAATGCTCATGGCCAACACCGTTACTGCTGCAGAATTTTTGAGTTCATGATGTGAAGACCATGGAACAACGAGCGCCTCGAATCGCTGCGTTTGCTACCACTGTTGCGAGCATGTCGTTCATCGCGTTACTTGGCAATGCGTTCCTTGGAAGATACCCGGGACAAGAGGGACAACGCGTTCTTCTCAAACCCCTGTTTGAAGGATTTGTCTCTGGAGAAAAGAACGACTATTGGGCATCAACAGGTTGGTCGACGCAAGAATGGATTTGGCTTGTTCTTTCGATATGTCTCGGTTTGCTTGCAGCCTGGTGTCGTCAAGATCGACCGGTTCCAGAGCTTCCTAAGCAACGCAGCGTTGCAGAGCAGATTGCCGATTTTGAATCAAGTGCAACGAACGTAGGAACGGCACCTGCTTCTTCAGTCACTGCAAATACGTCGAGCATTATTTCATCGATTGTCGGTGAAACGACATCGGTTGACGCGCGTGAAGTCGAATCTGCAACAGCGATCCTTTCCAGTGGTGCGTTGGGTTCGTATGCAGCATCGGTTGTCTCTGAGAGAAACACCGACATTGAATCGAGGACGTTTGAATCTGAACTCCAATTAAGCGAACCTGATGAGGTCGTCGTTGAAGATCGTGAATTCATTTCAGATGGTCCTGCCTATGTTCCTTTACCTGGAAAAGAGGATCAAAAAGATCCTCAATCGCTGATGAGGGAGCCAAAGACAGCGTTTGTTTCAGATGGACCTGCTCATGTTCCCTTGCCAGAATTGCCTGAATTGGACGAGCCTGTCCAGCCCAGCTTGCCAAAGATGCCTGACTTGGACGATTTGCTTGAATCCGATGAGACAATTCCAACGTTGCCGAATTTGGATGATTTGTTCTAGGTTCAAATGGAGAGGTTCAAATTGGTGGCTTTGGAGGTTTGAACCATGTGGAGTTCCTCATTCGATTTGCATTGCCACACGACCCATAGCGATGGCTCGCTTTCAGTGGAGGAACTTGCTGATGCTATGCAACAACAATCCGTCCGTGTTTGGTCACTCACCGATCATGATACCATTGCAGGATGGGATGAAGCAAAAGTTGCTGCTGCTCAACGTGGGATTGCGTTCATTCCGGGTGTTGAACTGACATGCGATGTTGAATTGCCTTGGGATGAGGGTATTCTTGCGTCGAATGATCGCTATCGACCTCCATCCTCATGGCATCTTCTCGCCTATTTCCCATACGAACCGATTGCTGAAGGTTTGAAGAAATTCGAGGAATGGCTCGCACCACTGCACGAAGACCGTGTTCCACGAATGCTTGAGATGATTGACAAAGTCAATGCCTTTGGTATGGCGATTGATGCTGAAGATGTGATGTCACGTGCAAAGGGCAGCGTTGGACGCCCTCATCTTGCTCTGGCCATGATGGATGCTGGTTATGTTGAATCGATGGATGAGGCATTCGAAAAGTGGCTTGGAGATGGAAGACCATGCAATGTTGAACGTCCGAAACCATCGCTTGCAGAAGCAACAGCACTGGTTCATGCAGCGGGCGGAATTACTTCATTGGCCCATCCTCGGTATTACGGTGTTGAGTATGAGGCATTGATTCAACATCTGAAGGCATCGAACGTCGATGCCATCGAAGCATTTCATCGCAGTCATTCCGATGAAGAGAGGCACCGTCTATGGATGCTTGCTGAACAATACGGTCTCGGTGTAACCGTTGGATCTGATTTCCATTCTTTCAACGGTGGACACCGACCTGGGCATATGCCAGTCATCGTCAGGAGTTTGCCTGCGCTGATTTCATCGGCATGATTCGATGCAGCAACAGAGCTGTTTCAAACAGGAAGATGACTGGTAAGGAAACGAGGAACAGCGACAGAGGATCAGGTGGCGAGAATAGAGCACCTATGACAAATGCTGCAAACCAAATGTGCTTGCGATAGGCTGCTAAGGTTGGAGGTTCTACCAATCCGATGCGCAATGCAAGCAGTGTAACGACAGGTGCTTGGAATCCAATGGCGCTTGCTATGCACAAGTTCAGAATGAAACCGACGTATGCTTCGAGTTTCCATTGCGTGGAAAGGCCAGCCTGTTGTGCATCGTTGCTGAGGTATTCAAACAGCATCGGCGTCAGCAACTCCCACGCATAGAGAATGCCGCAGACCGCCAATATCATACTTGATGCAATGGACAGAACGAATGAGAAACTCGGCTTAGGTGGGCTGAAATTCAACTCTCGAAACCGTTCAAGAACGAGCGGATGACGTGCACCACGTAGGGTTGTTTCTGTGAAAACGAGTAAGAGGGCTAAGAACAATCCGAAACTGGCTGAAAGTTGAATTTGAAGCATCAGGAATTCCACTGGTGAGGTGACGATGACGTTAACGTCATCGGGTAATCGTTGATCTTCGATGAGCCACGTAACGATGCCTTTGGCAATTGGGAAACCTACAACCAATCCAGTAAGGAACAGTCCAACCAGTGCAGTTGCGCGCTTACGAAGGTAATCGCGTGCTGAATTCAGCAATTGGCCGCCAGTTGAACCCATCAATTCAGAGACAGCGTCTTCCAACGATGAAGAGGACGCCATGGTCATCGCAGATGTTTGTTCTACAAAAGTGAATGCTCACTCTTCTTCCCATGTGTGGGATGGACGAGAATCGTACCATGGTCGGCCATCGTTGTTCAATCGATACAATCTGTACACAACAAATCCAGTCATGTACAACGATGGAAGTGAAAGTGCAACGGCTTGTGTCATGGATTGTTCTGAAGTCTCATACTCCGATTCAACCTGTACTTCAATCACGCCTTCATCGCCTGGATGATGGAAAAAGATGAACGTGTACACTTCTGGTGATTTGAGTGCAAGGTCGATGCTTTCGTTGGCTTGCAGTGAACCATTACAGGCAATCTGCTGGTTGCAGTGTTCAACAGCAAGTGCTTGCATTGTATCCCAATCAACACCATAATCTGAGAAACCTGACTCCGCTAAATCAACGGTGATGATGGCATACTCGAGCTTGATTGTAGCATCCAGATTCCGTATGGTTGTGATTATTGTAGCATCCTTTTCCATCTCAGCAAGAATATCTTGCACAGTATCACCAGGTCCGATCTTGAACGAGGGTTGTTGTTCATTCGTCGCATCTTGATGATTGACTGCGCCCATCATTGCAGCCAATAAGATGACGAGAACGGTTCCTTCAACGAGGACATGTTTCCAAACTTTTTGTCGAGTAACGCCGTTGAACATTGGACCGTAATCGTTCCGCAAACGTGGCTGTATGTGATGGATGAACAACGCTCCGATTGCGCCGACGAGCATACCAAGTGGTATGTCGATGATCCAGTGAATGCCGAGATAAAGGATTGCGAAGATGAAAACAATCGTATTGATGAGAATGAACATGTGATAACGATAATGACGCCATTCTTTGAGCGTCTGTCCTTTTGACTTAACGTGGAGGTAATTCAGCATCAAGATTCCAAATGGTATCGCTACGTGCAGTGAAGGAACGGCGTTGTCTAAGGGGTCATGGGTTGCGTAAAATGTTGAATACCATCCATCGTGATACAACAAAGCATCCATGCCAGGAATCCAAGAAGACGTAACTTCGACGTTGAAGAACAGATAGTATGGAACTGCTAGAGCATAAATCAACAGATAATTCAGCGTCACCTTGTCGGTCATATCTCTGTCACTTGCATAGGCAAAATACACGGTCGTCACGTAGATGAGAAAGAGGTACACAAAGAGGTAATGAAAGTTGAGGAAAGCTGTAAGGGCATCACTCTCAAACGTCCTCTGTATCCACAATACGATATTCCCTTCCAATCCATGAACGGTATCAGTCCAATGCCCTGTACGCTGTTTGATTGGTTCATTCAATCCATCGGTCAGGTTCTTCCATCGTATGATGACGAGATAACCCAAAGCATGGAGGTAGTATCGATGTTTGCGAATCGTTTCGAACCAAGTGCCATACCTAACGCGTGAATCTTTGTCATGTTTTGTGAACAACGAGCATATGAGTGGTGTCAGGAACAGAATCATGCTCATCATGACCGTCCATGGACTCATGTTCGACCTCCACCGATAGCGCATTTAGAGGTTTATGGAACATTGATGAGTGTTGTCCAAGATTTGAGAGCATACTTCGGAGACGGGGCTTCAAGAACCACAATGAGTTGGGAGTTTTGAAGCGGATGTATCAACAAGCACCGGAAAACACGCTCGAAAGTCTCGTCCATGCTATGAAGCTGTTCGATGCCATCGAGTTTGATATCCGACTCACGAAAGACAATCACGTTGTCATTCACCATGATCGTACTGTTTCGATCAATCCATCACGACGGAGAAATCGTTCACCGTTCGTGGAAGATTGGAATATCGATGAATTGCTCGACCTCGGATTCTGTTCGTTTGAACAGTTGCTTGAGGATGCCTCCATTCAACATGCAGTCCAAGAGGAAGGCAAGGTTCTGGTGGTCGAATCGAAACGGCCGAGCCTTAAGTTGAAACGAAGTGGGGGATGGTTTGCTACGAAGAAACATGACATCCACATGGGAGAGACGATGAGGCGTGCTGAACAACTCCTTGATCAATACGATGTGCCAAAACATTCCACAGTCCACTACGCCTTTCACAAGACCATGGGCAATGCCACCAAGCTTGGAGGCATTCAGAGGAGTTGGTCTACACTGTTGCCAACCATTCGTCCGTTTGCAGGAAAGAAGACACATCGTGTTCTTGCTTTTCCTGAGTATGTCTCGACCCCATTTTCGAGACTGATGCGTAAGCACCAACGAAATGGCTCTCCGATGATGCCATGTGCTGCAGAGTACGTTGTCTCTCCAACCAACATGGTTCCACTCGGTAAGACCGTTGGCCTCAAAGGTACATCATTGAAACGCCTTACGACCATACGGAAAGGATTCCCAGTCTATCTTTGGCCAGTCAGTCCAATCATCGAACACTCGGTTCTCAATGCAGGTCTCTCGGCTTTGACAGATACAAGCGATCCAAATCTCACATGGCTTCCAAGTGGTCACGCACGTTGGACGCGTCCAGCAACACATCCACTCGATGCATCTCAACAGGATCGATTGAACAATGCGACCAAAGAAAATCATATCGAGATTCTCAAGTCGCTTGAGAGCGAGGTCGTTCCTTGGATGGAGTGCGATGAATCGAGAAAAAGAGAACTGTTCACGTTTTGGAGAACGAAATGGAATTGGTCGAAATCCGTTGATGAACTCATGGCCTATGAGGAAGAAAAAGGCAGTATGCCTTGGGAAATCGTACGCATGATTGGTCACCGAGGTTCGGGCAAAACCAAGCGACCTGTTCTCTGATTATTCTTGCTCAAGGATTTCTGGCATGTGCTGTTTCGCATCATGACGCAAGAACGGACCATACAAGGTTGGCAGGAGTGTAACACTGGAAACCATTGCGAGGCTGATGGCTACGATGAAGACTTGACCGAACAATCGCAATGGAAGCAATCCAGAGAAATTGAGGATGGCGAATCCACCAGCAGTACTGATGGCAGCACCGAGCATTGCACGACCAGTCGTTGCTGTTGTTTTCGAGGTCCATTGTGCGACCGTCTTTTCCGGATGCAGTTCAACTTCCTCCTCCAATCGAATCACGTAGTGTACTGCATAGTCAACACCCAACCCAAGCGCTAGGGCACCGATGGTAACGGTCTGAGAATTCAGTTGATATCCTGCAAGACCCATGATGCCGTAGACCCACAGGACGACGGTGATCAAAGGAATCCAAATGACACCACCGCGAAGTACGGCTTGCGTCAGACTTTGGGTTCGTATGAACTGAATCACGATCAACACAAACAGGATTGTAAAGGCGACAATGGCGGTTGACGTCACTGCAGAAATCGCAACATCGGCACTGATTTGTGCAAGAATCAATGCACGACCGCTGAGTTCCATCGTGAAGCTTCCGTCAACCGTCGAGGCAGCATCTTGAAGCGCTTGCGAAAGGCCTTCTTCGAAATCAACGGTTGCTTGCCAATCGAGCGTGTTTGCTTGGAACGAAATGATGGTCTGACGACCATCGATGTAAAGAAGCGAATCGACAAGGTCTCGTCCTGTGGCATTC
>JBMYNT010000054.1:1919-9686 GCA_049598575.1 Candidatus Poseidoniaceae archaeon | reverse complement strand
GCCACCCTCGCCGAAGACCAAACCTTCCATGAGCGATAGGTCGAGGACTTGTGGAGCCGTGTTGTCATCGGCCGAGACAATGCTCGGTGAGAGAATGGCATCAACGGCTTGTGATTCATTGAGAAGGGCTGTTTCACCATCGGTCCCGAATTCAATCTCAAACGAACGGACGGTGCTTGCAAGCAAACCAGTCAATGGCCCCTGATGAACGATGGAACCCGATGCAGTTCCAGAAACTCCATCGCTGTAGACGCCTGTCCACTGAATCACACTCAGATTCTTTGCATCTCGTGGTTCAATGGCTTCTTGTCCAGCAGTGACAGTCAAGACGATGCCATCTTGTGCGAGGAGACGAACAACATCGCCCGTTTCCATCGGAACCGGTGCGAAGCCGGCTTCTCTTCCAACAGAGATGTTCCCTAAGGCTTCCTCAACCTCTGGCGGTGTTGGTTCTTGTTCGATTGGACTTCGTTCAGGGCGTTCGTCCCCACTGGAAGGGTCTGGCCCTGTCTCCGTCCAAACGAGTCGAACCGTTCGATTGTCCCAATCCGCATTGGTTGCTTGATAGATGTAGGAATCGTTGTAGTACGATCCGGCTCCACTTCCTCCGAAGAAATTGCTGCCACCAACACCAGTCACATTGAACCACGTTTCACTGTGAATGACGTTCACATCGTGCTCGACCAAAGTATGATTCCGTTGCTTTCCTGTTTGTTCAATGGTCTGAACCACGCCAAACGTACCTTGAACATCGCCAGAGAGTGTTCCATCAACGTGAATATCGTCGATGAGTGTTATTCCATCCTCGACACGGGTGTGAAAGTTGTACACCGTTCCATTGACGACCATGGACGAGTTCTCTTCTTGATCTGTAAATCCGAATGTTCCATCGCCGCGTATCAGGTCAAGTTGATCGACGCGCACACCGTTTTCCCAGCGCTCAAGGGTTTCGAACTGGTCGAGCTGAAGATTGAATTCCGAACCCTCATCACTGAGGACCATATCGGCCGTTGCCTCGATTTGTGTGTGCTGAAGGACACGTACACCATCAACATCCGTCGTTTCAAGAAGGAGCAAACTGATGTCACCATCAACGTCGAATTGCCCACCATCTTCCTCTCCATTGACGAGAAGAGCACCAAAGGCTTCCAATCGCAATCGCTCAGAGACGACGTTGTCAATGTTCGAACGGTTGAGCAATGCATCGACCACTGTGGCATTGATGGTGGTTACGAGACCATCCTCTTCAAGTTGCAAAAGGATGTCACCACTTCCTTTGGCTTGGATGACCTGAGAGGTAAGAAGGCCAGAAGTCACCGTTTCGTTCTTCCAAAACGATTCAAAATCAAGTTCAAGCACCGTGGTTGAATTACCGGTTGTCTCTGAGGTCAACAACGTTCCATTACCGAGTTCGTAGGCGTTGAGAACCTCACCGATGCGTTGTTGCCATCCGTTCCCTTCAAACAGCAACATGAACGACTGGTTACCATCGATCGTCTGATAATTCTGTTCAAGCGACCATGATGTGGTCGTAGTCACTTCGTGATCCGCCATTGGTTGATTCCACGATCCAACTGTGAAGGTTCGCTCTTCTGTAATCGCTGATGAGAGCGCATTACCGTCGTGACCGTTGATGGTTACTGATATCGAAATTGTATCGTTCCATGCAATCGTTGTATCGAGAACAATACGTGCAGTCAGCGTTGGTGTATTGTCAAGAAACGTTGTTTGAATGGAAGGAGCCAAATCGATTGAATCTCGAATGTGCTCAATGCTCACGTCATAATCATGGGAAGAGGAATCTCCAAACGTCAACACGTACGCATGTTCATTGGTCAAGGCCGAAGAACTGTTCCAATCCGTGGTGATGGACACGGTTGGAGTTCCTTCTGCAGAGACAAGTGAGGAAAGAGGCGTTAACATCAACAGTAAAACAAGAACAATGCTTTGGCTACGTCTCATGAGTGATACTTGGCACCGCTTATCTCTAAGGGTTTGGGGACATTGTTTCAACAATCAAAGATTCAGGATGTAGGCAAACAAAAGCGGAGCAACGATGGTTGCATCGCTTTCAACGACAAACATCGGTGTCGATGCATCGATTTTACCCCACGTAATTTTCTCGCTTGGTGGAGCACCAGAATATCCTCCATACGAAGGACGAGATTCGGAGATTTGTCCAAACCAAGACCAGAGTGGCACATCTCGCTCGAGATCTTGATTGAGCATTGGAACGACACAAATTGGGAAATCACCAGCAATTCCTCCGCCAATTTGCAAAAAGGCGAGTGGTGAGGTTTGTTCTGCGTACCACGTTGCAAGATGTTTCATGTACTCAATTCCAGAAAGAACGCAATCTGAATCGACCACACCCTCCATCGAACGAGCTGCGAAGATGTTGCCCATGGTCGAATCTTCCCAACCTGGCACGTAGAGTGGTACCTTTTCTTCGCACGCTGCCAGGACCCATGAGGCTGAAGCATCACCCTCACAGGCATGAAGCAGAGACTCCGAATGAAGAACATCGAAAAAGTAGTGATGTGGAAGTTGCCTCCTCTTTTCCTCAGATGCCTGCTTCCATGCTTCCAGCAGATGTGATTCAAGAACACGGATTGCTTGTTCTTCAGGGATGCAAACATCCGTCACGCGATTCATGTTCTTGTTGAGGAGTTCCTGTTCGTCCTCAAGGGAAAGTGTTCTCCAGTTCTCGATGGATTCGTAATGTGGAGAGGCCATCATGCGGAACACATCTTCCTCGAGATTCGCTCCAGTACAACTGATCGCAGCAACGTGACCCTGCCGAATCATTGGTGCAAGCAGTTGTCCAATTCCGGCAGTACTCATAGCACCAGCGAGCGTAATGAAGACCTTGCCGCCCGATTCAATGTGCTTCAACAGTGAGGCAGACATCTTGGATAACTCGCCAGCATTGAAGTGATGAAAGTAGGATTCAATCGTACCCCTAACGCTCATGTTCACACCTCCGGAAGAAGGAATCGTTCAGTGCTCTTCTCTTGCATAAGTTCGATACTCGGACATCGTTCCAAAAGTGCTTCTTTGATTTTGACGATGATCGAGTTGGGATCGGTACCTCCGCATGTAAATGCATCAATGGCGAGAAGCCCTCGATCCGAGTAACAATGTGCACTGACATGGCTTTCATCGAGGAGAACAACGGATGCGAATCCAGGAGGAGAAACAGAGCCGTCAAAGACATCGACATGGGCATGGACTTCTCTTGCGCCACTGTTCTCGACAGCCTGTTTCATGATAACAAGCATGTCATGACCGTCAAAGGCTGAGGACGGGAAGAATCCGGTATAATCGAGAAAAATGTGTTTGCCATGGGCTGATTTGTTCAACGTATCCACTCCTTGTTTGTTGTAGCATTCCTTTCTTGGCACGTGGTTTATCCAGTTGTTCTCCACTGTGGCGTCGCCATGAAAAGTCGATTGACTTCTTTGCCCTCGCAACTCGAACGAGTATTTATCCTCTTCTTTCATTGATGTTCTGAAAACGAACGATTCGGAACGGCAAGACGCTCTGCTGAACGACGCTCTGCCATGGCTTCCCATAACCCTCTCGAGCGAGCATGAATGTGGGCTGCAAGAACGTTTGTTGCAAGCATCGCTGCTGTGAACTGGGTTAAAGGAGAGTCTTGTTGAACACCAATTTCGTTAACATCTGCACTGATTACAACAGCATTTGGTGCATTGAACAAGGCTTGGATGGTTTCGTGCACCTGCCAATAGGTCAAACCGCCAGGTACAGGCGTCCCCGTTGCAGGAACCAACGCCCCATCGAGCCCATCGATATCGATGGTGAGATGAACAGGCCCTTCGATCGATGAGAGTGTCTCGAGCCAGTGCTTCCAATGGTGTGCACCCTGACACGGTGATTGCGTGTCTTTGGCAAAGAATGTGGAAATTCGTTCATCCTCCATCATACGCTCATGTTCCTCTTTGCTGTAGGCACGAATGCCCACCTGAAGCAACGAGCCAATTCCAGCATCAAGGGCTCGTGCTGCTGCACAAGCGTGAGAATACTTCTCACCGTCCAAATGTTCACGCAAATCTCCGTGTGCATCGATTTGGACGACGGTGAGGTTCGAAAGATCGTTGTCCACAAGCGGATGGTGCCGTAAGGCTTCCATGATGGGCGGTAGAATTCCATGTTCTCCGCCTAAACAGAGCGGAAAACAATCGCCTCTGAACCATGGAATCAAGTAGCCGACCATCGAATCGAGCTGTTCGAGCAGTGTAGGTTCTTCACCATCCCAAGGCTGGATGGTGTGGATTGAAAGTCCAGCAGGTAGGTCTTGGCCAAGTTGCGCATCGTACAGTTCAACCTGCGTTGAGGCTTCGATGCAAGCCATTGGACCTAAGGCCGTCCCTTGGCCATACGAGGTTGTCAATTCGTACGGCAACGAAAGGATGGCAACATCAACATCACCCTCGGCTTGGTCAAGACCAAGAAAGGTTGGCATGTCCTCGCCCTCCATGATTACTGCGGCCTCTTCATGCTTCTAAGGGTTGCCAAAATCAAGTCCAAATCGTCGTCGAAGTCGTGATTACAAGAAAAAGGGCCGATGTGTTAATATACATCGACGACCAATATACAATAGTGTTCTCGGGGGAAAAACCGGGGCGGGGTGATGGAAGATGGGAATGACACTACAATCGTTGACGCAAGCAATTCAACAGCATATTGATACAGAAATGGATGCCGAAGTTGCAGCTGGTATGGCTGAACACGCACTCGGGTTCTTCGGATTTTACAATCGAATCATTGACAATGCGCTCGAACCAACCGATCGCAACTTGTTTTACATGTTCCAAGATTACGATTTGTTGACAACCGAATCCGAGGAGACCACGCTTTGGGATGGTCGAGAATGGCGAATTCACTACTGGAAGTTCAAGCCTGATCTCAAGGAGCGTGTCGAATCCTACATGCAGCGACAACGCAAGCCGGAGGACATCGACCCTTTCGCGGACATCTATGGTACTGATGGACAATCCATCTGGACCCGGGAATCCGAAAAGGTTCAGAATCCAAACGCATTCACCAGCGATTGGTGAAGATGCGTAGCAAGCGTTTTTGATTCACCGAAGCAAGGCGTCACCATGCGAGTCGCTGTTAGCTTGGTTTTATGCCTACTCCTAGCAGGCCTTCCACCGGTTGCGACCGCTTCTTCGGATACGAAAGAAGCATGGCCTGGTGAACCCATCGACAACCACGTTCACATGACCTGGGCTGCCCTGACCATGGAAGTCAATGAGTGGGCTGACAACAACCCCGACATTGTTCGATTGGTCGAAGCAGGAAACTCAGAACTTGGAAAGACACTCTGGGTGGTTCAAATCTCGGATTGGTCGATGGATGTCAAAGCCGATGGAAAGGCGAAAGAAATCGTCTACATTGACGGAGGCCATCATGGCAACGAGTACCTTGGAACCTCCTTAGCATGGCTCACAGCACAGTTCTACATTGAAGGATGGAGCGAAGGAAACCAAGAGGTTGTTGATGTGCTACAAAACACAGAAATTCACGTGCTCATCATGCTCAACCCTGACGGCAACGATATCGATACACGGTGGAACATCAACCAAGTCGATTTGAACCGAAATTACGATCACTTCTGGAACACATGTCCAACCACCCAACCTGGTAGTGCTGCATTCAGTGAATCGGAGACTGCAGCGAATTCGAACTACATGAACGAATACGTTTCGGATGCCGACCTTTACGTCACCATGCACACAGGCGTTTGGATCATGCTCTATCCATGGGGTAAGTGGGCAAGCCAGCCATCCGACTGGGAATTGTTCCACGGAATTCGTGAGGAAGTCCAAGCCAACATCTCAGAGATTCCGATTCAAAATGCCAATCAGGGACTCTATCCTAACTGCGGCACAAGCCGTGATTATGGATACGGTGTCATGGGATTCCCGACCTTCACATTCGAAACGGATGACGAGCAATTTGTACCTGGATCTGTAGAGGCACTCAACGAACGCCTAGGAGAAGAGTTGGATGTTATGCGATATCTCATCACCAACGTATGGTATTGGAGAGCACGACTCGATGTTCAATCGATTCAAGTTTCGGATGATGAAGTCGTTCTCGATGTGGACAACCTTGGAATGGCCTCGACTACCAACGCAAGTCTGCAGTTTGTTGATTCCAGTGGGGATGTGACATGGACCTCAACGTTGTTCTCGGTGAATGAAAGCAATTCAACTCTCGCTACCTTTGACGCAACCAACCTGTCGTATTCCAAGGATGGATCGTGGCAATTGTACTACCAAAAGCGGGTGATCGATGCTGCGAAATGGGTCACTGAGCCCCTCGAAATCAATGCGACAATGCTCGATGAGGACGATGACTCAAGTTTCCTCGTTGGTTATGGGCTGTTCAGTCCGACCACGATTCTTGCAGGTCTAGCTGTGATTGCACTTCTCAGAAATGAAGACGAAGATTCGGCATAATTCCCTGAAAATCATTCGCAAGGTTTCAAGTGCCTCAAGGGGTTGGGCAATATCGGTGAAACCATGCAAATCAACGTAAGTTCAAGTCACAACATCGATGGAACGCTCATTCTTCCTTTGTTTGAAGGAACAGATCTCGTACCAGAAGCCCATGCAACAGGTATGCACGTTGCACTCAAAGCACAAATCAACCGTGTTCTCGCCGATGGCGATTTCAAGGGCAAGCCAAAGTCCACAATGTCCCTCGTTGGAAGTGAAGGTGGAAAAGCCATGCTCGTCGGTCTTGGAAAGGAAGACGATGCTGATGTCCACGCTTACCGAAAGGCCGGTGCTGCTGTTGTTGCTGCTCGAAAGAAGACACACGGAACCGATCTCACCGTTCGTTTCGCTGGTGCCAGCATCGAATGCATGGGTGCATTTGCTGAAGGCATGCTGCTCCGCGATTACTCCTATGATGAATACAAGATGCAGAAGGAGGAAGACAAGGAAACTGAGCGCAGTGTACGCATCACATGCGATGAAGGCCAAGAAGAGGCTCTACAAGCACTCGTCAACATCCACAGTGGTGTTGCATCCGGCGTCCACCTCTCCCGAGATCTCGGCAACTGTCCACCAAACGACATGTACCCAGAAGCATTCTCGGACATGGCTTGGGAATGGGCCAAGCAATACAACAACGTCGATGTAACCATCATCAACTACGAGCATGCCATGAAGGCCGGCATGGGAGGTCTGGTCGCTGTCGGTATGGGTTCATCTCGAAAACCATGCATGGTCATCTTCGAAATGAACAAGGAAAAGCCAGGACGCTGCCCTCTTCTCGTTGGAAAGGGAATCACCTTCGATACCGGTGGTATCTCGCTCAAGCCAGGTGCCAACATGGACGAAATGAAGTACGATATGGGAGGCTCTGCCACCGTTTTCGGAACCATGCAAGCCCTCGCATCAACTGGATACGATGGCAAAGTGGTCGGCATTACCTGTATGGCTGAGAACATGCCTGCAGCAAACGCACAACGCCCGGGTGATGTTATCACAACACTCTCTGGCAAGACCATTGAAGTTCTCAACACCGACGCAGAAGGTCGATTGGTTCTCTCCGATGGATTGTGGAAGGCTGGTGAATTCGATCCTGAATTCATCATTGACTTTGCAACCCTCACTGGTGCTTGTCGCGTAGCCCTCGGCACTGAATTACCGGGCTTTTTCGCAAATGACCGAGATGTTGCGAACAAATTGATGGATGCAGGCGAAAGCTGCCATGATCCTGTATGGC
>JBMYNT010000054.1:0-1909 GCA_049598575.1 Candidatus Poseidoniaceae archaeon | reverse complement strand
GACGAACTTGCTTGGCCAATGCCGCTTCTACCAGCCTTCGAAAAGGAAATGACCGATTCGAAGATTGCTGACACACGAAACCTCGGTGCTGGTCGCTGGGGCGGTGCCAACACTGCAGCAGCGTTCCTCAAGCAATTCGTTCCAAATCGAAACTACGATGAAGATGGTGAACAAATCACATGGGCACACATGGACATTGCAGGAACCTACTGGGGTGCCAAGACCAACACCATGGTCGGAAATGGTGCAACAGGTATCCACGTCCGCACCATGTACCACTTGATCACCAACTGGAACAACTGAATGTGATGGTATGCGCAGGCCTGTTCTCTTCTCGGGAATGGTCTGCCTTCTCTTCCTCTCAGGATGTCTCGGCTCCGTTCTCGATGAGAACATCGAGACTGTGTTGAATGTTGAAGTAAGCAACGATCGTGTAACGATTGAAACAATCTACGAGCAAGGTGAACTCGTCTCCTCCTCAACAGAAACAATCGAGTTCGACTTCTCAGGTTCAACATCAATCGTATCAATCCGAACGTTCGGACTCATCACGGATGATGGTCGTTCGTTCAGTATTGATGCATCAGAAGAGAACACCATCTCCCTCGATTTCGAACACCATGGAATGTATGACATTGAATTGTATGCCGTTGATTCAGAAGGCAACAATCTCACATCCACCAAGACCATCATCGTTGAGCAAATCGTTCGATGGAGTGAAGAAGGAACTGGAAATCCTCAATCCTTTTTCTTTGATGCAAAACCCGGGAATGATGCAACCCCGCCTTCCTATCTGATCCTCAATTCCACCGTTTCAAATCCATCTCCAATCATTGAACTCAATGGAAGAGATGTCGATGTTGAATGGGCAGTGATCAACATTGATGGTCAATGCATGGGCAATCGTGAGATTGTCGAAAATGGAGGCAGTGTCACATGGAACACGCTTCATTTTGCCCCTGTTGACATGCATGAAATCGAGATGACGATTCATGAAGGCCAAGACGAGCTCAACATCGAACACGTTGTTGCTCTCCGATATACGGAATGAATTCACGCAATGAATTCAACTTGGCCCGTATCCACATCGTAGATTGCACCTTCAATGACAACATCCGATTTCAGCATTGGATTGTTCTTCAACGTCTCAACGTCTTGAACGAGTTTTGCTTTCTGGTTCGAGATAACATCTGGAAAATATTCGCTCACATCAGCACCTGTGTTCGCATGAACGACTTCTCGAACCTTCTCGAGTGTAGCAGCTGCCATACCGCATCGTGTATGTTGCATAATCAAGATTCGATCGCATTCCAAAATGTTGTTTGCAACAACGACATCTTTCTCAACTTCTGGATTGACTTGACCCCCCCCATTACGGATGACTTTCATGTCGCCAAAGGTCAAACCAAGTGCTTGGTGAGGAACGATTCGACAATCCATGCATGTGATCAACAGCATGTTTCGAGCAGGTTTCCCAGGAACATCTCCATGGGTAAAGCCAGTCACAAAGTCGCTGTTTCCTTCAGCAATATCCTTGAATCCTGATGTCATGTTGCTCACTGAATCATCTTCTCAGAATGAAGCACTTGAATCTTGGTTCGCTCAATTGGAATTGACTAAGGTTCATTCACCTATTGTATTCACTCTGAATCTCGTACACATGGGTAGCGTCTGTATCGACCCACGCAATCCCCTTTGTATCAGAAAATAAAATGCAAAGGGGTTTCGGATAACCCCTTGCAACTTATCCCAAACGATTTGTGCATGGAACAGTTAGCATTTTCATGGCCAGACAGTATCCTTTCCCAAGAACCCTCTCTAAATCTGAGTTTGATAGGGCAATTTGGTTAGATTTCGAAGGTGTTGCAAATTCTCAACCGATTTTTGCAGGAGTATTGTTTGATGGAGA
>JBMYNT010000053.1:0-10723 GCA_049598575.1 Candidatus Poseidoniaceae archaeon | reverse complement strand
GGATGATGTCTGGATCGATGATGCTACAGATCTTCCAACGGCGAAAACATTACTCGAATCCATCTTCGTCCTTGCTCTTGACCACATTTACGGACACCTTCGTGCAATGTTCTTTTTCCAATCCAAAAGCAAGCCAGTGGATTTGGAAACACTCCTTTCACCTCTACCGGAGATTGAGACCCGAAAGCAATTTGCTGAGATGCTTGTCGATAAAGCGGAAATTCTCACCACAATTCCGTTTGAAATATCCGAAGAGGAGAGCCTTGAACTCAACGATTTGCTTTCAAAATTGATCTCAGTGCAAAAAACCTTCCTGCATTTACTAGAACATTTAGAGTTTGGTTCAGGACGCTACAAGCCAGTTTTATCTGACGTCAATAGCCATATGATCGTCTACAAGGACTCGCCCCGAACTGCATACGATACCTTACCGATGTGGCCAATGAAGCGTAAGGATCGCTATGATTCGATGAGAGAACTTGATTTGTTTAATTGGCTTGGAATGGAGTATCATTCTGAAGACCTCACTTATGAGGAGCAACACAGAATTGTATACAGGGATTTTCTCAATTTCATACAAAACATCGGATACGAACACAAAAGAGTCACAGCGTACGACGATGATAACCGTTCAGTCCGTGTCCAACCCAAGCTGACTTCCTTTACATGGAAGGGAAAGAAGAACAAATATCGTCGAAATGCATCTATTTTCTTCTATTGTGAAAAGTGCCCTTACACAGATCGAGAAATGAGGATTTCATTTGATTCGAGAAAGGGTCCGTATGGTGAGAGCCTTACTGTCAACGTCGGACTCGACCTCTTTCGAGGAGATATTGATACTAATGAAGTTCCTCCTGAAGAGCAAATCTTACATCTTCGGGAATTTGCTGAGAATTATTGTTCGAATCTATTCAAAGATTTTGAAGCATATCAGAGAGAACATGGTCTACTCAAGAACTCCAAATTCAATGCGTTCTTCCAAGAATTGGAACTCAAAGGAAGGACGTTTCAAGATCTCATTTTGGCAGACGAGAAGAAGAAATTACTCGACGATAACATCTTTGCAATCCTGAGAAATTCTGAAACCCTCTTGCAGCGAGGTGTTGAGACAAACCGTGGAATTATGCTAGCAGGGCCACCTGGCGTAGGAAAATCATTGACCATCGATGCAATCATCGCAGATGGCAATTGTACGATTCTCTTTGCAGATTTCATCATGTTGCATAAAGCGATGGACATGATCTTTCAAGTCGCTCGAAAATACGCTCCAACCATTCTCATTATGGAAGATATCGACGCTTTGGGAATTACAGGACAAAGAGGATCGAGGGGCGATGGCGCTGGGTTGTCAAGTCTGCTCAATCACATGGATGGAATCAAAAGCAACAATGGAGTCATCACCGTTGCGACAAGCAATCACCCTGAATCCCTTGATTGGGCCTTAATCGCACGTCCGGGTCGCTTTGACGTAAGGATTGATTACGCCTATCCAGACCATGATGTCTTGAAGGGAATTTTTGAATTAAAACTCAAACCTTACCCTCATAACAAAGAGATTGATCTTGATAAAATCGTTGCGAAAATGCCTGTTGGTTTCACAGGTTCACACATTCAGGATATTGTGAATCAAGCCAATTACATTTCAATCAACGAAAGTAAGACACCCGATTCTGACATTGAAATCAATCAACGTGCATTAGAAGTCGCTTTTGAAAGAGCTTTGTACAATTTCAATAAATTCCTACTGGAACGACCTCACATCAAGCTCGATCCGGGCACTGATGCTTCAGAAGTTCTCAATTCAGATCGAAATTCAAGAGATGAGAACAGTTTCTTCATTTGATTCAAATTTATATGGGTTTGAATCATAGGAGTTCCCATGACAACATACCTAGATTCAGGACCGTACGTTCCGGAACCTACCTTCGAAGCTTGGTTAGCAAAACAGGGGTTTCCTGAGATTTATGTATCTATATTTGATTGGGAAAAAGAACAATTACAGCTAGAGTATGATCGTAATTTCGCCATTTGGGACGAGGCAGAATACAAACACGAAGAACTGACTAAAGAATATGAAAAACACCATATGGCACGTCTTGAATACATGCGAGCCAATGGTATAGAACAATGGTCAGACCTGGATTCAACATCTCAAAAAAACCACATCGATCAAAAGGGGATCTTTTTCGGTACAATCTCAGAAATCAATCAAGAGCGGAAACGATTGAAAGATGAGGGTTCTGTTGCCCGTCGATTGCTTCCACTCATAGCGGGAGTACTGGAAGGCGTTTACCAAAATTACGAAAAAATATGCCTCGATGAGCGGTTAACCCACAAACCAGGATTTTCAAAGGGTTCTTTCCTAGAATCAATTGGACCGCTACGTGATAGGAATTGGACTGTTGAACGTAAGCAAAGGGATTCCAAGTAGGACGATTCAACCGATCTCTTCTGATGGGTGCCCCTGCTTAGATGATGAGAACATCCGTTCCATCCATTTCGGTGACCACCAATTCCACTTACCCATGAGGCGCATCGTCGATGGTACGACGAGGGCTCGAACAATCGTCGCATCAAGGAAGATGGCTAAGGCCAAACCTAGACCAATCTGTTTGAGGATGACGACCGATGAAAGTCCAAACGCCATGAACACGACGACCATGATCGCTGCTGCCCCTGTAATGAGGCGTCCTGTTTTTTGTAGTCCGTTGGCAACAGCTTGCGTGTTGTCACCAGTAACTTCCCATTCTTCATGGATTCGAGAGAGCATGAGAACCTCATAGTCCATCGATAATCCGAAGACGATGCAAAAGATGATGACTGGATTTGTCGTTTCAATCGGTTGGGCCGTGAAATTGAGCAAACTTTCCCCGTAACCCCACTGGAACACGAAGACAAGCATACCGAACGTTGCTGAAATCGATAGAATGTTCATGATGATGGCTTTGATTGGGATAATCACGCTACGAACCTGTATGAAGATGAGAATGACTGTTGAGATAAAGATGAACGCCAATGCAATTGGTAGGTTTTCGACAATCGCATCTTGAACGTCAAGTGAGTATGCTGCAAATCCAGCAACGAGCAACTGACCATCGTCACCGATGGAAAGGTCATTGAGGAAATCATCCCGATCTTCTCGAACATCGGCAACGAATCCACGTCCGTCTTCGCCAGTGATTGGCCCATTCAAAGAGAAAATGATGTAGGTGACACCATCGGAAAGGAACTGGTCACGAAGATATTCACGGGTGGCTACTTGTTCTGCTGTGAGATATTCATCAGGTGTTTGCCAGTAAGCGACGACCGATGACTCGTTCATGCTTGCATCGGGTAATGCGTACCCGAATGCAGTGATGACACGCTTGTCCTCGATTTGCTCAAGCATCCAATTGTGTGTTGCTCTAAGATTGTCCTCTGCAAGTGGATCTTCGCCATCGAAGTCAAGAACAACCATGGCAACGTTGACAGCACCTTCCGGCCACTTTTCGTCCATGTGTTCAAAACCAACTCGTGTTTCATCATCTGGTGGTAATGCGTCACGAGATGCGATTGAGAAATCAGCATACAAGAACGGTAGGCCTGCGCCCAGGAGGATGACCAACGTTGGAACCAAAACAGCCCAAGGCTTGTCCATGACCGTCGTTGCAATCCTGGCCCATATTCCTGTTCCATCATCGTTTTCAGTGCTGAATGAAAACGGGATTTTCCCATAAAAGACACGGGGTCCGAGGATAGCCATGAACGCTGGAAGGACGATGACAGAGAAAATCATTGCAACTGATACGGCAAGTGTTCCACCAATTCCCAGACTCGGCAATCCAGTGTTCTCAAAGAACAGCATGCCCATGAGTCCGATCGCAACGGTGATTCCGCTGAAGAACACTGCTTTTCCGGCAGTGGCTACGGTCATAGCCGTTGACGTTCGAATGTCCCGACCTCGGTTCAATTCCTCCCGGAATCGATTCACAAGGAACAAGGAATAGTCGACTGAAACGCCAATTCCAATCAACGTAATGATGTTGAGTGCGTAGACTGTGACGTCCATCGTGTTCGACAACCAAATGGTCAATCCAACAGCGGAAAGAACCGTCAATACAGCGACGCCAAACGGGAGCAATGCTGAGATGATGGTTCCAAAAACAATACCGAGAATGAGGACTGTTAGCGGCCCGGAGATCAACTCGGCTTTGACAAGATCGTCTTGAATGCGAGTGTCAAATGTGACATCGATAGCGATTTCACCGGTTCTCCATGATTCGAAATCGTCATCCATTTCGATGGATTCTTTGTTGTCAGCGAAAAGTAGCTTGGCCTCCGTTCGGTCTTGATTGATGGAAACTCTGTTCTTCGCCCAGAAACCATCCTCGCCTTGGTAGACGTACTCATCACGTTCATCCCCTTCAAATTCCCATGAATACTGGATGGTGACGTCGTCCATGGTCGAAAATTTCGATAGTGCATCCTCAACGGCTGAACGCCAGGTCTCCGATGAATCGTCGAGAGATTCGTGATGTACGAGCAGGATGAAACTCTGAGAGCCTTCATCATCGGAGGTAAAAGCGCTATCACGCAGTTTTCCAGCTTCTATGGATTCGAGGTCCCCCTCGCCCCAAGACTCTGCCCAATCCGCACCCATTCCGATGAGCGAACCCATTCCAAGACAGGCAATGAGCCCGACAGCGAGGACCATCTTTCTACGGTCGTACGTTAGTTCGCCAAGTTTGTAGAAGAGTCGGTCCTCCAACAGTTTGGGATCTGTCACAGATTCCATGCTTTTCCCGAAGGAAATCAGTTTATCAACTCATGTATTGGATGTCCCTTACTTTCCACCAGTAGCCCGGCTCGTTGGACCAGGCAGAGGAAGAGACTCAGCACGGTTTTGCACCTTCTTGATGATGAAATGCTCCTCACCATCGTTGTCTGTCGGTTCCGTTGAGGCATCGACTTCCAATCCAAAATCACGCAGTGACATCTGATCTTGCGGCAATCCCATCTCATCGTTTTCTTCGAACAACTCGGCATCAACAGCATGAGCATACGCCACCTCATCAAGCGCTTCAACGGCGATAAACATCTGACGTGGAAGTCCACCACTCAGAGGAACAACGTGAACCATTTCAGCGGGAAGACGACCATCGAAATTTGAGTAATACGCCATCGAGTCATCCTGCATAACGAAGTCAATCTGATACCAACGATCATCGTTCTGCTTTGGACGCAAGCGAATGTGAACCATCAACCCAACTTCCTCTGCATCATCGACAATTCCTGCTTGTTCGATCATGGATTCAAAAACTGGTCCAAGGAAGGTCTTTCCATCGTTTTTCAGTTCCTTCGCGTGACGGCCGTACGTGTAAAGAATACGGTTTTCAGCAAAGTCTTGGCGGCAAACAATAACAGTGGTATCGGCGTCTTCTCTCATGCAAATGTAGAGGGAAGTCGAGAGTACTTAATCATAGCCAGATTGTGAGAATTCACTCACATAATACAAGCGTTCATGAATGGTTTCTCCTAGCGCAAATCATGGAGCAAGCAATTCTCGGAGGCGGCTGTTTTTGGTGCGTTGAAGGAGCCTACAAGCGAATCAGAGGGGTCCAATCTGCCCTGCCTGGTTATGCAGGAGGGCCTCGTCCCAACCCCACCTACGAAGAGGTCTGCAGTGGTGCGACCGGTCATGCCGAAATCGTCATCATCGACTATGATCCAGAAATCATCTCATTTGATACCATTCTTGAAGTGTTCTTCACTGTTCACGACCCGACACAACTCAATCGACAAGGCAACGATGTAGGAACACAATACAGAAGTTGCATCATGCCTACCAATGAACAACAAAAAGAATCAGCTTTGGCCGCCATTGAAACCTTTGCGTCCATGTTTGACAAACCGATTGTAACAACCATCGAAGAAGCGAAGCATCTGACAATCGCAGAAGCCTATCACCATGATTACTATGCCCGAAATCCAAACCAAGGATACTGCGCAATGGTGGTTGGTCCGAAACTTGCGAAGGTACGGAAGAAGTTGGCCCATTTGTATCAGTGAGCGTCAGGTGACCCCTGCGCGAAGTTGAAAGAGTGATTTCCTGTCGACGAATCATGGTCAATGGAATCTTTCAACCACCTACACCGCACAACGAACCCGTGAAAGGATACGTTCGAGGGTCACCAGAACGTGCAGAACTGGAAGCAGAACTTGCGCGCCAAATGGCAGAAGTGTTGGAAATTCCATGCATCATCAACGGCGAAGAGGTCTGGACCAACAACGTTGTTGAGCAAGTGATGCCCCACAACCACGGCCACGTCCTCGCACGAGTCCACCTCGCTGGTGAAAAAGAAGTCAGGGATGCCATTCAGGCATCCCTCGATGCTCACAAAGCATGGTCCACCATGCCATGGGAAGCACGTGGTGCGATTTTCCTCAAAGCAGCCACCATGCTTGCAGGTAGTCGTCGTCAAGAGATCAACGCATCAACCATGCTGAATCAATCCAAGACCTGTCATCAAGCAGAAATCGATTCCGCTTGTGAGCTCATTGATTTCTGGCGCTTCAACGTCGACTATGCTCGACAAATCTATGAAGATCTGCAACCACCCATCAGCCCTGAAGGTGTATGGAATCAGAGCGAAATTCGACCTCTGGAAGGTTTCGTTTTCTCAGTAACGCCGTTTAACTTTACAAGTATTGCAGGAAACCTTCCCTCCTGCGCAGCCATCATGGGCAACACCGGTGTTTGGAAACCAAGCCGCAACTCCTATGTCTCGAATTATAGAATTATGAAACTCATGATGGATGCGGGCTTACCTGCAGGTGTCATCAATTTCATACCTGGTCGTGCGTCGGTTGTCGGTGATATTTGTATGTCCCATCCTGACCTTGCCGGCATTCACTTTACTGGTTCAACAGCTGTCTTCAGGAAGTTGTGGCGAGACGTTGCCAACAATTTGGAAAACCTTCGAAGTTATCCACGAATTGTCGGAGAAACAGGTGGTAAAGACTTCATTGTCGCTCATCCAAATTGCGACGAAGAGGCCCTCATCGTAGCCCTATTGCGAGGAGCATTTGAGTTCCAAGGACAGAAATGTTCTGCTGCAAGTCGTGCCTACATCCCTGAATCCGTCTGGTCTCGAATCGAAGCAAGATATGTCGAGGAGGTTGGAAAGATTACGATGGGAGATGTTGCAGATTTCAGCAACTTCATTGGTGCAGTCATCGACAAGAAGTCCTTCGACAACATCACGGGATACATTGACCGTGCTCACGCAGATTCTGGTTGTTCCATCGTAACAGGTGGCTCCTACGATGGATCCACTGGCTATTTCGTCGAACCAACAACCATCGTTTGCTCCGACCCTATGTACGAATCCATGCAAGAGGAAATCTTTGGACCTGTTCTGTCCATCCACGTGTACGAGGATTCCAAGTTTGAAGAAATCCTAAGCATTTGTGATTCAACATCTGAATACGCGCTGACAGGTTCGATCTTTGCAACCAATCGTGAAGACATTGAAACTGCGAAAGACGCTCTTCGTTTCAGTGCTGGGAACTTCTACATCAACGACAAGCCAACAGGCGCAGTGGTCGGTCAACAACCGTTTGGTGGAGCAAGAGGAAGCGGTACCAACGACAAGGCAGGAAGTCCACTCAACTTGCTTCGATGGGTTTCACCACGTTCCATCAAGGAGACGTTTACGCCTCCGAGAAGTTGGGGCTATGGCTTCCTTGAGTGATGTGGCCATCGTCCCTTCGCTTCGAGTGCATTTTGCACCTTTGGCGTCAAGAGTTCTCCACGGCGATTCTTTGCGATGAGGGAAAGAAGATACCATCCAATGGATAGGATTGGAGTCGCTACAAGAAGGGTTAGAGAAAACCAAACAACCAGGTTTCCCTCTGTTGCGAACCATGACCAAGTTCCAGTCCCAAGCATCGTGACGAGCAAAAAGATTCGAGATGCTTCACTGGGTGTTGACATGCCACGATGATCGATTCTAGGAGCGAACAGTTTGTTCACGAGGCTCATGGCCAGTTGACTGCAATCTCCTTCTTGAAGAACTGTTTCGATGTTAGCGAACGCTTATTGGTTGGGGCGACGAGGGCCAACCCCGCAATGATGAGTGCTCGAAGCCGACTGCTGTTTCCGTGAAGACTGATGGGCGAACTGAGCGGGACTCCCTCCCTATTGTTCATGTAGGTCCAGTTTCGTTGGGATGCTATGCAGGGGACGATTGCTTCGTCGACGTCCCACCTGCAGAACGAATCAAGATGGTCAAGTGTTGGCCGAATGCTTGGTATTGTCATCCTTCTTTGGGTGCTTGCGCAATTCGTTGTGTTGATCGCAGCAGGATTTCTTGATGGTGACCTCGATGGAGATTTCGGACCAGTCGATGGCCTTTTGATCGTTGCTGGTTCGCTTTGTTCAGCACCGTTGGTCATCCTGCTGCTGTACATGCGAAGACCAAAACTTGAGCACCTGATTATAGCCGAACCAAGAGCTGATGGGCGGCAGGTTCATGCCTTATCGAACTCAAAAATCCTACAAACACCCGTACCCACACACATTCGGCAGTTCATTGTACGTTCACGTCATCCTCTGCGCGTTCCTCTTGCAAAGCATCTTTGGATGCTGTTTTTGGGAGGTGTCATCATCTCATCGATTGCCTTCGCACCGTTACTCCTCGACTCCAGCAACATCGGATTCATTCTGCTCGCACTGTTCGTAGCCATTCCCGCCTGGTTGGTGGGTTTCTCGACGCCTGTCTTCGCTTGGTGGAGCTACTCGTCCTCACGGTTTCACCTTACAACAACCCGCCAGCAAGGTGAAGCGATGTTGATTGCAGGAATGCTCTCAACCTTCCCAGCCATCGTGATCAATTCATTCATCACACCAGGTGCTGTCCTCTTGCTCACAGGCGGTCAAGCATCGGCAACATTGGTCGAGAACATCACGGTCATCGTATCTGCCCCTGTTGGAGAAGAACTCTGCAAGGCTCTTGCAGTGTTCTCACTCGCAGGATTAATCGATTCCAAGAAACGTGGATTCCAAGTTGGATTTACAGTTGGTTTAGGTTTTGCATTGCTTGAGAACCTGCAGTACATTCTGTTCAGTCTCTTCGCTGGCGAGGTGATGGCCTTCTCCTATGGACTTACAACCGTGGTTCGAGGTATAGGCTCGATTCCAGGACATGCCATGTGGACCGCATGCAGCGGATACGCCATTGGCCACATGCTCGAACAACGAAAACAACCACATCGAATCCCAGATGTGAAGCAATGGAATCTCGTGAATCCACTCAATCCTTCAACGTCTCGTTTCGAACCTTCTTTCAATTCAGATTCGTCGTTCTTTTCGAAATCATCGGACTTGCAACTTCCAACCTCCTTACCAGTAATGCTCGGAATTGCTATGTTTGGCCACGCTTTCTGGAACGGCAGTTCTGTCCTCATGTCGTACATGTCAGGCAGTCTCGACCCGGTTGTCGGATTGATCGCAGAATTGACATGGATTGTTGTCCTCATCGCTTTGCTGTGGACCTTTGGTCGCTTTGTTCTTGCAGCAGCAATGGAAGACGATGTTTGACCTCAAAACCGTAGGCTGTTGAGGTAAAGCCAACGCAAAGAACAAAACCAATCACTTGGGCTGGCTGATGAGGGCTTCGTATGGATTTCACCTCAGGTGGTCTCGTTTCAGGGAACATTGTCGTCACGACAATGCTCATTCTCGCCCTCGTTGCCGCATCACTACGTGCACGTATTCTCGATGGAAAGGGCGTTTTCGCAGCAGCACTGCTCGGGTTCTTTGTTGGTTGTCTTGGCCATTGGACATGGTTGTTGATGCTCTTGTGCTTCCTCTTAAGCAGCCATTTGGCAACAAAGTGGAGATTCGATGAGAAAACAGCTCGTGGATTAAACGAATCATCGGACGGACACCGTGGATGGATCAACGTCGCAGCGAACGGGGGCATGCCGGCCATCGTCGCTTTGCTCGCTTTCATGATCGAAGATTGGGAACACGGCTTGTGGATGTTCGCAGCTGCAGTTGCTGTAGCAACCTCCGATACCTGGGCAAGCGAAATCGGTTGCCTCGATGATCGAGTCCGTATGATTACAACACTCAAACCCTGCGAAGCCGGTGTGAATGGAGGATTCTCTCCAAATGGCCAACTTGCTGCTGCGACCGGTGGCATTCTCATTGGAATAACTGCACTCATCGCCAATATGATCATGTTCTCGACCACAGTTACCGACGGAATTCTCGTTGCAGGTGTGGTTGCAGGACTTGGATTCCTTGGTTGCCAAATCGATAGCGTTCTCGGAGCGGTTCTCGAAAACCGTGGACTGTTGACGAAAGGATCGGTCAATGCACTCTCCATCATTGCAGGGGTTGCATTGATGTGGCTCTACTTGGGCACGCCGATGTAATTCGCCGCCGACTTCATGAACTGGTTCACACTCAGCGTGTCATGCGCCATCGCCACGTCTTCGCAGTGCTGCTCATGGCACTGTTTTTTTCCGGCGTTGCGCTCACATCCGTTCAGGGTGTTGAGAATGTCACCTATGAAGCAGGGTATGTTGAGTGGGAGATGGACATGGAACAACGACTCTATGTCGAGGGTGATGATGCTGAAACCTCCGTCTTGCAACGTGAACGGCCTGATGCAACCTTGGCGTTTGCCGAAATTGATCCAACTTCAAACATCGTTCCTATTTTTTCCTTGACTTC
>JBMYNT010000052.1:0-10893 GCA_049598575.1 Candidatus Poseidoniaceae archaeon | reverse complement strand
AAGGACGATGCTTGGGCCGGTGCCGATGAAAGCGAGTATGGAATCGACATCATCTCACTTTCATGGGGAATCACATCCCACGAAGGAGGCGGCTCAGATGGTTCTGATATGCACAGTCGTATTCTGGATGAAGCCATGATTGCTGGTGTTGTTGTGAGCGTCGCTGCAGGCAACGATGGCCCAGACAACGATGGCCTTTCAGGAATGGGCTCATCGGATTTGTCGGTCACTGTTGGTGCTACGGACGATCAAAACACGATTGATAGAGAAGACGACACAATCGCTGGCTATTCCTCACGAGGTCCTCGTCGCGACAACGGTGATGGCAATCCACTCAACGAGTTAAAGCCTGAAGTTACTGCTCCAGGTTCCAACATCATCCAAGCTGAAGGATGTGTGTCGTCTGGTGGTTGCAACAACTTCATCGGTGGCGATGCGAGTTCCAATGGTTACACAGGTCGTGGATCCGGAACATCGTACGCCACTCCATCTGTTTCAGGTATCATGGCTATGATGCTCGAAGCTAATCCTGATCTTTCTCCTGCTGAAATCAAGGAGATTCTCAAACTCACGGCTGAGCGACGAGGCGAACCTTCCGCTCCGGATGTTGATCCGTTCTGGAACCGAGACTTTGGCTTCGGAATGGTCGATGCCTACGCAGCAGTCTCCATGTCGTTTGACCTCAAGTACCAAGGTTTGACCGGTGAAGTCGATGTCACAACACAAGTCCACATCATGGACAGCAACACTTCGGATGGCATCACGACGTTGACAGGCCTCGCATGGGGACAGGTCAGTGCCGTTTCTGCAGTTGAATACAGAATCGACGGAGGCGAATGGATGTCTGCAACCTTCGATGAGGATGCTGAGACCCTCGGGCCATTTGCACGATTCAACTGGAGTGTCGCACTTGACACATCGAAACTCATGGAAGGAAACCGAACCGTGGAGATTCGGGCTGTCAACACAGAAGGTGTTCAATCCTTGATGGTTGCAACAACCGTTGTAGGAACGTGGAATGGGCAAGCAGCCGAAGAGGAGTTTGGTGTACAGGAATTGATTATGGCAGGTTTAGCCATTGCACTTTTGGTTCTCGCCCTGATTATCCTCTTGGGTGGCGATGGTGACGACTACGAAAGCAAGAATGCGACGTACGTTCCACCGCCAACAACCGAACAAGAGGTCGTTGATGCAATCATCGAGCCAGAAGAAGGTGGTGATGATCGTGGCTGAGTTTAGTCAACGAGCTTTAGCCATCCAACCGACTGGCGTACGGAAGATGTTCGATTTGGCTGGTGATGATGTCATCAGTTTTGGCTTGGGCGAGCCAGATTTCCAACCCCCTCCAATCGCTATCGAAGCCTTCCACCAAGCCATGCTTGATGGCCGGAACAAATACACGACAACAGCAGGACTGCCTGCTCTTCGTTCGAAAATTGCTGAATCTTGGCACCATCTTGAGCCGGGCCTCTCGGAAGACAATGTCTGCATCACCATGTCAGGTACCAACGCACTGCTCAACTTGTTTTTGACATTGGTTGACCCTGGCAAGAACGTCCTTCTGCCTGAGCCATACTTCCCTCTCTACGGGCCGGATGTTACCCTATGCGGTGGTGAAAGCCGGTATTATCCGTGTTTGTTCGAGAATGAATTCGTACCGACAATTGCAGAACTTGAATCCATGGTCGACGAAAACACTGTGGCGATTCTCTACAATTTCCCATCGAATCCTACCGGGGGAACGCTCACGATTGAACAGAGAGACGAACTTCTTGCTTTTGCAAAGAAACACAACTTGTGGATACTCTCCGATGAAGTCTACGACCGAATTGTGTTTGATTCTGAGCATGTATCGTTTGTAGGAACTGATTATGACAAAGTTCTCCTCATCAACTCGTTTTCGAAGACCTTTGCCATGACTGGATGGCGAATTGGGTACATCATGTCAGCGAATATCGAAGCCATGAAGCAAGTCATCAAGATGCAGTATTACATCACTGCATGTTCAAATGATGCTATGCAGTATGCCGTTTTGGAAGCAATGGAGAAAGCATCGGATTATCCGGAGATTCTCGCTAAAGAATTCCATGCACGTTGCAATTTGATTGTCGACCGCCTCAATGCCATGCCAGGCGTTGAATGTCATCGACCAAAAGGTTCGATCTATGTGTTCCCGAAAATTCAGGTTCCTGGATTAAACAGTCAAGAACTGGCGATGGAACTCCTCAAAGATGGTGTTCTTTGCTCTCCCGGAACTGCATTTGGTCCATCCGGTGAAGGTCACCTTCGCTTCGCATTCACAATCTCTCAGGAAGACATCTCTCGAGGGATGGATAAGGTCGAAGCAACCTTGAAGCGCCTCAACAATCAATGATGTGGAATTCATGCTGTCTGCAATTCTGTTTTTGATTGCAGGATTTTTACTGGGCCATCTCATCCCTCGCGTACCTTTCATGGTGCTCTGTCGAACCTCAGGATTCAACAAAGGATTTCCACCACATCCCGAACCTATTCCACTCTCGCCTCGTCTCACTCAACGCGTTTTGCACATGCGCTGGTTCCATCGACTCGGGACGTACACGACATTCCTTCCTCTCTTGTTCGGGTACCTTAGCATCCTTGGTGGTCAATCCACCTTTGGATACGGGCTGTTCCTTGCAGGTGGATGGACGCTCCTCTCACGTGGACAAGCGCTTCTTGGAGGTGCGCCCGTTGCATGTACGCTCGAGATGGCACAACGGCTGCAGATGGTGATGAACATTTCAGATTCAGAGGACGCTTGCTGTCCACATCCCCAACCGCAATGGTGGGTTGAATCTGTTCGATGCGAGTCGTGCTCAAAGAAGTTGGAAGATATGATGCGACCTGATCTCGGTCGTCCACGTAAAGATGGATTCTTCCGCGGATGGCTTCGCTTATGGCTGAGTGAAGGTCGGCCGATGGTCGTTCCAGATGATGGCAAAAATTGACCGAACTCTCTTCAAATCAAGGGGAACCTTTGTCTAACCATTCCAATCCATCCGATGTATGGGGCAGGTCAGTCAACGTGGACCATTGACTGCCCGTATCTGGTTGACCATCGTGGTTTTCTGTCAAATCTTCCTGACACCGATGGCTGCCTTTTCCATTACATATCTCCTTCAACTCGATATGACCGGTGAAAACATCACCATCGGTATCCAACGAGAGATGCTCCCTTGGATCATGGCAGCTTCCCTTAGTTACGGTATGTTGGCCCTTTTCCTTGCTCTTGTTATGGGTGGATATCAGCCGATTCGAGTTGTGGAACGAGGTGGATGGAAGGCAGCACTAGGCATGTCTCGAGGAGGTCGGTCAGCATCCAGTCTGCGTCGAGCACGAGAGAATTTCTCGTCATCACCGCACGGTTCGTTATCCACACTCGTCAATCGTCGAATGATGCGTGGGCACTCCTTGATTTCAACACATGGAGGATTGTTGCTCCTCGCGGTTCCCTTTCAGATTCTTCTCGTGACCATCCCGCTCACCTTGGTCATGATGGTACCCGAGTCGATTGTTCAACTCAATCGGCGGCTTGAACTAGCGATTCTTCTCTACATCATTGGCTTGCTCATGGCCATGCGGTTGTATCCTCGATTTTGTCGAAAATACATCGGTATTGCAACATTCACCCGACGATGGTTGATTTCGATGACAAAACTCTCGTGGCTTGCACCGGTCCTCGTTCTGTGGCTGATGGGACGATTCGCAAGTTTGGTTGTGCTCGGTTGGATGGGTCAAGATACCGAACTATCGATCACATTTGAGGCCAACCTCTTCGAGGCCTTCCTTGGAAATGCGCTGATTCCAGAGACGAGTTTCCTCGACCTTCTCACCGCACTCGCTGTTATGCCACTTGCAGCCTTTACCACTCTTGCAGTGCTGGAAGGAGGGTCAACCAACCCACCAGATTGGATGCGTCAACAGGAGGATGTTGTTTCCCGCTTTGATAGCATGGAGTCACCGGATTTTGGATTGCTTGGAAAGGTAACAACAGCAGCGGTTTCAACAACGGCTACACTTGCAGTTGCCGCAGCAGCAGGTGTGGCCTCAAAAGGTCAAGACATCACAACGGGATTGTCTGCGATGGCTGCGGCAACGCCAACCGGAGTGGATGCCTTGGCAAGTACAACATCCAATCTAACACCTCCTTCTTTGCCAACTCTGGAGGGTGACATGCCACTGGATTTGCCAGAGTTTGACAACAGCCTTCTCGATTTGCCATCCGATGATGCCCCTCCCTATGACCAACCTACGATTCAAGGCCTCATTTCCGAGGAACATCGCAACGAAAATTAGAGAGCAATCAACGGCCATCTTCATATGATGCAAGTTGTTGGGATGAACGTTGATGACAATGCGACGCAGTATTCCTATGCTTTTGATTGCGCTCATGGTGTTTCAGACCGCTTCCTTGCTTGTGCTGGATTCAGCCGAAGCAGCCTCTGGTCGAGGCGGTCCGAACGATGACTTCCGTGTCACGAAAATCACACTTGGAAATGCAACCGATTCCGCGCACATGTGGGTCCAATCCGACCAGTCCGTCGTCGATTACCTCGTCATGGGACAAGAAATCGAGATTACCGTTGAGGTTCAGCGTCTTGGAAACCAATTCACCGGTCGCTCTGCCATGGGCATGATCGAAATTGTTCATCCGATTGGCTACGTTATCGAATCCTACAACTGGACGACGGCTGAACTTATCGGTCAGCAATCGGCCGAGGGTCGCTATGCATGGACGCCAATGATCGCGCATTCAATTCTTAATACGACAACCAACGACTTGAGTGGAGGTCTCATCGTTCGTGCAAGTGTGCTCTACTCAGGAGACGATTTGAACGACAACGACGTCCTCGAACAGGCTGTACCAGTCGCCATCATGAAGGACAAGTTCGATGGGACAACCGTCGCTGTTGAATCTCCGACCTTTATTTCAGGCCGGTATCCATCTGGCGGTGGAGATGCAACAGGTAGAGGTAGTTGGCAAACCGACTCTGGTGGCCCAGTTGGAACCGACCACTGGCGACACTCCAATCCTGGAGCAGATTATCCATCAGGCGCGCATGACCGCCTTGTTCACATGTATCTTCCCTCTGGAGGACAGTGCGGTGCACTCGGACAACTTGATCCTGGATTGACTGGGCCGAGCGGATACCAAACGGCTATTTGCCGAAAGACCTTCTTTGCGGGTGAGTTCATCTCAACACAATTCTATGCGCAAACATGGGGTTCACTTGCTGCTGGTGACAACGTTGCTTTCGAGTTGTGGCGAGGTTCTGGAAATTACAACAACAAGATGGAATCGCTGACATGGAACTTCACGAACGGTGCGCCAAGTCCTGCATCTGGACAATGGTCCAACGTCTCGTGGGATCCACAAGTCGACTGGGCTCAAATTCCCGGTCTTGCAAACCCTGATCTCTTCCTTGGTGGAAATTCCTACTCAATCGGCCTGTTGTTCAATTCAGACAACAGCGGTGCTTCAGAAGGCATGCACGTTGATGACTTCATTCAATTTGGTGTCTCAAAGGTGGCGGATTTCGAGCTTGGTATCGATTGCGACAATCCAGAAGCGGGTTACTCGTCACCTCCCTCTAACACCGTTTCTCTTCACTGTATGGTGACCAACAACGGGTACTCCAGTGCGACCATTTCCGTCTACTCCAACGTCACCAACTTAACTTGGATGGACCCCGCATTCCCCTCAATTCGAATTGAAACAACCAACCCGAACGATTTCTTTTCTCCGGTCATCATCCAAGGACTCGGTGCAGGTGAAACGACCGACGTTTACGTCAACATCAGCATCCCAGCAGGTGCGGACGTTCAACAACAAACATGGCAGGTCTGGTTCAGAGACAGCGGTGGTACCAACTCTGGCGAGAAAGGTCGCGTGTCAATGAATCTTGCTGTTACAGAGCAGTTTGGTGTTTCATTGACTTCACAAACACCGCTTCTCGCAGACACATTGCTACCAGGTGAATCCGGTCTCATCCCAGTTCGTCTTCAGAACGTCGGTAATCGCGATGCTTCCTACAACCTTGTCACAACGTTCTCCGATGAAGGCTGGAGTGCCGTGGTAGAGAACGAAACAGGCGTGCCGGTTCCTAATCCAATCATCCTAGGTAAGGCCGAGATCATCAACTTGATGCTCAATGTCACAGCCAACAACCTTGCTACTCCGGGGGTTGTCTCCTTCAATTTGCGAGCCACATGTCCTTCGTGCGGAACATCGCTGTTCGGTGCGGATATCCTTGGTCGAAACATCGAGGTTCCGATTTTGCGACAAGCGAGCATCTCCGCTGATGAGAACACCTTCTCAAGCGCTGCAGATGGTGTGGCTGAGACGGTTTACATGACTCTGCTCAACCTCGGTAACGACGATGAACAATATGCACTCTCACTCGGCGGACCGCATCAGTACCTCCTCGGCGCACAACTTGCAGGTGAAACAACCGCTATCCTCGATGCGTGGGATGGAGAAACAACACTGATTCTGACCCTCCCAATGCCAGTGGGATTGTCCCCTGCTCCGTACTACGTCGATGTCATCGCAACCAACGTCGATGATGCCTCCGTTTCCGTCACGTACAGAATCAACGTCGAGATATTGGATACTGCGGCTGTAATTGTTATGGATGAATCCTCCGACCAATCGTTCTTGCCAGGTTCAATGGATACGACCGACCGCACGTTCAACATCACCAATTACGGTAACAGCGATGATCGGTTTACCATTACGCTTGACGTCCCTGATGGCATGGTCGCTGAACTCATCGATCCAGTTCCAATTGGCGATGTTGCAACAACACCAATCATTCCTTCTGGTGAATCTTGGGATGCACGAGTACGATTCCGGTTCCTCGCTGATGCAGACGGTTCTCGAACACTCGGCCTGACAGCTACCTCCGTGAACGACCCAAGTATTTCCGACACCGGAGAAGCAACCTATCTTGTCGGTCGTCAAGGAACCATTGACTTGACACCACCTGCGCCGATTTCCATCGAGGAAGCAAATCTCATTTACGTCATGGACATAGAGGTCAAGAACAAACTCAATCCACTGGTCTACCCCTCGCAAACCATTTCGATGGACAAGGTTGATGGCGATTGGTCGAGTTATCTCAGCGTCCGAATTGACAGCGATGACCGTCAATTCGCACTCGAATCGGACATGTCTCGAACAGTCACAGTTGAGGTCCAAGTCAGCGAAGCGACCCTGATCAACTTACCTTCCGATACGCTCACCGTGAACTTCACAATTTATGCTACATCATTGACAGTGGCAGACTCTCCGACTGCGAAACTCACCGTTGTCCTGCAAAAGCAGACTTCGACCTCAGGTGAAGGGGATGGTGCATCCTCCGAAGATGATGGTGAATTGGTCAAGAACATCGTTCTTTGGTCTGGATTCCTCATCGTTGTCGGCGTCCTCGGATTCATCACGTTCAAGATTCTCACAACGATTGAGAAGGAAGACAATCTTGACGACTGGGACGACATGTACCAAGATTCCTTGACAGCAACCTACGGAGCGGTTGCAGCTGCACCTACCGTTCCAATGGCTGCACCACCGAGTCCTGAACCGGTCGCAGTTCCAGAAGCTGCACCGCCTGCTCCTGTTTCTGCAGGCCCTCCTCTCCCACCTGGTGGACTCCCTGATGGCTGGACAATGGAGCAATGGGAGCATTACGGTCAGCAATATCTCGACGGGCAGTTGTAAACTGCTCAGTCGTAGGGTTCAAGACCCACAGCAACTCGCCCACAACAGAAGGTGAACCACATGTATGGAAACGGACAAGCACCAATCTTCATTCTCAAAGAAGGAACACAACGCACACGAGGCCGTAGTGCACAGTCAAACAACATTGCTGCTGCAAAGGCAGTTGCAGATTCCGTTCGCTCCACGCTGGGACCAAAAGGTATGGACAAGATGCTTGTTGATTCGATGGGCGATGTTGTCATTACCAACGATGGTGCGACCATCCTCAAGGAAATGGATATCGAACATCCAGCAGCCAAGATGATCATCGAAGTTGCCAAAACACAGGAGCAACACTGCTACGATGGAACAACGTCTGCAGTCGTTCTTTCCGGTGAGCTTCTCAAGCGTTCGGAAGACTTGATTGAACAGAATGTCCATCCGACCGTTATCTGTGAAGGATTCCGTTTGGCTGCTGAAAAGGCCATCTCGTTGCTTGAGAGTCATGGTATTTCCACAGAAGGAAACGACGAGGTTCTCCTTGAAGTTGCGAAGACCTCCCTCACAGGAAAATCAGCAGGAGCCGTTAAGGCCTTCATGGCCGATATCTGTGTTCGTGCAGTGAATGCTGTTGGCGTCATCGATGAAGGTGAGCGCTTGGTGGATTTGAGCGACATCAAAGTCGAGAAGCGACAGGGTGGCTCCATCAAGGACTCATCCCTTATTGACGGAATCCTGCTTGACAAGGAACGTGTTCATGCAGGTATGCCACGCAGCATCAACGATGCCAAGATTGCACTCGTAAACTCTGCTGTCGAAGTCAAGAAGACAGAAGTCGACGCAAAAATTCAAATCACCGATCCAAACCAACTCGCATCCTTCCTTGCTGAAGAAGAAAACTACATCCGAGGTTTGGTTGAGAAGATCACAGCATCTGGAGCGAATGTCCTTGTTTGTCAGAAAGGAATCGACGAGCTTGCCCAGCACTACCTCAGCAAGGCTGGCGTCTTTGCCATCCGCCGTGCGAAGAAATCCGATATGGAAGCCCTCTCCAAGGCAACTGGTGGACGCATCGTCACGAACATGGACGACCTTTCAGGAGAAGACCTCGGTCAAGCCGCTCGTGTCGAAGAGCGAAAGATTGGAGAAAGCGACATGACCTTCATCACAGGATGTCCTGAGGCGAAGTCAGTTTCCGTTCTCCTCCGAGGTGGAACAGAACACGTCGTCGATGAAATCCGACGTGCATTTGATGATGCTGTTGGTGTCGTTTCAGTTGCTTGGGAAGATGGTGCAGTCCTTACCGGCGGTGGAAGTGTCCTCGCTGCATTGAGTCGTGACCTTCGAACCTACGCTGAAACCATCGGCGGACGTGAGCAAATGGCCATCGAAGCATTTGCCTCTGCTCTTGAAATCATTCCACGTACCCTCGCTGAGAACGCCGGTCTTGATCCTGTCACGACCATCATCGCTCTCCGCAAAGCCCACGCTGATGGTGCATCGCATGCTGGAATCAACGTTTACGAAGGCGGTGTTGTCGATATGCAAGCTGCAAACGTCCTGGAACCGCTACGAGTGGTTGAACAAGCGATTCAGTCTGCTACAGAGACCGCAATCATGATTCTCCGCATTGACGATGTCATTTCCTCAAAGGGCGTCAGCATGGCCGATGGATTTGGTGGCGAAGACGACTTCCATATGTGATGAGTCGCTCGAAAAACATAACAAAACGGGCCACGGTTACGTGGCAAGGTTGAAAGGCCGATGTTCGGTGGCAAAATTGTCCGCGAAGCGGACGCTTTGGAGGTCATGAAATGACAGTCGTTGCAAAGGTTTGGATTGACGAAGATTGTATCACCTGTGATGCATGTCAAGACATCGCACCAGAAGTGTTCGAAGTAACAGACGAAACATCACAAATCCTCGCTGCAGTTCGCCTTGATGGGGCCTTCGATCGAAACGAAGGCAAGAGTCCACTCACTGGCGATCTCGGCGCCCAGTATGCTGACATCATCCTCGAAGCCGCTGAGGCATGTCCTGTCGAAGTTATCAAGTTCGAACTTGTTGCAGATGGAGCAGAAACCGAAGATGTTGCAGAAGCACCAGCCGCTGAAGCTGCGGTTGAGGCCGCTCCTGCAGCCGTCGCAGTCGGTGGCGCTGCATCCGATGAGCTCACCGCATTGATGGGAGGGGACCGCTCACTCACCATCCTCTTTGGTTCCCAAACAGGCAACGCTGCTGGACTTGCTGAGAAAACCGCAAAAATGGCTTCCAATTATGGTCTCGAAGCAAGCGTTGTCGACATGGATGGATACGACAAATCCAATCTCGCCAACATCAAGCGTCTTCTCGTCATTACCTCGACATGGGGTGAAGGAGAAATGCCAGACAACGCTGAAGCCTTGTGGCAATCTGTTCAATCCGATGCTCCTGCACTTGCATCTATGCATTACTCTGTTTGTGCCATTGGAGATACATCCTACGATGAGTTCTGTAAAGCAGGCCTTGACTGGGATGGAAAGCTCGCTGGTCTTGGTGCAACAAGTGTCCAAGAGATCAAACTCTGCGATGTGGACTATGAACCACCATGGGCGGAGTGGGTGCAAGAAGCACTTCCTCGAATCGCCTGTGTCGACGACTCAGGAACGCTCCAACTTGAACTCGTTGAGGAGATGATTGCTTACGGGACCTCTGATGACGACGATGTCATCGAAGGTGACTTTGCTCCCGGAATCATCGATGCAACTGAGATTGAAGTGGAACTCGAATTGTTCCGTTACTGTCCTGCTCAGGGAGAGCGAGGTTGGGACGTTGTCGCTACGGCTGTACCTGCATCAGCATCGCTCGAGGATTTGTTCACAACCTTCCAGCGAGACGTTGACGGAAGTTTCGCCTTCCGTCGAGGCGTTGTCGGTGGAACGGCAACAACAGGCGTTCGTGCCAATGGTCGTGTCGTTCTCTCAGACGTTGCTCGTGTGGGCGATCTTGTCTCCAACGGCCGATTGAAGGTCGAGCCTCTACCAGGTTACCCAGTCATTCGTGACCTCATTGTGGATACTCGAAAGTTCGAAGAGAACCGAAGCAAAGCAAACCCATGGATGCAAGCCGATCCTCGCGAAGGAGAGCGCTTGCTTAGCGGACAAGCCGTTGGCGTCCTCGCCTCTGAAACGGCA
>JBMYNT010000051.1:0-12020 GCA_049598575.1 Candidatus Poseidoniaceae archaeon | reverse complement strand
GGACCTTTATATTGGATTCGACACCTGGTTTGGCATTGATGATTGAAGCAACGCTGCTGTTGTCTGCCTGTTCGATGTCCACACTGAACTTGACTAGGAATTCGTAGGTCTGTGACTTCTTTGACCTTCATAGCAATGAAGTGTACAATAGGTAGAGCAGATACAGGATACAGATAACTCATCTTCTGCATCTGGGCATGTTCTCGTGCTTGAAGCCAAGTGACAACAGCGTCCAATGAGCGCTCTTCGTTTGCTTCGTTCAAGGCTTGTTCAAATCCACCGATATCGAATTTCGCATTCGTTCTCAAAACATCCATCATAGCGCTTCGGCCACCGTTGGCAACAGAGGCGAGTGCTCGACGTGGCATTAGTTTGCCACCAGGAAGTAGTTCTTCGAGCAAAGCGTTGCCTTCGATTCCAAAGGCAGAGGCTTCAAGGACGTTCAAGATGTTGCGATGGTCAATTTCAGTTGCTAAGATGTTTCTGAGATATCGTGCATCATTGCTGCTGTGTGAAAGCGCCTTCAATGATGACGAGAAATAATGACGATCAAGTGCGTCTTCATAGTGCGAAAGTCGTGCATCCTCAGGTAGGTTCAACAACGCAGGTCCAAACGGCTTGCGGCGCATTTGCTGTGCTGCTGAACGAAGATCGTCTGCACTTTCGAGGATTTTAATCCACGGCGTGTTGATTTCGTTCAAGTCCGGAAGGATGTCTTTGCCAAGTTTCTCGGCTTCGATTCCGTTCGCAACAGCACGAAGCACGGCCTTAGCGTTCTGATATTCGTACCGGCTTGAGTAAATCTCAACGATCTTTCGAACCTTACCGCGGCAATGCGACAACATGTTCTCGAGTTCGTTCTCGAGATTGTGCGTAAGCGCAGCCTCAATCAAATCGCCACCAGAGTAGCGGGATGCGTAGAGGTTAACCTCGTTTTGATATCCGCTATCGGCAACGGTGTTGATCAGTTGGTCTGGTGATTGATTGATGAGTTGACGCAGTCGAGCCTTATCCATCAGTGCTTGTCGACGAGCCTTGGCTCGTGATGCAACATATGGTACGTTCCCCGACAACATTCTCATCCCTCATCCAAACAGTGTTTCATTGATCGCTGCACGCTCTTCGACCCAGGTCCGGTCAAGAAGTGATTCAAATCGGAAATCAAACGATACCGATCCGTCAGCAGCTTCCATCATGAACCCACCAAGTCCATCGATTTCATCACCGATGGAGCGAGAGCCTGCTTCTTTCTTCAACGCAGCAGCGTCGACAGAGACAGGTCGGAGAACGAAATCTTTTCCAGAAACTTCGTTCGCACGCTTCAGCAGAGACTTGAGGAGCGTTGCACGCCCCTTCATGCCTGGGTCAGCAAGTTGCGACTTGGCTGCATCGTATGTAGCGTCGAGGACACCACGTCGTGCAATCAACAATTCTTTCTGGTTGCCTTGTCGAGCGCTGGCGACCATCTCTTGCGAGATTTGGTCTGCTTCACGGTCGGCACGGGCTTGGGCCTCGTCACGAATGGACGCAGCCTTTGTTTCAGCTTCTCCGACAATTGTCTTTGCTTCCGCTTTCGCTTCTTTGAGCATTGCTTTCGCCTGCGCTTCTGCGGACGCAGCAATGTCTTTCGCAAGTGTTTCAAGTGTCATAGTATCATCTCCTTAGGTACAACAGAACGGGTCTGTTTTGGAGCCAATCTTCAGAGGAAGAGTGGCAATGCACCGAGAATAACGATCGACTCAGGAAGAGCCGTGAAGATGAGTGCAGGTCCGAATTTGGATCCGTCTTCTGCAATCATACCGACAGCAGCGCTACCGATAGCTGCTTGTGAGAAACCTGCGCCAATCGCAGCAAGTCCGAGAGCAATTCCTGCTCCAATGTACTTGCCCCAATCATCGTAGGCACCATCAGCATCGACATTGGCTGCAGCAGCGCCCTGAGCAATCAGGACGAGTGCGCCAAGTACAATCATCATTCGTAGGCTTGTCTTTAGGGTATTCTTGTTCATATTTTCTACCTCCATTTTATGTCCAGTGGACTATGCTTTCCCCTCCACGTGGAGAGGTTGGCCACCAAGCGGGGAAAAGACCCTGCCTGAGCCGTCGTAAAACTTGCCCATCCATTCCACAAAGTGGAGACGGGCTGCGTGAATTGATGGTGAAAGGAGTCCGAGCGCAATCGCAAACAGTTGGACACCAATCCAGAGAAGGAAGAACAACGGTACGATGAGGTAATCCCCAGCGGCGATGGCGTCGGTCATGGATTTGAAGCCCATGTTGTTGCCAATTTCTGCGATTTTGACACCAGCGACGCCAACGGCCATTACTCGCAGATACGAGAGTGCGTTCGCCAAGAGCCCGAAGGTTTCGATCGGACCCATGATGATGCCACCAGCCCATCCGAATCCCTCGTACACGGCCAGAGCGACGATGAGAATCAAGACACCGGCGATAACAACAAACGCTGGAATTGTTCCTGCGATGACCTCGTGCTTGCCCTTCATGAATCCGTAGATGTGCAAGAAGCCGCCGATGAGAATCATCATCCAGCTGCCCTTTTCGAAGAAGGCTGCAACAATACCATGACCCTTTGCGACGTTGAAGAATCCAATGATGAAACCAATCAGTAAGTGAAGAGCACCGAGGTAGACGGAGATGAGTACGTAATCGGTGAGTGCAGTAGAAGCACGGTGGAGTGGGACATATGTGTGTGTGAGGCCGAGAGCCTTACCAATGTCGCTTTTCTTGAAAGTGTATGTGAGATCATAGGTCCAATCGTACAATGGAATGAGAGGCGATGCATCACCCATGATTTTTCCAGTACCATCCCAGACGAAGCCAAATCCTTCAGCGAAGAGAAGGCCCCAAATGATGCACCAGATACCCATCCACATGAGAACCGTTGTTGCATTCTTGCCCATTGGTTCCTTGGCAAAGGACTTGGTCCGTAGCCAAAGAGCGAGGAGAACGATAACGAGGCCGTATCCGAAATCACCGAGGATGAGCCCGTAGAGAATCGGTAGCGTCACCATGATGAGCGTCGTTGGGTCGAATGTCCCGTACTTTGGACGCCCGACTAGGTCGACAACCAATTCAAACGGTTCAGCAGGGCCGATGTTCTGGTAAGCGATTGGCGGTTCTGGAGAATGGTGGTGGTCATCATGGTCACCATGGTGATGGTGATCGTCAACGTGCTCTTCGATTTCGAGGTGAGAAACCATGTTCTTGAGTTTGGAGCGAGCCTGTTCAGTGTTCTTGGTAGGAACCCATGCATCCAGAGCAAACGCTTGGTTGGATACGGCAAGCGATGTAGGCGATGTGAAGATAGCATCCTCTCGCTGGAGGTACTCTTCAACGATGACCAATTCAGAACCGTTCTTTTCAGCCCATGCGTCGAGGTCTTTTTGATTGGATTCCATTGATGCAGTTGCTTTTTCGATGCCACTTCGAGCTTCCGATGCACGCTTACCTGGCTTTCCTTCGCCCGATGGAAGTTGAATGGCCTTTGCATTGAGTTCTGCGAGAGCCATTTGAACCTCAGCGGCTTTGTCTGGCGCACATGCAACAGCAATGAGTCCAGCAGGAGCCATGTACTCAACATCGTTCTTGAGATCTGCAAAGACCTTCGAGGCCTTGGAAGAGTTGGCGGTTTCAGCAACGTAAACCTCGAGACCGGAGTAGCCGCTTAGAAGATCGAGTGATATGTTGAGCGGAGCAAGTTTTTCAAAGATTCGTGCTTGTTCTTCAAGAGTAGCAATTTTGGCTTCCGCTTCACGAATGGATTCAATGTATCCGAGGGCTTTGTCCAATTCTGCTTCGAACTTCTCTGCAGTGGACTTTGCGGAAGATGCTGATACAGATCCTTTCGAGTTGAACACAGAAACGGCGCTTCGGATGGCACGGACCTTGACGAGCATAGCACTGACCTTGTCAGAATCTTCGCTTTGGATAGCACGGCCAATTCCGATGCCTTCTTCGAATTGCGTGTAGTCCTCGATGTGAACACAGCCAAGATCGGAACAAGCACGTACAATGTCCGCCATTGCATCAACAGGTGCTGCAAGCGTCATTCGTGACATTCCGACGGTCGAGAACATGGTACCACTTCACTGATTGAGGAGTTTCTCGACGATGAGGGCGACGGCCGCATCTTGCTTTGAACTGGCATCAGACTCAACAGATGCAACGGCTTTTCCACCTTCTTTTTGTACGGATTTGACGTTCTTCATTGCAGCCTCTTTGGCAGCATCGAGCGTCGATTGGACGGAACTTTGCGCATCGGTGGTTGCTTGTGCAACAAGTTCAGCAGCATCTCTTCGAGCATCACTGACGATTCGGCTCGATTCGGATTGAGCGTCGGCAAGCGTCTTTTCAGCCGCTTGCTCGGCTTCTTTGATGCTCTGGAGGACTTTTTCCATACCCATGACAACCACTGTAATTTTGCGACTGGGAGGGGGTTTATGAGGCTAATGGAGTCTTTCGTTCAAACAATCGATGCGCACTATTGCGGTTTTCGCCCACGGAACCTGCTTGACATCATGAACGGATACAGAAGTCGTCCAGAGACATCCTGAAATCCGACTTCTTTCATCATGTTCCTGTAGTATTTGTTGGTCCCATAATGTGTGTACGAACGAGCCAGTCCCTTCCACGGATGATCCTTCGTCTTCGTCACCCATCGAGCCATCCATTGTACCACTGTGCTCATCCAGATTCGCCCCGTTAGGCCATGCAGATAGTTTGCTTTTCCAGCATCACACATGACCAATTGTCCACCAGGCTTGAGGACGCGATAGATTTCTTCGAGACCTTTTTTCTTGTCTTGGAAGTCTCGGAATGAAAACAGGCAAAAGACCATGTCAAACGAATTGTCTTCCAAAGGAATGTCCTCTGCGAGTGCTTGTACATAGGCCGCAGGTGCTTCACCACGTGAAGCACGAGCGCCATCGACTCGTTTCTTCGCAACCTTGAGCATGGCGTCAGAGGGATCGAGACAGGTCACATCCAACCCGACGAGGTCTTCTGCAAAACTGCCTGGGCCGCATCCAACTTCAAGCACTTTCATGCCCTTTGTGGCATGATTCCGAACGTTTCGACGCCATCGCTTGTCCTGACCAAACGTCATCAGTTTGTTGACACGATCGTAGTTCGGAATGGTTGCTTCGAGTTGTTCCTCAAGCTCCGTCCAAGCATCAAGATCGATGCCTGACGGGTCGTAGCCGCCGGTCGCAGAACGCTTGGACATGATTTACCCGCAGCCTCCGCCCTCTTTGGAGATGTCGCTCTGCCCATGGACCCAATCAAGCGATACGTTCCACGGTTTCTGGCGTAATACCTTCTTCTGGCGTTACACGGAACACAAGCATCTTGAGGTTCTCAGGAGCGTTTCTGAACTTTGAAACAATCATCGACGTTTCAAAATCGGAACCGATGGTTCGTACACCGAACGTGAGTACCATGTCAGCAATGCTTGACAATTCCTGACGCACGGATGCAGGCAGACCATTGACAGAGACCATGATCAGAAGCAGGCCACGGTACATTTGCGTGTGGGCCTGCAGCATTCGGATCATAGCGACAACACGTCCTGGATCGTCTCGCTGAAGGAAGAAATCGAGACTATCAATACCCGCTCGGAAGTACGGGCCTAATGCCATGATTTCATTCGTAACTTCTGTGAGGTAATCTTGTGTAGAATCCTCAACGAATCGAGTTTGAGCAAGTCGTTGGATGTCTTCCAAGCGGAAACCTTCCAATCGATACCGACTCGCAAGCAATTCTTTTTCAAGAACGTTGGCGTTGTATTCCTCACCAATTGTACGAACATTGACATCGAGCGGCCACCCGTATTTGTTGAAGACACGAACGATTTCAGGTTGAGCTTCGTTGGTTGAGATGTAGAGTGTGTTTTCGGATTCTTCAGCAGGCGAAATGAATTGCTTGGCGAACAACTCCGCACCGGATCCTGTCTCAGTAAACGCGACCATTGTGAAGCCACGAGGTACACCGCCGTGCATTTCGTTGTCGAACTTTGGAACTCCAAACGAGCCCACTTGTCCGAAGAATTCTTCGTCTTCTGCATCGAATGTGATGTTCTTTCGCATGCTTCATCCCCTCAGTGAATAACCACCTGGCCACGATCGACCAAATCAGTACAGTACAAATCTAGATTTGAAAGGACCAGAGGCGGGGTCTGGTCTGGTACGTTGAGAATGATGGAGAGAACCTCTCGTTGCCGGAATGTGTTGATGAAGGTGTGAAGATATTCAGCGAGCATTCGATCTTCGTTGTAAATGGCCAACGCATTCACGCTGTCAAGGAAGACGAAGTTTCGTTGTGTTTGTGTCGTTCGCAAAATATAGAGCGTACGCAAGAGAACCGATTCGAGCATAATTGGGCTATCGACAAAATGGATGTTTGGATAACTCACGTCGGTTCCACCAAGAATTCCAGAAGAAACCAAATCGATGAATTGAATGTTTGAAACATCGACACCAATCGACTCAAACGCTTGGATAATTTCCACCGCTCCCCTGCTTGCTGAGATGTAAACGCCACCCATTTCGAACATCTGCATCAATGGCAACATGGTGCTCGCAGTCACCATGAATGCGTTGGAGTTGCCGCAACGCACCTGAACCGAGCTGTTGAGCGAAATGGTCGAAAGTTGCTCGGCGATTCGCTGGTCGAGTTCAAACATTTTCAGGCACCCCATCTCGATGTTTTATCGCTCTGCGCGCCCCATTTGAGCATCGGTGTTAGCATAACACCGAGAGGCGTGAGTTCGATGGCGTGCTTGGCACGACTGTGAGAGGTACCACGCATCTTAACAACCTGGAGGAAACGAAGCAGGTGACCCATACGCTCAACGTCACCCATGACAACAATGCCGTCTGCAATCGCTTCTTCAACACCGAAAGAGGACCAGTGAGCGTTCTCCGTAGCAGAGGTAATTTCTGAAATCAGGATTGTTGTGCAGCCAAGTGTTGCGAGTTTCTTTCCAAGCGTGAAAAGAAAATCTCGAATCAATTGCTCGGACTTGATTTTGTAACAGAGCGTCGTAACGGAATCGATGACGAGACGAGTGACACCAATGGTGTTGACGATGTCGGTAATGGACTTGATCAAGGCGTGAACGTCATCCAAGTCAAACGTTGATTTGTCCAAGCCAAGCCAGGAATACAGGACGTCCATGTCGAAGACGTTGATCAAACCGGTATCGACCATGTTCATGTCAAAGAACGCATACTGGCGGATGTTTTCCAGCAACTTGACCGATGGTTCTGTCGCTGTAAAGTGAGCACATGCTTCGCCAGCAAGGGCACCACGAACCAGGAATTCCATACCGAGTGTGGTTTTTCCTGAACCACACGTTCCTGATGCCAGAACTGTGGAGCCATAGGGGATTCCTCCACGAAGAATTTCATCGAGACCATGAATACCGGTCACGCAGCGGTCTCGGGAATATGTCGATGCGGCTTGCACGGCTATCGCTTCTCCCAGCCCAATCGAGTTCATGAAGCATTTGATGGTTCAAAGAACACATCACCGGGCGTTGGACCGGTTTGAACGGACCATGCTGTCGAAGACATCGTGTTGGTTCCGTCCCAGACGATAACTTGGTTGAGACCAACCGGCAAGCCGGCTTGGGGGCCCCACTCAGCCTTTGAGTTGGGAATTGGATTCACTTTTCCTGGACGCGTGAAGCGGAGTTCGATGACGCCCGAACCATCATCTAAGAGATTCATCGAACCAGTCCCCAACAACCCGTATTGACCCAAATCGAACATTTGAGATGCATTTCCTTGCTCTTGCGATGCCAACGACCCGGTGAAAAGTGCAACTGAGTGGCCCTGAATAACACCGCCTTGTAGAAGAACCTCGTTTGATGTTGAGCCTGAAGACGTGTTGATGGACCAACCGTAGAGACTGGTTGCAAAGGCGTTGTCGTTGTACACTTCGATCCATTCAGGACCGCCACTGACTGGACGCGTCATGACTTCCGTCATTTGCAGATTTTCGTTTACCCTACCAGCATCATGAACTTCAAGTGTAATGAGCACCAATTCGGTTCCCATTCGAGCCGTACTCGATGCTGTCGAAGCCATTCGAGCATTGCTCAAATCAGCCCCTCCTTCGAACAAATTCAATCCAACACGAGATTCGTTTTCAGATGCGTGAATGGATATTCGCAAAAATGCAGTCAGGTCGTCGTCAAGGCCTAATCCCTTTGAGAAACCTTCGAGCGTCACGTTCGAAAGCGCTGAGATTCGGTTCATGTCAACCTGTTTGTTAAACATCAGCCCGGTTTGAACCCGCCCTTGTTCCAAGTCTTCTGCAGTCTGAAGATGCCAATCCGCTGTTGAATTTGCGTAATCCAAGCCGTCTTCTCCGTCGCTCGGCACAAACCATCCTGCACCACTCGTAAGGCGGTCGAGACTCGAGACAACCGCTTGGTCGACTTGATCGATTTCCGTATCATTGGAACCCATTTCGAGCTGGGCCAAGGACATGAACGCAGTGAGAATCATCAGAAAGAGCGTAAAAGCAGAAAGGAATTCAATGACCGCAGTGAGTCCGTCTTCATCGTCTCGAAGTTGCGACCAATCCCCTCCTCCCATGGAGTGACCACGACAAAGGATGTCATGAACGTTGCCAAACAATTTGGTGTTTGGAACCGGTTGATTTTACCGTGAATCATGCGATGAGTCTTTGAATCATCCATGCGACCATCGTACGATGACAGGAGCGGAGCGACCGACTGTTGCGAAGAAAAAAACCAGCCTTGGCCTGGTTTCATTGATGCTCTTGTCGCTCATGTCGGCACTTGTTACGCTGCCAACTGCAACGGCTATCGAACAGGTTGACCTTGCGATTTTAACTGGAAAGAGTCCAGTGGAAAACAGGAACTATGCAGCGTTCGATCCCATCACCTTCTCAGCAGAGGTTGAGAATCAAGCGCTCGGCCCACAAACTTCGACACGATCGATGGACTGGTTCATCTGTTCGGGCATGAAAACGGCCACACAGTGCATTTCAAACGATCTCGCAAGCGGTCAAATCAACATTAACGGGCTCCTGAACGGAGACAGTGACAACTTCAGCGATGCAACGCAATGGTACCCGAACGGTGTTACAGGTACATTCACAGTTGTTTTCAAATTCACGTTTGCGGATGTTGATACCAGCGACGACGTTCTCTCGTACAACATCAATCTCACTGCAGAATACAGTGATGTCTCCGTTGACCAAGACCAGGACCCACGTGAAACCCTCTCGGGCCTCCATACATACAACGGTGAGTTCGTCCTCAACACAGAACAAGACTACGTCATGAGCATCTCAGGTACCGCTCATACCTGTGGCGAGTGTGGTTTGATCGCTTACATGGGCTGGAACTTGCGAGAGCTTGATGGTACACTCGTTGCCACAGCCAATCAAAGCGTTACAACGCTACCAGCCGGTGGATATGAGCAACCGTACACCATTTCCTTGCCTGCTCTCAACTACTCCGTCCCGGGGAGGTACATCTTCGAATTCGGTCTCATCGACAGTGCAAGCGCATTCAATGGCGATCTCAACGATTACAACGATCTCGCTGAAGTTGAGATTGTCCTCGATAACACCCTCGACCTTCGAATTGCAAGCATGTATCCCTCGCACAACCCCTCATCTCCGAACTATTACTACGGAGAAGACATGCTCTCGGTCGATGTTGAGAACATCGGGAATTTCACCGTCGAGGATTTCTCCATCACCTTCGAAATGTTCGATGCGGTTGGTGAATCTGAATATCTCCAGACATGCGATATTGACAAACTTGGACCATCCGAGTCGTCAACGTGTATGTTCAACCTCACCAAGGTGGGAGAAGGAAAGGAACTACGCATCTACATGCCAACAACCTTCGATGGAAGGCCCGACACGGCCCCTTCCGACAACACGTTGATCGAATTCACCTCAATCCTCGCTGGAGACATTCTTCCACTCATTACCATGAATTCAATCTCTGGAACCTACACCACTGCTGATGCCATCGAATTAACAGCCGTTACCAACACCGTCGCAGCAGAACCTCTGAATTACACATGGGTGCTTGATACAGTCATTACAATAGGATATGGAAAATCCATTTCCATCAATGCATCTTCCTTCCCATTGAAAGATTACGACATTGGACTCTATGTCGAAGATGCCCTCGGCTTCACTGCCGAAGCACATGCAACCATTTCCATCATCGATGAGGTCCTCATCAATGAACAACCACTGATGAGCGGTTCGGCCGTTTCACTCGATAAAGCACAATTTGTGTACGATGTATTGTTGCCAATTGAAGGATTCAATTACAACATTGCAGGAGGAAAGGAGCCTTTGATGATCATGGATTTCAAGGTCATGCAACTTGAAAATGAACTTCAGTCAGCTCAACTTCAATCCCTTGAACTCGATGTCAACCTCTCAGCATTGTTACCTGATTCAATCCCTCACGATTCTGTTGAATTCCTTGAACTCAGCTCGTTGGACAGCACCTTTTGGGATTACCTCGAATCGCCGGACTTTTTCGCCTACGATGGCCTAGAGAACATCAGCCTGAACCTTCATTCCAACACCATTGTCCTCGTCATTGGAGCCCTTCCTGAACCGAACGTGTCCCTTTCCAACCTCACCCATAACAAGCTGGTCGGGGGAGCCATCGAACTCACGTGGACGCCACAAGGCGATATTCAGAACCCATATCTCGGTGGTTGGCAAATTTACAGGCTCACTGTCGATGAATCGGTAGGAACAATCTTCCCCGACCCCACAGTAGAAACCAACCAGAACCTCTGGGCAGAGTTGTTGGCTGATAGCGGCGTGGAGTTGGTACCAACCGATTCTGAAGGTTGGGTCGACCCAGTTTCACTCGAAACCGGAACCTGTGCATCCTACGCGATTCTACCGACCAATCGGGCTGGCGTACCCGATACGTCACGAATCAACGTTGTCATGGAAGAAGACGGTTCATCCAGACTTTGTGGTGATGCACTTCCACCAACGAGTGCCGTCTCGTCGTTCAGTTACACGTACCGATTCACCAATTCCACTGAATGCTACGATATGCAACAAGATTGGAACGCTTGCTATGAGTTGAATTTGACGTGGACATGGCCTGCGAACGAAGAAGATGGTGGCGTCACATGGAACATCTACAGAATGGATGTTGAACCATCGCAAATCGATCTCCGATTTGCAACACCTCTGGTCACCGGCCTTGTGGGCGTGCAAGGTGAGCAAGGGTCTTTTGACCAATCCGGACTCGAAGTTGACGGCATTCGTCCAATGCGTACATACTACTACGTACTTGCACCGGTTGATTCCAAAGGAAATGAGAACACGTTTGAACTACCGAGTGACAACATCTTGCGAGTGAAGATTGAAGACCAATGGTGGGACTATAATCAGCATTTGATTCCGGAAGAACCTGCTCCACCGGAACCACCGCTTGGTGTTCCATGGTTCCAGGACGTTCTTGACTATACGAAAGTAGGAGAATTCCAGACAGCAGGTATTGCCGTTCTCATCCTCGTCGTACTCAACGCATTGTTCATTCCGCTCACGATCAAGCGTGGTGCCCGCCTGAAGCGCATCCTCGCAGCACGAAAGCGCAATCAGGCAACACGAAACATGGCCGATGACTTCGAAGATTTCTTCGAATGATTGGTTGAGAAAGACACCGTCATATTCATGACTAAACTGCTGGTGGCTCGCTTCGCTGCGGTGATCGCATAGCCTGGCCATTGCGCTGGATTGCTAATCCAGTGGGTTAAGTCCCTCGGGAGTTCGAATCTCCCTCACCGCGCCATTTACGCTAACGGACCAAGGATGCCTAACCACGTTGGTGGAATGAATGAAATGACCACCAATGAGAAGAACATAGCGCCGAGATAAGCGAGTGATCTGAAAAACGATTTCGCGGCTTTCGGCATCCTGCCGTTTTCATCGAGTGGTTCATCGACATCGATTTGCCAAACGGATTGAGCA